>DASRGL010000446.1:0-27200 GCA_035651115.1 Chthonomonadaceae bacterium
GGGCCGGTTCCGTTGGCGAGCAGGGCGCGGGCGTTGTGGAAGAAGTAGAGGCCGAAGTCGAACAGGCTGGCGGAGATAGGGCTGCCATCTACAAGCAGATGCTTCTCCGGCAGATGCCAGCCGCGCGGGCGCACGATGAGCGTGGCCGTCTTGTCGTTGAGGCGGTAGGCGCGGCCATCGGGATTGGCGAAGGTGATGGTGCGGCGAACGGCATCGCGCAGGTTGATCTGTCCCTGCACGCAGTTCTCCCAGGTGGGCGCATTGGAGTCCTCGAAGTCGGCCATGAAGCCGGATGCGCCGGAGTTGAGGGCGTTGATAATCATCTTGCGGTCTACCGGCCCGGTAATCTCGACGCGGCGATCCTGCAGATCGGCGGGAACCGGGGCCACCGTCCAGTCCCCGGCGCGGATGGCAGAGGTCTCTGGCAGGAAGTCGGGGAGGACGCCCGCATCCAGCGCCTTTTGCCGTTCGGCCCGGCGCGCGAGAAGTTCCTGGCGGCGCGGCTCGAAGGCGCGGGCGAGTTGCGCCAGAAAGTCGAGGGCGTCCGAGGTCAGTATCTCCGCGAACTCCGGCGTTATCGCTCCGGTGATCTGCACGCCCGGAGGCGTCTGTATCGCTTGCGTGGTGGTCATCGTCTCTCTTCTCCCTACCAGTCCGTGACCGCGCCATCGTCGGGCGCAAAGGTCTGCGGGTTCTTCCAGTCGTCTTCCGTGATCTTATCGGCCAGCGCCGCTTCGTCCAACTCGATGCCTAATCCCGGTTTCGTCGGCAGGGCGATATAGCCGTCCTTGACGACGAACGGTTCCTTCAGGTAGCCGACGCCGAGATTGCCCTGTTCCTGAATAAGGAAGTTCGGGATGGCGGCGTCCAGTTGGAGACAGGCGGCCAGCGCAATCGGCCCCAGAGGGCAGTGCGGCGCGACCCCGGCGTAGTAGCTCTCCGCCATCCCCGCAATCAGACGGCACTCGAAGATGCCGCCCGCGTGCGAGAGGTCGGGCTGCAAGATCGCCGCCGCGCGCCGCTCCAATACCTCTCGAAACTCCCATTTGGTGAAAAGGCGTTCGCCGGTCGCGATGGGTATATGCGTCTTGCGGGCGAGATCGGCCAGCACGTCGGCGTTCTGGCACTGCACGGGTTCCTCGATAAAGAGCGGCTGATATGGTTCCAGCGCCTTGATGAGCAGCGAGGCGGTCTGCGGGCTGATCGCGCCGTGAAAATCTATGGCGATGTCCACCTCCTTGCCGACGGCCTCGCGCATGGCGGCGAAGGTGGCGGTCACGCGCTCCACGAAGGCGGGCGATTCGATCAGGCGGGCAGGACGGCCTCCGGCGGGGCCGGTCTTCATGGCGGTGTAGCCCTCCTGCGCGCACGCTTTTGCGTTCTTCGCGGCCTCTTCGGGCGTGCCGCCGCCCACGCCGCGATACATGCGGAGGCGATCCCGGCACGGCCCGCCGAGCAGCCTGTAGACCGGCAGTCCGACGGCTTTCCCGGCCAGGTCCCACAATGCCTGTTCGACGCCGGAGAGCGCGCTGGTGAGGATGGGGCCGCCCCGGTAGAAGGCGTGCCGGTACATGGCCTGCCAGTGATGGACGACGCGGGTGGGGTCTTGCCCGATCAGATAAGGCTCCAACTCGGCGACGGCAGTGGCGCAGGTGCGGGCGCGGCCTTCCAACACTGGTTCGCCCAGTCCGATCAAGCCTTCGTCCGTATGGATTTTAAGGAAGAGCGAGCGGGGCTTGACGAGAAACGTCTCCAGCTTCGTGATCTTCAAGGCGGTGCGATCTCCTTCCCTCGCCGGGTACAGAACGTACCCGGAACCTCTTCATTCCGGTGGCGCTACCTGGATGGTTGCACAGGTCAGTCGCAGCAATGGAATGAAATTCCCTCGCTCTGTGGCGTTCCGCCCAGTGTCCTGCGGACACGATACAGGCGGACGGTTTGTGCGTATCCGCGCAGGCGGATACTGGGCCGTAGGCCACCGAGCGAAGGGCTTTAGCCCATCGTACACTATTCGGATGGTTGCACGGGCCGCCGAAACATTCCTGCTATCTGGCTGCCGAGTGGAGTGGGAATTTCCGCGCTGCGTGTCGAATGCAATAGAACTTTTATGACTTTAGTCAAGGAGTAGTCACGTCCATGCGTTTTTGGTTTGCCGCCCTGTTGATGCTCATGTCCGTGTTGGCGAAGGCGCAGGAGGTTCAGATAGAGCAGCCGGGGCCGCACAACACGACGACCGTGCGCGCGGTCGGGAAGAAGGGGCAGTATGTCGGCTTCGACGTGCTGGCCGACGGCAAACTCGTCGCGCCCGTGCGCTTCACCTCGCGCGGCCTGATAACCTGCGCCAACGCCGATGCAAGCCGACAGGGAACGACTTCGACGCTCGTTTTCGATGGCCTGACCGCCGCGCCGCAGTCCGGGCTGACGCTGGAAGCAAGCCGCGTCGAGGTGGTATTGGAGAGCGGACGCTATCCCGTCGTGCGGTTCGCGCTGCATCTCAAGGCGTTCGACCCGAAGCCGTGGCAGGCGGCGCTCGGCAAGCAGCCCTTCCATTTTCTGACGCTCGGAATGCCAGACGCGCTGGCCTGGCATCATCGCGGCTGGCTCAACGCCACGCCCAAAGCCGATCCGTTCCCGCTCCTGCTCGATGTCCACGTCGGCACGCCCGAACTCTCCGCCTATCCCTACAATCGCCAGTGGAGTACGACTCCGCCGCTCTCCGCGCATCCCCTGCCGGTCATCGGCCTCTGGTCGCCGCAGAACCGCCTCTATGCCGCCTGGGACTTCCAGGCCGCGCGCCTCACCGACAACTCCGAGCGCGACATCGCCACCGGCTTCTGCAATCGCCTGCTTAGACCTATCCCCCCGGCCCCCCTCCCTAAAGGGAAGGGGGAGACCCAATCCTCCCCCTCTCCCGCAGCGTGGGAGAGGGGGGCGGGGGGTGAGGGCGCATTCATCGCGCTCGTCTATCCCTACGGCGGCAAGGGTTATCAGCAGTTGGTCTATCCGAAGGGCGGCGAGCGTCTGGCCTCCTTCGCCACGCTTGTCTACAGCACGGAGTTGGATAGCGCGAACGACCCGAACCGCTTCCTCTGGCAGACCTGGTGGGCCGACGAGGCCCTGCGCAGCCGCCTGCCGCGCGTCCCGGCCCTCAACGATCTGAACTGGATACCGGGCGGCAGCCGCCTGAAGACATTGCCCGGAGCGCCCGGCGGCAACCTCATCGGCGGCGTGGAAGGGCCGTTCCAGGTTCCCGGCTCGAAGCTGATTTATGGCTGGAGCTGGCACAACGAGAGCGCGGTCGTGGCTCCCTTCAAGCACGGCGATAGGAAACGGATGGCCGAGTTGGAGCAGGAGGCGGCAGAACTGGTCAAGTACGCGAAACGGTTCAAGGCCGGCAAAGAGGAGTGCGTCTACTGGGAGAAGCCGCTGACCGGGCGCTGGACAGACGCCTGGGGCGGCCTGCCCGTCACCACGCTCCACAACGCCAACGGCTGGGCGGCGGGACGGCTCCTGCTCGATCTCTACCGCGTCGCCGGGAAGAAGGCGTACCTGCCGCTCGTGGACGGCGTGTTCAACTGGACAAAACAGATCGCCTGGACGCGCAACGAGTTCGCCGACGTGCCGAGTTCGCCCTTCGCCATCGGCGGCACGCTCTCCACCGCCTTCCTGCTCGACTACTACTTCACCTTCCAGAACGACCCCACGCACCGCACGCGCGCCCTGCAAGCCCTCGACATGGCCCGCTCCTTCACCTATCGCTACATGGTGATGTGGACGGCGGACAGCCTGCGCGACGATAATCTCGACAGTTCGTTTCTGTGGGAGCCGAACTCCGGGCGCGACTGGACGGGCGCGGCCTGCTCCAACGAAGTCCTCTGGAACCTGGACACCCTGGCGCAGACCGCCGTGCATACGGGCGACCCGATCCTGATGTGGGCCTTGCAGGGGACGCTCTCGCGCTGGCACCTGCTCTATCAGGAGGTCTATCGCGACTCGCTGACGGACTATCCCTCCGGCGACTTCACGGAGGGCTACGGCCTTGCGCCCGGCAACGTCTACGGCTATCCCGGCAGGCGCGCTCCCTACGGATTCGGCGGGCCTCTGACCCTGTTCGAGCCGGTCGGCGAGACGGTCGTGCGGGTTCTGGCGGGCGAGAAGGCGGCGCTGGCCTTCGACAAGGACGGCGTGCATACGGGAATCAAAACGTATCGCTGCACCGGGCCGGGCGATTTCGCGGTCACCTTCCAGAGCCAGCGTAAAGAGTTCGCCGCCACCGTCACCTTCCCGTATGCCGACCTGAGCGAGAAGCCCGTGTTCCTCATCCGCAACCGAGTCGCAAAAATCCGGCTGGAACCCGGCAGGCAGGTGATCCGCGATCCGAACGCGCTCTGGTCATTTATTGTGACGGGCCTGCGCAACAACGATACGCTCGTCGTCGGGAGTCCCGACCTGACGACTGCCGAGCCTCTGCCCACGCTGCCGCCTCTGACGCAGACGGCGGCTCCCATCGCCGCCGCGCAGGCCGCGCCGTTCCAGACGGTTCCGCTCGCCTATGACAACGTGCTGAATACGAACTGGGAGGAGACGAACTCGTTTGCGGGGCTGTGGCGCGGCCTGCGCTGGATAGATGGCGTGCCATTCGTGTTGCCCCCGGCGGGCGGGCGTGATGTCCTGACGCGGTTCCCCGCGCGCTTTCCCAAGCCGATCTCCGGCGCGCATACTGTCTACGTTCTATATCAGGCGCAGTCGCAGGAGGGCGGGGCCGTCGCGCTGCCCATCTTCCTGCTGGATAACGGCGCGATCACGCCGCCGAACGGCGTCACGCAGGCGCTGGCCTGGCGGGCCTGGCCGCCCATCTATACCCAACGGCTGCTCGTGGCGGCGTTTGCCGTGCCATCGGGCCGACAGATCGTCGCGCTGCAGGCGTCTATCGGACAGAAGGTTCTCGCCGTGACCGCGCTGCCGGACGGGCCGCAGGCCGAAGCGCAGGAGGCGCAGGTGAACGCCGCGTTGCAGCGCGGCGCGGCAGAGTGGCAGGCGCTGCAGGCCGCCGATGACCTGGCAAAAGAGATGCAGCGTGTTGCCCTGCGCCTGCCGGAGAACACGGTCGCGATCCTCCCGCCGGAGAGCGGCGCCAGCCCGATCAATGCCATGCTGATGCGGGGCGGCTTCAGGAAGCGGATGGCCGCGCTGACGCCGGAGCAGTTGGCAGACCCGGCCCGGTTCAACGCGCAGAAGTTCCCGGTCGCGCTCTACCTGGACGGCGAGGACTATATCAACACCGTGAAGACGCCCGGCGATGGAGCGGAGGCGCTGGCCCGCTATGTCCGAGAGGGTGGCACGCTGGTTCTGCTTGCCAGCCAGCCCTATCCACTCTACTATGGAACCGGGCCGAACGGGGAACATAAAACCGATCCGCTGCTGCCGCGTCTCGGCCTGCCGCTCACCAACGCTATCGAAGCGGAGCCGGAGGAGAAGCGCACGGTGCGGCAGGTGATCGGGCAGCAGGGACTCATAGACATTCCCGACTCGTTTCCCTACCCGGAGGGCGATCCGCGCCTGCGCAGCGTGGACACGGCCCATCTGCCGCCCGGCGCGACCTATACGCCGATCTACCGCGTGCGCGGCGCGACCGGCACGGACTACGGCGACGCGGCGGCGCTGATCGAACTGCCAGCCTCTGGCGGCAAGCGTGGGCGGGTTCTCTACGTCTCCAACGTCCTGCTGCGCGACCCGGAGAATGGCCCGCGCGTGCAGCGGGCCGTGTTGCGCTGGCTCGTCAATGCCGTGAACCCGGAACCCTGAAACTCTGTTCACCCTCACCCCTTGCCCCTCTCCCTTTACCGCTCGTTCCTCGCTAGGGAGAGGGGAACGGAACGCTAACCTTTCTGCGCCACTGAAATGGGAGAGAAACGCACAGATGAGTGTCTCGCTCCCTTCTCCCTCGGAGGGAGAAGGGCCGGGGATGAGGGTGAAAACGAGGAAAAAGAAAAAGCATAAGGAGCAGACCGATGAGTTCTCAGTTGGCAGTGCAGATGTATACGATACGAGACTACACGAAGACCGCGCGCGAACTGGCCGAGAGCCTGAAGAATATCCAGGCCATCGGCTATCCCGCCGTGCAGTTGTCCGCCGTCGGCGCGATGAACGGCGACCGCCCGCAGGTCTCCGCGCAGGAGGCGAAGCGGATGCTGGACGACAACGGCCTCAAGTGCATCGCCACGCATCGCAGTTGGGACGACCTGGCGAATCGCACGGAGGCCGAGATCGCTTTTCACAAGACTTTGGAGTGCGACTATACGGCTATCGGCGGCATCCCGGAGAGCTATGGGCGGCGGGGCGCAGAGGGCTATGCGCAGTTCGTCAAGGACGCCGCGCCGGTCATCGCGCGGCTGAAAGCGGGCGGCGTGCGCTTCGGCTTCCATAACCACGACCGCGAGTTCGAGCGTATCGGGCCGGGACGCCGCACGCTCTACGATATTCTCATCGAGGAGGGCGGGCCGGACTTCCTGCTCGTAATAGACGTCTACTGGGCCGATCATGCCGGGGTCAACCCCGTGCGCCTCTTCGAGCGCAGTCATGGGCGCGTGCCGGTCATCCATCTCAAGGATAAGGAGGTCGTGGCGAAAGAGGGGCCGGTCATGGCGGCCATCGGCGAGGGCAACCTGGATTGGGACGGCATCCTGCCCGCCTGTGAAGCCGCCGGAGTGGAGTGGTACTGCATCGAGCAGGATGTCTGCCGCCGCGATCCGTTCGACTGCCTCCGGTCGAGCTACGTATTTCTGACGGCGCGGGGGCTGTAACGGGCCGGGCGCAACGAGAGGAACCATGCGCGCATCCCCGACACGCTCCAGCCTCACTCCAGTCTTGCTATCCGGCGTCGTTGTCTTCAATGTTCTGACGCTGGCATTCCTGCTGCTCTTTGCGGCCTGCAACCGCCTGACGACGGACGATTTCTGCTTTCTGGGCAAGGTGCGTTCTCTGGGCGTCGTAGGATGCGCGGCCTGGTACTGGCAGCACTGGACGGGGCGCTGGGCCTCTTCCTCTCTGATCGCGCTCGTTACGGCGCTCTCCGGGCCGTCGTGCCGCCTCTGGGGCTATAGCCTGGTCACGCTCCTGGCCTTCACGCTCTCCCTCTGGTGGCTGCTGAACGTACTGGCGCGGCGCGTTCTGTCCGTTCGGCCTTCGCCGCTGGTGATGGCGAACCTGGCCTTCTTTCTCGTCGGGCAGCTTTTCTTTGCCACCTTCGAGAGAGGGCAGGCGTGGGTCTGGCTCAGCGGTTCCGCGACCTATCTCTGGCCCCTGAGCCTGCTGTTTGTCGCGCTGGCGCTGCTGCTGCATCCGAAGCCGTCGCCTATCCAACTGCTGACAGCCAGCCTGCTGTTCGGGCTGATTCCGGGCTGTAACGAGACCCTCGCCTTCGTCAGTCTTTTGGGCCTCGGCGCGGCAGCCGGATTTTTCGGCCTGCGCGCTCGCTTCCGAATCCGTGTTCTCCGGCGCGACCCGGCATTTCTGAAAGCGTTCTGGCCGCTGCTGCTCTGCCTGGCCGGGAGCAGCCTGGTCGTCTTTGCGCCGGGGACACACGCACGGCAGGCCACCGTCGCGCGCGGCGATATGGGGAACGTGCTGGCCTATACGCTTCACGCCCTCACCTTCTTCCCGCATCATCGCCTGCCCTGGCTGGCGATGCCCGCGCTGTTCGGGTACGCGGTCGGCAGGCTCTATCCTCTGGCCGAGGCACAGGATGCGCGCAGCACGGCCCGCCTGCTTCCGCTGCTGGCGGCGGGCGTCGTCGTCGCGACATTCCTCTCCGTCCTGCCTGCCGCGCTGGCGGATCGCAGCGGCCCACCGCTGCGCGCCTGGCTTCAGATCACGGTCGTCTTTGTCGGAGCCTGTTTCGCGGCTGGATTCATTCTGGCAAATAGCATGGGGAAGGTTTCTCGCGATGGCCCGATGTTCTCCGCGCTCCTTGCCGTCGGCCTCCTGGCGAACGCGCTGCTGGCAGCGTACTTCCTGAAGCAGCAGTATCCTATCGTGACCCGGTATGCAGCGAGCTACGATGCGCGTCTGCGCTTCCTCTACGCGAAGCAGGCGCAGGGGACAACAGGGTTGGCGATCATGGACAACCTGCCCGATAGCGGCTGGCTGATAACCGCCGATACCTCGACCGACCCGCAGAGTTGGCTGAATCAGTGCTTGAAGGACGGTTTGGCCCTCGGCTTCGACGTGCGCTGCCGGAGATAGTCAGCGCCCTTGAGGAAATGTCGCCAGGGCGATACGCGAAAGGCTGCTTGCATGATGGCAGGGTCTGCCCGCTCGAAAGCCTGCTTGCGCCGTGCGCGGGTGCAATTCAGAGCTTTCAGGCCCGCAACTGCCCCGTGAAGCGTTCACAATATATCGTCCTGCGAATTTTTGTCGCGATTTCTTTGCGGGGAACGAAGGAGAAAGGCGGACACAGGAAGAATTACCCTCCATCTATTTTTTTTCGGAGAAAAGGGACGTTATCAATGAACAGGGAGACGTTTCGACGCATCGGAGACATTGCCATTCTCGGAGGACTGTTGTTTCTGGTTTCGGTCAAGAAAGCCTCGGCCTATATTGATGCCGGGAGCGGCAGCTATCTTTTCCAACTGATGATCGCCGGAGCGGTCGGCATCCTCTATTCCATCAAGCTGTTCTGGAAAAACATCCGCACGGGCGTCCGCAACCGGCTGTCCGGGCGCAGCGACAAGACAGAGAACAATGGGTGAGATCGAGCCAGGCTCGTTCCGCGACCCAAGCGGGTTTGTGTTCTTTCAGCAGGGCGTTCCCTATCGCCAGATCAACCAGTCTTACCGAGAAGACTATGATCGCCTGATGGATTCGGGACTCTATACGGCCCTGGTCGAGGCAGGATGGCTCCTGCCGCACACCGAAGCCTCTCTTCCGCCGCCTGACCCGCTCCTCGCTTACAAGGTCATTCAGCCGGAACCGATACCGTTTATCTCCTATCCCTACGAGTGGTGCTTCAGTCAGTGGAAGCAGGCCGCGCTGACCACACTCCAGATTCAGAAGACGGCGCTGGAACACGGCATGGCGCTCAAGGACGCCAGCGCCTACAACATCCAGTTTCACAAGGGACAGCCGGTCTTTATTGACACGCTCTCGTTCGAGCCGTACCGGGAGGGGGAACCCTGGGTCGCCTATCGCCAGTTCTGCGAGCATTTCGCCGCGCCTCTGGCCCTGATGAGCCATGTAGACATCCGCTTGGGCCGGTTGTCGCTGTCCTACTTCGAGGGGATCCCGCTCGACCTGGCAAGCGCGCTGCTGCCCTTCTCGTCGCGCTTCGACCTGTTCCTGACAACGCACATCCGGCTCCATGCCAAGAGCCAGATACGCCATGCGGCCACCGCCGTGCAGCCGACCAAAGGCGGCATGAGCCTGCGCGCGCTGCTTGGGCTGATAGATCACCTGGAGAGCGGCATCGCCAAAATGACCTGGCAGCCCGCCGGGACGGAGTGGGCCGACTACTATCAGGACACCAACTACTCCTCGTCCGCTTTTGAACAGAAACGGCAGATCGTCGTCCAATACCTGGAACAGGCGCGTCCGGCTTCCGTATGGGACATGGGCGCGAACACCGGCCTCTTCAGTCGCCTGGCGAGTGAGCGCGGTATCCCGACCGTCGCTTTCGATATAGACCCGGCCGCCGTCGAACGCAACTACCTGGATGTCCGCGCGAAAAAAGAGACGGCCCTGCTGCCTCTGTTGCTAGACGCTTCCAACCCGACGCCTGGCATCGGATGGGCGAACCGGGAACGCCGGTCGCTGCGAGAACGCGGCCCGGCGGACATGGTGCTGGCGCTGGCGCTCGTGCATCATCTCGCCATCTCCAACAACGTCCCGTTCCTGCGTATCGCCGAGTTCTTCCAGGAGTTGGGCCGCACGCTGGTCATCGAGTTCGTGCCGAAGACCGACTCGCAGGTGCAGAGGCTGCTGGCCTCGCGCAAGGACATCTTCACCGCCTACGACCAGGCGCATTTTGAACAGGATTTCCGCCGCTATTTCGAGATCGAAGCCTGCACGCCGATCCGGGATTCGCAGCGCACGCTCTACCTGATGAGAAGGAAACAGGCCGCACCATGAGAAAGCCGAGGATTCTTCATCCCATCCTATTGGCGATCTATCCTGTCCTCCATCTCTACTACGTCAACAGGGATCAACTGCCCCTCTCGGTCATCTTCGTGCCGGGCCTTGAGATCGCCGCTATCGCGCTCGGCCTCTGGACGCTCGGCCGCCTCGTCCTGCGCGATGGCGCGAAGGCCGGGCTGCTGACCTCCTTCCTGCTGGTCTGGTTCTTCTCCTACGGGCATGTCCTGCGCATGGCCGGAAGCGGGATGCGGCAGAGATACCTGCTGTCGCTCTGGGCGCTGCTGCTCGTGGTCGGAGTCGTCGGCATCCTGCGCACGCGCAGGAACCTGCTCCCCTTCCAGCAGGTGCTAAACGTCGTCTCCGGCGCGCTGCTCGCGCTGCTGCTCCTCAATATCGGCCTCTATACCTTCGGCGCACGCGCCCAGGGGAGAGAGCAAGAGGAGGCGGGCCAGCAGATCGCCGTAGACCCGGCGGCGACCGTTGCGCCTGCCGCGCATAAAATGAAGGAGCGCCCGCCGGACATCTTCTATGTCATCCTGGACTCGTATGCGGGTTCCAGCACGCTCCAGACCTATTTCCAGTACGACAACAGCCGGTTTTATCAAGACTTGCGCCAGCGCGGATTCTATGTGGCGGAGCGCAGTCACAGCAACTATCCGTTCACCCTGACCTCGGTTCCCTCCTCGCTGAACATGGACTATCTCAACGCGTTGAGCGCGCAGCTCGGCCCGGACAGCAAAGATTTCCGTGTCATCATGGGGAGGATCAAAAACAATGCCGTGAAGCGTTTTCTGAGCGCGCAGGGGTATAGATGCCTTGCCATCGACTCGCCGGATTCTATCTGGGGAACCGAGTTCTGGGACATGCTGCTACAAACGACGGTGCTGATGAGCGTCGGGACGGGGGATTTCGCGTGGCGGCGGCAGAGGACGCTGGACGCTTTCCAGAAGATCGAGGCCGCCGCCGGGAGCAAGCAGCCCACCTTCGTCTATGCCCATATCTACTGTCCGCACGCGCCCTATGTGTTTGAGGCGAACGGCGAGCCGGTGCGCGCCTCCTACCGCCAGCGGTTGCATCTGGTCACGCAGGAGGAGACGCGCAAGCTGTACACGGATCAGGTCGCCTATATCAGCAAGCGGACGACGCAGATGATAGATACGCTCCTGGCGAAGTCCGCCGTGCCGCCGGTCATCATCGTGCAGGCCGATCATGGCCCGCGTGACCTGACACCGCCCGCAGCGCCTACGGACACCCTGCTTCAGCAGTACTATCCGATTCTGAACGCCTACCATCTGCCCCACAACGGCGACAAAAGGCTCTACGACTCGATCTCGCCGGTCAACTCGTTCCGCGTCGTCCTCGACACCTATTTCGGAACGCGGCTGCCTCTGCTCAAGGATGAGAGCTATTTCTGCACCTACAGCGCGCCCCTGCGATTTACCAATGTGACGCAGCGCCTCCACGATCTCGAAAAGGGCCGCGCCGGAGCAAAGAGCCAGACGGCATGGGAACCGAGGGCCGCGCGATAGCGCTTACCTTTCTGCCGGAGAACGTCACCGTGCAGGCAAGCCGGGGCGATACAATCCTCGATGCCGCGCTGCAGCACGGCATAGACCTGCCGCATGAGTGCGGCGGCAACTGCGCCTGCACCACCTGTCACGTGATCGTGCAGGCCGGGCAGGAAAACCTCTCGCCGATGGAAGAGGTCGAGGCCGACCGCCTGCGCGACGCCGAAGGGCGGACGTCGAACTCGCGCCTCGGCTGTCAGGCGCTGCTGCTCGGCGGCGCGGTGACGGCGCTTATTCCTGAACCCACCGACTGGTGAAGGGCAACCGGAAAAGCTGTCCTAACCATCGAGCGGTCGGGGAGGCGCGGGATAGATCAGGCTCGACGCCACGACCGCCTGCCCGCCCGCATAGCGGCTGAGGAGTTCCCGATAGGTCGCCTCGTTCTCGGCGATCAGCAGGCGGTCGGCGTCTATGGTGATCTGCCCGCCGCGCGAGGCGTGGATCGCCAACTGCTCCAGGCGATGCAGGATGCTCAGGGAATCGAGCAGATTATCCACGCTGCGTTCCAGGCCCGTCCGATGATGCTTCGGATCGGCGGCGCGCGGCTCCTCCGCAAAGGAGCGCACCCGCTCCTGGCGCAGTTCCTCAACGCGCGCGGCGATGGTCTCCGGCAGCAGGCCGGGCAGTTCGTTCTCCGGGGGACAAGTAAGGCAGGGTTGAGCATTCATCACGATTTCTCCGAATTCGCTGTCTGGCGGCAGGGCTTTCCGGCGGAGGCTTCCGCGTGCGAACGGCCTTCCTATGCAGTGGCGCGTGCCATCCTGCGCCGACAGTAACGCTACAGGTCGTCGGGGATGCCTGTGGCATATTCCTCACTACTCAATACGCCCCAGTTCTTCTGCCCGTTTCCGTTTGCCGGGCCGGGCGGCTGTGAAATTGGTCACAGGGGCCGGGTACGTTTCGTACCCGGCCCTCTTCTTTACCCTGCCTAATCAATGACAACAAGACGGCGTGACCGCTATTTTCCCACTTCGCAGATGGCGAGCAGCACGACATCTCCGACGGCCGCCGCTTCAGGATAGAGCGCCCAGAAGACCTCCCCGTTCAGTTCGTCCACCTCGCCGTTCGTCTCTATCACCTTGCCCGGCAGCTTCACGCTATAGGTGAGCGCCACCATCGCGCCGGAGTTGTCCTTGTCGCCCGGCGCTGCGGCGTCGGGCTGCGTTTT
This sequence comes from Chthonomonadaceae bacterium, assembly GCA_035651115.1. Classification (GTDB taxonomy): domain Bacteria; phylum Armatimonadota; class Chthonomonadetes; order Chthonomonadales; family Chthonomonadaceae; genus DASRGL01. The sequence goes on from DASRGL010000446.1 coordinate 12,868, forward strand.
GGACTTGACTTTGGTTTCCGTGGATTTGGAGATCGCCTGCACCAGCCTGCGCGTCACTTGCAGGCGCTCTTCCGGCGTCATCTGCGCGCCGAGTTTCTCTTCCAGCCCCTTCAGGATTACGCCGCTGACCCGCTGCATCATCCGGCGCTCCGCCAGGTCGGGATTCATCATCAACTGGCCGAAAAGCTGCGCGATCAGGGGATCGTCGGGGCCGAAGAGCATTCGCCAGAAGGCGCGCGTGACGACCTGGTTGACCGCCTGCACGTTGGCCTCGGTCGCAAGCGCGGGCGGCAGCGCGTTCTTGATGGCAAGGATAGCTTCAGGATCGGGTTTAGCAAGTTCTTTCGGCATCTCGCCCTGCCAGTGGAGCGTCTCGCGATACTCCCAGCGTCCCGGCGCGATCTCACGCACACTGACCTCGTTGCGCATCGGGCCGCCCTTCTTCGCCAGGTCGCCGCTTCCTTTCAGCGCCATATCCTGGGTCAGCGTCTCGCCCGCCTTCATGACGCGCTCCGCCGTGTAGACGACCTCCTCCTCTTTCTGCGTGCGCGCCGTCTTCCAGGGCAGTCCGCTCGGCAGAACGAACACATCTTCCAGCTTCTGTTCGGGCTGCGGGTTGTTCGGTTTGGCAGCGGGGGCATGGAAGGTCAGTTTCCGCACCCAGGAGCCGTCAGGGTTGACGGTCGTGGTGATGGCAGACCGCGCGCAGCCGCTCAGCAGAACCGCGCAGGCTGCCAGGCTCCCGATCTTCGTCACATGTTTCCCGCCTCGCTGCCACATCGCGATTAACGCATCCGTTCTCATTCGTTGGGTCCTCCTTGTCGCACAGACATCTTGATTATAGCCCGCTTTTTCCGCTGGCTGGATAAGGCATGGAGTGAGAAAGACGCATAATGAAGGGAGGGCCGCCGTGAGAACCACGCAGTTTTTCCTTGACAAAGCGCAAGGGCAAGGGTAACATAAGCCGTCGTCAGGCGGCAGCCGCTTTTTGCAGCAGGCGAAACCGCCCGAACCGTCTTATGATGCGGACGCCCCACGATACGAGCGCGAGGGCGGCACGCCGCGTCGAGACAGAAGGTGTAAAGAAACAGCATGGCGAAAGCGCTCATCATCGTCGAATCTCCGGCCAAAACCAAAACGCTCAAAAACTTCCTCGGCAGCGATTATCGCGTCGAAGCCAGCATGGGGCATGTGCGCGACCTCCCCGCAAAGAAGCTTGGCGTAGACATCGAACACGATTTCCAGCCGACCTACGAATCCATTCCCGACCGCAAGGACGTTCTGACCAGACTGCGCGCCGCCGCAAAAGGCGTCTCCACCGTCTACCTGGCCTCCGACCCCGACCGCGAAGGCGAGGCCATCGCCTGGCATCTGGTCGAGGCGCTCAAGCTGCCGAACGCGCAGCGCATCGAGTTCAACGAGATCACCCGGCAGGCCGTGCAGCAGGCGCTCCAGCACCCGCGCAAGGTGGATATGCACCGGGTAGACGCGCAGCAGGCCCGCCGCGTGCTGGATCGGCTCGTCGGCTACAAGCTGTCGCCGGTGCTGTGGAAGAAGATACAGAAAGGGCTGTCGGCAGGGCGCGTGCAGTCGGTGGCCGTGCGGCTCATCTGCGAGCGGGAGCGCGAGATTCAGGCGTTCGTGCCGGAAGAGTACTGGTCGCTGACCGCTACGCTGACGCCGCGCCCGCCCGAAAAACGGTTCCCCTTCGCCGCCAAACTGTTCAGCCGCGCCGGACAGCGCCTCGAACCCAAATCCGAGGACGAGATCGCCGTCATCCTGCGCGACCTGGAAGGCGCGGGCTACACCGTCGCCGACGTGAAGAAGCGGGAGCAGCGCCGCAACGCCGCGCCGCCTTTCATCACCAGCACCTTGCAGCAGGAAGCCGCCCGCAAACTCGGCTTCGGCAACCGGCGCACCATGTCCGTCGCGCAGCAGCTCTATGAGGGCATCGAACTCGGCGAGCAGGGCAGCGTCGGCCTCATCACCTATATGCGTACCGACTCGGTGCGCGTGGCGGCGGAGGCGCAGGCGGAAGCCCGCCAGTACATCGGCGAAAAGTACGGCCCCGCCTACGTGCCGGACGCGCCGAAGCAGTTCAAGACGAAAGGCAGCGCGCAGGACGCCCACGAAGCCATCCGCCCGACCTCGGTGCTGCGCGAACCGGACGCCATCGCGAAATATCTGAACGCGGAGCAGTTACGGCTCTACCGGCTGATCTGGCAGCGGTTCGTCGCCAGCCAGATGAACCCCGCCGTCATGGACGTGACGACCGCCGACATCGCCGCGACCGGCCCGGCCAACTCCGGCGCGCCCTATCTCTTCCGCGCGACCGGCAGCGTCGTCAAGTTCGACGGCTTCATGCGCGTCTACACGGAGGGCAAGGACACCGACGAACTGGCCGACGACGAGCAGCCGCCCCTGCCGCCGCTTGTCAAAGAGCAGCCGCTCGACCTGATCAAGCTGGAGCCGCGCCAGCACTTCACCGAGCCGCCGCCCCGCTACACGGAGGCCACCATCGTCAAGGCGCTGGAAGAGCAGGGCATCGGACGCCCCAGCACCTACGCCAGCATCATCCAGACGATCCGGGATCGCGGCTACGTGGAGCTGCAGGACAAGCGTTTCACTCCGACGGAACTGGGCTTCACCGTTACCGATCAACTGGTCAAGCACTTCCCGACGGTGATGGATGTCAAGTTCACGGCGGACATGGAGACGAAGCTGGACGAGGTCGAGGAGGGCAAGGCCAACTGGGTCAAGCTGCTGCGGGACTTCTACGGCCCGTTCGAGCAGATGATTGCGGCGGCGCAGACGCAGATGCAGAGCCTGAAGCCCGCGCCCGTCGAGACGGAGTATCGCTGCCCGGTGACGGACAAGGTGATGCTGCTGCGTCAGGGCCGTTACGGGCCGTTCCTGGGATGCAGCGGCTTCCCGAAGTGCAAGAAGATACTCAACCTGAACCCGGACGGCACGCCGGTCGAGGGGCCGAACTTTACGTGCGGGCTGGTGAAAGAAGAGGCTCCGAAGGCGAAGCCCGTTCCGGCGCAGGCCGATGTCTCCGGCAACGGCTATCAGAACGGCGCAGGCGCGGAGGCCGGGGCGCGCTCGGCTGCCGAAACGGCGGAACTGCCCAACGCGACGGAGTATGTCTGCCCGCAAGGGCGGGGACGGATGCTGCTGCGGCAGAGCCGGTTCGGGCCGTTCCTCGGATGCAGCGAGTATCCGAAGTGCCGCACGACGCTCAAGATCAACGCGGACGGCTCCTTACAGGAGGGCCAGGAGTTCAGCTGCACCTACTCCGAGGCCAGCGGCAGCCGCAACGGCGCGAAGAAGACGACCCGGACGACGAAGCGCGTCTCCGCGAAAAGCACGAAGAAGACCTGACCCCATGCGAATCGCCGCCATCGCTGCCGAGCCGTTCCATACGCCGCTCCATAACCCATTCGTCACCGCGCGCGGCACGGCGACGGCGGCCCGCGCCGTCGCCGTGCATCTGACGCTGGACGACGGGCGGACGGCGCGCGGCGAGTCGGTCCCGGTTCACTATGTCACCGGCGAGACGAGGGAGACGGTGTTAGAGGCGGTGACGCGGATCGCGCCGGAACTGGTCGGGCTGGACGTGCGGCGCTATCGGCTGGCGCTGAACGCCATCGCGCGCCTGCTGCCCGAGGCTCCGAGCGCGCGCTGCGCGCTGGAGATGGCGGTTCTGGACGCCTGGGCGCAGGCGACGGGCCTGACTGCCTGGGAACTCTGGGGCGCGGCGCTAGACTCCCTCGAAAGCGACATCACCATTCCCATCGTGCCGAACGCCGGGGAGTTGGCGGCGCTGGCCTGGGGGCTGGGCATCCGCGTGTTCAAACTCAAGGTCGGGGAGAGCGATGTGGAGGCCGATCATGCGCGGGTTCTGGCCGTGCGCGAGGCCGCGCCGGAGGCGCTGCTGCGCATAGACGCGAACCAGGCGTTTACGCCGGACGGGGCGGTGCGCTTCGTGGAGCGTCTCCTGGCGGAGGGCGCGCAGGTGCAGCTTCTCGAACAGCCGGTGCGCAGGGAGGATTTCGAGGGACTGGGGCAGGTCGCGGCGCGCAGCCCGGTTCCCGTCTTCGCCGATGAGAGCGTCTGCACGCCCGCCGACGCGCTCCGCCTCGCCACGACGACTCCGGTGCAGGGCTTCAATCTCAAGATCAACAAGAACGGCATCGCGGGCGTCCTCGACATCATCGCCATCGCGCGTGCCGCCGGTCGCCGCCTGATGCTCGGCTGTATGCTGGAGACGCGCCGCAGCATCGCTGTCTCTCTGGCGCTGGCCTGCGGGACGGGCGCATTCGCGTTCGCCGATCTCGACGGCCACCTGCTCCTCAACGAGGAGGGAGAAAACGCCTTCTTCCATCAGGAGGGGGGCCGCATGACCCTCTCGCTTCAGTCTGCACGGGGCGAGACCGTCTGAACTGTGATTCGTCGGATTAGAGGATAGACTATGATGGGGCCATAGCGAAATCATAGTCCATCCCATAATCTGACGAATCACAGTTCAGACAACGGTGGCGACTACTTCTTCGCGCTCAGGATTTTGATCTGCGTGGACAGCGTGAAGGTCTTGCCGCCGATCTCGTAGGTGGCTTCGCCGAACATGGCCGCATAGCCCTCCTTTGGATCGTCCAGCCGTCCCGTAAAGCCGCCCTGCGTCTCCGTCATCGGCTCTGACGTCCATTTGGCATCGCGAAAGTCCTGGGTAGGCGCGCTGACATGCCAGAGCCGGGCCGATTTCGCCGGGATGTCGCTGCCGAGGAAGAGTTCGGCGTCGCCACTGTTTTCGGTGTACTTCCAGCGCATCTGCGGCCACTTCTGTTGGGAGGCGATGGCGTTGGCGAAGGCTGAGAGCGTGCTGAAGACGTGCATCCGGTCTTCCAGGCCGTGACCGCTATTCGGCGTGTACGACACCCATTTCGGCCCCTTCAGCCCGTCCCAGTAGAGGTTCAGGGCGTCCTGCGCCCAGTAGCGGTCGTTCGTTCCCAGGATGATGAGCTTGGGCAGGGTCAGGCGGTCGCGATAGCTGTAGGGGTCTTCCAGCGCGACCAGCTTCATCCCCTCCGGCGTGTTCAGCTTTTCCAGCAGGCCCGCGTTGGTATAGTCGCTCACCTGCTCGCTCGGCTTGCCGTAGGCTTGCAGTTGATGCGGCACCTGCGCGGGCAGATTCAGCGTATCTATCACCATAGGGGCGATGGCTTTGATGCGCTTATCCTGACTGGCTCCGGCCAGCCAGGTCGTCCAGCCGCGCTTGGACGCGCCCGTAATCAGAAAGCCGGTAACGGGCGGCAGCTTCTGCTCGTTCGTGTACGCCTGGATCGCGTCCATCGCCTTCAATACGGCCTTCGCCATCGGGAAGTGCAGGGGCCAGGATTCGTCGCCTGTCTCCAGGTACTTGAGCCAGGTGTGGACGACCAGTTCATCCTCGACTTTGCCGCCATAGAGCGGCTGATTCGGGATATTGTAGAGAATGGCGAACAGCGTGCCGGACGCCTGCGCGATCATCAGGCCCATCTGCGTCTCTTTGTCGCTGCCGTTGCCGCCGGTATTGAGGAGCGTGCAGAATTCGGGGTGCGCGACGTGAGCGGGGCGGAAGATCTGGAGCCGATGTTCCCAGGTGATGCCCTGCCAGACTTGCGAGACAAGGTGCAGGTCGGTGACCGTTCCGCCATTCACGGTCGTCTCGCTGCGCTTCTCCCACTTGTAGGCCGGTTCGGGTCTTTTCAAATAGGCGTCCAGGTCGGCGCCGGCCCGGTTCGTCAGGCCGACCGCCAGCAGAAACAGGGTATAACACAGAGAGAGCGTTCGTTTCACAGTTCCCATCCTTACGGAGATGTTTGTCATGCAGGTTCGCCGGGAACACGGCGGTTTCCTCCTCTGAAACCCGCCGTCCAGAAGGAAATCACCGATGCGTATTCTTGTCGTCGAAGATGAAGAGAAGGTCGCCAGCTTTATCCAGAAGGGGCTGGAACAGTCGTCGTACACCGTAGATGTGACCGGCAGCGGCGAGGATGCGCTTGCCTACATCGCCGCCAACGAGTACGACGCCATCATTCTGGACATCATGCTGCCGGGCATAGACGGGCTGGCCGTCGTGCGGGAGTTGCGCGGGCGGGGCAGCGCGGTTCCCGTGCTGGCGCTGACGGCCCGCAGCGCGCTGGAAGACAGAGTACAGGGCCTTGACAGCGGCTGCGACGACTATCTCGCCAAGCCGTTCGCTTTTGACGAACTCCTGGCCCGGCTGCGCGCGCTGCTGCGCCGACAGTCAGGCCCGGGACGGCTGCCGCGCCTCGAATACGGCGGACTGACTCTCGACCCGGTCACGCGCGCCGTCACCCGCGACGGCAAGCCCATCGAGCTGACCAACAAGGAGTATGCGCTGCTCGAACTGCTGCTGCGCAATCCCGGTCGCGTTTTCACGCGCACGGCCATTCTGGAGAGTGTCTGGGGCTACGATTTCGACGCGGGCAGCAACGTGCTGGAGGTCTACATGAACCTTCTGCGCAAGAAGGTGGATCAGGGCGCGGCGAAGAAGCTGCTGCATACGGTGCGCGGTGTCGGCTACGTGCTGCGCGAGGAGCCGGAATGAGATTGCGCGTCGGGCGCCCGCGCAGCCTGCGGGCGCAGTTGGCGCTGTGGCACGGCGGGCTGCTGGCCCTGACGCTGCTGCTGCTCTCTGCGTTTACGTATGTCCTGTTGCGCCAGTTTTTGAACTCCCGCGCCGACGCTGCCCTCGAAACCTACGCGGAGACGACCGCCAAGAACATCGCCGCCATCCTCTACCATCAGGAGACGCTTCACCCCGGCACGCCGCTCGATGAGAAGCAGTTCGTCAGCAATGACGACCTGCAATCCTGGGGACGCTACGTGCAGGTCATCAATCCCTACGGCCAGAAGGTCGCCTACTCCGACGCGCTCCGCACGCTCTCCCTGCCGGTCAGCAATGAGACGATGATTCGCGGCTTCCAGCAGCATAAACCGGCGACCTTCGAGACGGAATACAATCTGGGCGAGTATCCGGTGCGGATCGTGACCGTGCCGGTGCAGATGGGGAATAAGGTTCCCTATCTGGTGCAGGTCGGGGCGTCGGTGGAGGGCGTGGAGGCGGCGCTGCAGCGCGCGGCGGTCATCCTGCTCGTGCTGACCCCCTCTATCTTCCTCATTGCGCTGCTCGGCGGCTGGTGGCTGGTCGGGCGCGCGCTCAAGCCGGTGGACGATATGACGCAGGCCGCGCTCTCCATCGAGAGCAAGCATCTCGACCTGCGCCTGGTTCCGCCGCGCACGGACAACGAGATCGGCCGCCTCGCCGCCGCGCTGAACGAGATGATCGCGCGCCTGGACAAGAGTTTTCGCCAGATCGAGCGGTTCTCCGCCGACGCCTCCCACGAACTCAAGACGCCGCTCACCAGCATTCGCGGCGAGGCCGAGGTCGCGCTGATGTCCGATCTGTCGCCGGAGGAGTATCGCAAGACGCTGCGCAGCATCGTCGAGGAGACAGAACGGCTCTCCTCCATCGTCAACAACCTGCTGCTGCTCTCTCGCGCCGACGCCGATCAGGTGCGGCTGAAGCAGGAGCCGTTGTCGCTCGACGAGGTCGCGCTGGCCGCCTACGAGCCGATGGAACGCCTGGCCCGCCGCAAGAACATCACGCTCGACATCGAGGCGATGGACTCCGTGCGACTGCGCGGCGATTCGCTCTGGCTGGGCCAGCTCATCACCAATCTGCTCCACAACGCCATCAACTACACGCCGGAGGGCGGTTCCGTCGTCCTCTCTCTCACGCATGTTCCCGACCCGAACGCTCTCGATGGGCCGGGTTGCGCCGTCCTCAGCGTGCGCGATACCGGCCCCGGCATACCTGCGGAGCATCTGCCCCACATCTTCGACCGCTTTTATCGGGTAGACTCCGGGCGCAGCCGCGATCAGGGCGGCAGCGGTCTGGGCCTGAACATCGCGCGCTGGATCGCCGAGTCGCACGGCGGGCAGATCTCCGTCGCCAGCGAAGTCGGGAAGGGGACGACCTTCACCGTCCGCCTGCCTGCCACTCCATCGGAATAGCCTGCATAGGCAAGGAGAGTTTGTCGTATCATGCCAGGAAAAGGAAACGGAACGGTCGCGAACTCCGGCGGCACTCTCGGCGAAGCGATTGGCGCGCTGATCTGCGCGCTGTCTCTGTTTGCGGCTTCTGCGGCGGCGGCTCAACCGCCGGACGACCGGCTGGCGTCCGAGTTGGAGCCGATCATCACGGCAGAGATGAAGGCGGAGGGCGTCCCCGGAGCCGCCATCGGCATCGTGCGCGGCGGCAAGATACTGCTGGCGAAGGGATTTGGCGTTACGAGCATCGAGACGGGCGTTCCCGTGACGGCAGACACGCTGTTTCGTCTCGGTTCGACCACCAAGATGTTTACGGCGGCGGCGCTGGTGCAGATGGCGCTGGCAGGCAAACTGGACTTTCACAGGCCGATCGGAGAGTATGTCAGGGGTCTGGATCGAGCCATCGCCAGGCTGACGGTGGATCAGTTGTTGAGCCATACGGCGGGGCTTCGCAACGACGATCCGCCCTCAGAGCGCGCAGGCGAGGAGGCGCTGGGTAAAGTCGTCCGGGCGTGGAAGGCGGATCAGTTGATCGCGACGCCGGGAGAGGTCTTCTCCTACTCCAACAACGGCTACTGGCTGGCCGGCTATGTGGCCGAGGCGGTGGACGGAAAGCCCTATGCCAGCGTGGTGGAAGCGGAGTTACTTCGGCCCCTCGGCATGACGCGCAGCACGTTTCGCCTGGACACGGCAAGCACCTATCCTCTGGCGCTGGGCCACCGCGTTTCCGGCGGGAAGACGGTCGTGGTGCGCCCGATTCCCGATAATCCGGCGGGTTGGCCGTCGGGCGCGCTGTTCTCCACTGCCAACGATCTGTGCCGATGGCTCCTGGCTTTGACTGGCGAAGGCAGGCTGGAGGGAAAACAGGCGCTCCGCAAGGGTCTCGTCGAACAGCTTGCGGCGGCTCATGCGAACGTACCCAGCACGCACTCTCAGTACGGATACGGTCTATCGCTGGCCGAGTATCGCGGCTTCAAGGTATGGGAACACGGCGGCGGTCGCGCGGGCTACGGCTCTTTCCTCCGTATCTTTCCTGCGCCGCAGGTCGGCATCGTCATCCTGACGAACGGTCGGGGAAGCCAGTTGCCGAAGACGGTGGAACGCGCCTCTGAACTGCTGCTGCCGCTCCAGCCCAAAGCTAGAGCCGCCCCGCCTGCAATCCAGGAGATGACGCCCGCCGAAATGTCCGACTATGTCGGCGTGTACAATAATGGCGGCGAATCCGGCGTGGAGATATTCGTCCGCGAGGGCAGGCTGTTCCTGCGGGCCGAGAAGAGCGAATTTCCTCTATCGAAGATCGGGGAGCGTCGCCTCATGATGAAGCTGCCCGATGCTGCCGAACCCGATGAGTTGGTCATGCTCCCGGACAGGCGTGGACGCATCGTCTACATTCAAGTCGGAAGCGGCGCGCTCAAGCGTATCAAATGAGGCGATGGGCAGTCCGTAGCAGCAGGCGGTGGGGAGAGACTGGCTCTCGCTTCCGCCTGGTCATGGGAGTCCAGCAGGCGACAGGAGGGCAGACACGCAAGACAAAATTCGGGTAAAATGGCAGGGTCGTTTGGCGACTTCCGCGCTTGCAAGGAGACGTTTCCCTTATGGCCTACAATCCGCAGAACCCGCTCATCGTCCAGTCCGACCGCACGGCGCTCCTGGAAGTAGACAGTCCCCGCTATGCCGAGTGCCGCGACAAACTGGCCGCTTTCTGCGAACTCATCAAAAGCCCGGAGCATATCCATACCTATCGCCTGACCTCGCTCTCGCTCTGGAATGCGCGGGCGGCGGGCATGACGGCGGAGGAGATGGTAGCCGTCCTCGAAGAGTACAGCAAGTACGATGTGCCGGGCAACATCCTCCACGACATCCGTGACTACGTGGGCCGCTACGGGCGGCTGAAACTCTATAAAGAGGACGGACGCCTGCTGCTTCGCGCCGACGACAACTTCCTGATGGCCGAGATACGGCACAACAAGGCCGTGCAGAAGTTCCTCCTCGGCCCGGTGGATGCGCGCACGACGGAAGTGCCGCTGCTGGAACGCGGACGCATCAAGCAGGCGCTGCTTAAACTCGGCTTTCCCGTCGAAGACCTGGCAGGCTACATCGCGGGCGATCCCATTGAGTTCCGGCTGCGAGAGATAACGCTGCACGGCAAGCCGTTCCTGCCCCGGCCCTACCAGGAAGAGGCAGCGGCGGCGTTCTGGGCGGGCGGCTCGGCGGCGGGCGGGAGCGGCGTGCTGGTGCTGCCCTGTGGCGCGGGCAAGACCATCATCGGGATGCAGGCGATGGCGAAAGCGCAGATGGAGACGCTGATCATCGTGACCGGCATCACGGCAGCGCGGCAGTGGAAGGACGAACTGCTCGACAAGACGACGCTGACCGAAGAGATGATCGGCGAGTACAGCGGCGACCGCAAGGAGATACGCCCGGTCACGATTGCGACCTATCAGGTGTTGACGGCGCGGCGCGATGCCAAGAAGCGAGGCAAGAGAGGCGGCAACGGCGACCATGCGGACTTTGTCGAGATGGACGAGTGGGCGGAGACCGAGTTCAAGGAGGAGACACCGGGCGCAGACGAGGGCTACTACCATCTCGACCTGTTCAACCGGCAGAACTGGGGCCTGATCATCTACGACGAGGTACACCTGCTGCCCGCGCCGGTCTTCCGCATCACCGCCGAGATACAGGCCCGGCGGCGGCTCGGACTGACGGCGACGCTGGTGCGCGAGGATGGGCGCGAGGACGACGTGTTCTCGCTCATCGGGCCGAAGAAGACCGACGTCCCCTGGAAGGAACTGGAAAAGCAGGGCTGGATCGCGACGGCGCTCTGCACGGAGATACGGATTCCGCTGGACGACGCGAACCGGATGGAGTATGCCATCGCCGACCCGCGCGAGAAGTTCCGGCTGGCCTCGGTCAACCCGCGCAAAGAGGAGGTCATCGCGGCGCTGCTGGAGAAGCACCGCGACGATAACGTGCTGGTCATCGGGCAGTATCTCGAACAGTTGGAGAGCATCACCCAGCGGTTCGAGGCTCCCGTCATCACCGGCAAGACGCCCCAGCGCGAACGCGAGCAGATCTACCGCGACTTCAAGTGCGGCAAGATCAAGCGGCTCATCGTCTCGAAGGTCGCCAACTTCTCGATAGACCTGCCGGATGCCAACGTCGCCATTCAGGTGAGCGGCACGTTCGGCTCGCGGCAGGAGGAGGCGCAGCGGCTCGGACGCATCCTGCGCCCGAAGTCGGATGGCAGTATTGCGCACTTCTACTCGCTGGTGACGCGGGAGACGCGCGATCAGGAGTTCGCGATGCACCGGCAGTTGTTCCTGACGGAGCAGGGCTATCGCTACGAGATCATAGACGCTGAGGCGCTGCTCTGACCTGTCCGCGTCAAGAGCCGTGTCCGTCGAACTCCGGGGATTTTGCCCCAAGATGCCCCCTGCGGAGAGGTTCCCTTCCGGCGCGCGGCGAGACCTGCGGAAAGCGCGCCCTGAATACAAGGCGCAGAAATCTTGATACAACCCTTGACAAGTCCGGGAAAGCTTCGTATAATCCTAAATGCGTTAACGTTATCTCTCTCCGTTGAGGGCCGTATGCGCCGCACCCTGACCGATATCGCCGCCGAACTGAATGTCAGTCCGATGACCGTCTCGCGCGCCCTGCGGGGAGCGAAAGGAGTCAGTAAGGAGACGATTGCCCGGGTGCGCGAGTACGCGCAGCAGGTAAACTACCGCCCCAATCTGGTGGCGCGGAGCCTGGTCGCCAAACGAACCAACGCCTTCGGCATCATCGTCCCCAACCTGCGTCACTCGTTCTGGCTGGATATGGTGCGCGGCGTCGAGCAGGTCGCGCGCAAAGCAGGCTACCATGTGCTGCTTTCGCACTCTAACGACGACCCCGAACTGGAGAGTGAGGAGATAGGAACGCTTGTCAGCCGGAGAGTGGACGCCCTGCTGGTCGCCTCGACCGATCCTGATCAGAACGCCGAACTGATGCGCGATGTGACCGCCGGGGGCGTCCCCGTTATTCTATTCGACCGCTATGGAGAGCAGATTGCGACGCCGGGAGTCTATGCCGATGACTTCGGCGGCGCGGCTCAGGCGACCCGGCATCTGGTGGAGTTGGGCTATCGGCGCATCGCGCACCTGACCGGGGATCTCTGCTACTCGCCGGCGCAGAACCGGGCCGCAGGCTATCGGCACGTGATGGCGGAGGCCGGTCTGGAACCGGTCGTCGTGGAGGGCCAGTTCGGAGAAGAGAACGGCTATCGGGGTATGCTGCGCCTGCTGGACTCCTGCGATGTCGAGGCGGTATTCGTGTCGCACGATCCCTCGGCCATCGGCGCGCTCCGCGCCGCTATTGATCGCGGACTGCGCGTGCCGGAAGACATTGCGCTCGTCGGCTTCGCCGATATGGAGTGTGCCGGTCACGTTGCCGTCCCTTTGACGACGATAGCCCAGCCGAAGGAGGAACTCGGCGAGGCGTTAGGCAGTCTCGCGTTGGGCTTGCTGTCCGGCGAAGCCGACGCTTCGGCCCGGATCGTGCTGCCCACGCGGCTTGTGGTGCGCCGCTCTTGCGGCGCCTATCTACGGAGCCATGTCGGTTCCACATCTCTCTAAAAAGGAGAAGGGCAATGAAGGCCAGACACGGTTTTACCCTCATCGAGTTGCTCGTCGTTATCGCCATTATCGCGATTCTGGCGGCCATTCTTTTCCCGGTTTTTGCGCAGGCGCGGACCAAAGCGCGTCAGGCTTCCGACCTGAGCAACGTCAAGCAGTTGAACCTGGCGATCCAGATGTACGTCCAGGACTATGATGAGGTGATGCCGTCGGCAGGCATGGACACTGGCGACGGGCGCTACTATCCCTGGCACGTTTCCATCGTACCCTACACCAAGAACCTGGGCATCTTTATCTCCCCGCAATACGCCTTCCAGTGGACGAGCAACGACTTTCCGGGCTGGGCCTGGGATATTATGGTGCAGGCGGGCGCCGTGCGCGGAGCCGACGGAGTCTATACCTGGAAAGTCTCCTATGGGGCCAACAATACGGACGACTGGGCTTGGCAGAACACCTGCGACGGCGTGTTGCAGGGATGGACGGATAACTCGAACGGCTTCGGTCACGGCGGGCCGATGTCGCCTCCCTGGAAGACCAGCAGCCTGGCGAGTATCGCGCTTCCCGCCGAGACAATCCTGCTTGCCAATGCGAAGTTCCCCGATCTGTGGGCCGCCTCCGACCATGACTTCCTGGTGAACGGCCAGCAGCCGTGCGGCTTCACGCCGGTGGGATATTTCACCTGGGTCTCGACCGATCCGAACGTGATCGGGGCCTTCAACGGGCAGAACAACATCGGGTTCGTGGACGGACATGTAAAGGCACGCCGGATGTTCTCCACCTGCCCGCACGAGTGGACCAACGCGGACGACGCTAAGTACGATCCGCTTCCCTCCTGCCGGCAGTAGCTCTATCAAGGGCGCGGCCTGACAAACCCTCACTTTTTGCCCGGCGAATGAATTCGCGGCTGCAAAAGCACGAAGTCGGCCTGCGCCGACTCCCTCCTCAGCCTCTCCCCTCTCCCGCAGCGTGGGAGAGGGGGCTGGGGGGTGAGGGCGCTTTTGCAGCAGCGGTTTCAACCGCCAATGAAAAAATGAGGGTTTGTCAGGGGCGCGGCCTTAAAAGGCCGGTCTGGAGTTGCCAAGTCTGCCTGCGCAGGCTCCCCGTAGGGGCGCTGCTTGCTGCGCCCTCTGTTGAAAGAGCTGCGCCTCTTTCAAGGCTGCGCCCTGGTTTTCGGACTGCGCCATGAGTCCGCATTCGCGGACTTGGCAACTCCAGACCGAGGTTTCCAACCCCGTGTCTCAAAGATGGAGACGTCTCTATGAAAACGCAGATAAGTCCCGCGCTCGGCATCGGGATCATCGTGGCCGTGATTGTTCTGGCGGGATGGTTCATGTACCGGAACCTGTCTAAACAGCAGGTGGACACGAGCGCGAGCATGTCACCGGAACTAAAGCGGAAGATCATCAGCGCCTATGGCGGCGGACGACCGCCTTCGGGCCAGCCTCCCGCGCAGGCTAACCGCTAATATCAACTCCGGTGGTATACTCATTGTATGCCACGACAGATAAAACTCAAAGATCATTTGAGCACCGACGAGTTAGCCAACCGCTACCGACAGGCTGCCGATCCGGTCGCCCGTAGCCATTTTCAGATACTCTGGCT
>DASRGL010000447.1:0-4464 GCA_035651115.1 Chthonomonadaceae bacterium
CGTGGCCGGGACGAACGCGCAGCCCTCCTGCTCGCATATCTGCCGGGCCGCCGCAATCACGCCGAGAAGCGTCTCCCGCCGGAAGTCGCGCGGATCGCCGTATTCGAAAATGTTGTGCGTGGTCGCGCTCAGGCATTTGACCGGAACCGCGTCCCCCGCCGCTATCTGCCTCCGCACGCTCTTGTGAATCGTGTACCAGTGGTTTTTGGCGTCCACCAGTTCGATGCGCAGGTCTTGCGGGTGCGCTCCGCCCCACATCCGCGACTCCGGGTCTACCGTCGAGGGGATTTCGACGAAATCCACGTCTCCGACCAGGCAGCGATTGTAGCGGTGCGGGTAGTGAACGTCCAGCGGCGCGCCGCCCCAGATGGCGGCGCACTGCGGCAGGCTGCGTGTGGGGATGGAGACCCGTCCATGCCGAAAGCCGAGGGCTTCCAGCACGGGGAATGTGTGATCGTTGGCGGAGACATAGCCCGGCGTGAAGGCGCGCGGCGCGCGGCCCATGACCTCGGCGAAGACGGTGCGGGCCTCTCCGATGATCTGGGCCTGTTCCTCGAAGCCATAGACGCCGAGAAACTCCTGATAGCCCAGTTCCGCCGGATGCAGGTGCAGGCTGATCTCGTGGCCCTGCGCTTCCAGTTCCCGATAGACGTGTCCATACGCCTGCAAGTCCGAGGGAATGACAGCGAAGGTGGCCTTGATGCCGTTCTGGGCGCAGACCTCCCCAAAGCCGCGCGCCGAACGCTCTCCCAGCGCCGCATCCTGAAATGACCGCTGCGTCGCCTCACAGTCTATCTGCACGTTGAACAGTATCTCCATCGCAATCTAACTCCTTCAAAACGCCCCGATTCGCTCGGCTTCCGCCTTGATGTCCAGGAAACGGGCCGGGACGAACTCCATGCCGCGCGCGGCGACGCAGGCGCGGGCCAGTTCGCAGACCCGGACCAGGTTCTGGCGCTGGAAGCTGGCTCGGTCGGCGTAGGGATTGGTATTGTGGCTGGCGCTGATCAGGGCGCGCACCGGCTGGTCGCGGCGCTCCATCTCGGTCAGGTTCTCCTCGATCACCGCGCGGAACAGCGCGCCGTCCGGCCCGGCGACGGCGGGCGGCGTCTCCGCGCGCATGTCGAGCGGCCTGTCGGGATCGCCCTCGAAGCAGATGCGGATGCCCCGCGTGTTCGGTATCTCATAGAGCGCCATGTCGCCCGGAATCAGTTTGTTCTGCCGCGAGGGGTGATAGGGAAACGGCCAACCGCCCGCCCACTTCGCGTAGATGTCGGGCTTGTAGCTGCCGGACGCGGAGGTGCTGGCCCAGGTGAAGCCGAGCGATTCCAGCGCGGGATAGGTGTGATGGTTGGCGCTGGCGTAGCAGGCGCGGTAGCCGAGGCAGGGCTGTCCGATCACGTCTTCCAAATCCTCTTTCGCCCGGCGCAGCGCCTCTCTCTGGGCGTCGTAGTCGAGCGCGCCGAGCCAGGCGGGCTGCGCCATTCGGGAGTAGCGCATTCCGTGCAGATGCAGCGCGATCTCGATTCCGGCGTCCGCCATCTCGCGGTAGAGTCGCTTCTGCTCCCTGGCGACATCGGGATAGACGAACAGCGTGGCGGCCTGCCGCAGTCCCAGCGCCTCCATCACTTCCACAAAACCGCGCGTGGATTCCTCCGCCACCTGCCAGTTCGCCGGGCCGCCGAACCTGCCGTCCGGCGGCAGTTCGCAGTCAATGGAGTAGTTGAAAAAGACTTTCTGCATGGTTGGGGTTCCAGCGACAGAATGAAAATGGAGCGCGGCCTTGAAAGGCCAGTCTGGAGTTGCCAAGTCCGCCTGCGCGGACTCCAGCCTGCGCAGGCAGGCTTTGCATCTTCAGACCGGGGTTTTTAACCCCGTGTCGGAGATGATTCCACAAACAGCCGCCCGACCTCTATCGTTTCCGGCTCCGCGCTGGCGGGATAGCCGGGCCAGTAGACGAACCGCTTCTCGACGGGCGCGAAGAGGACGCCGAAATCGGTGTGCAGTCCTTCCTCGCCCTGCTGGCAGATCGCCCCGTCCGGGCTGCGGTCGGCAAGAAACGCGCGCAGCCCCTCCTCCGTGCGCGGCAGCGTCTCCAGCAGGCGCAGCGCGTTCCGATAGCGCCGCACGCCGTTGGTGTGGATCGGCTCGCGCTGGGGCGGACTCTGCGCGGCCAGACCGGCGTCCAGGATATGGTTGGTGTGCAGGCAGAAGCCCCCCGGCGGCTCCGGCAGGACGACCGTTCCCGCGCCGTTCTTTTCCACCAGCGCCATATTGCCGCCCGCATCGCCGAGCAGGAGGCTGAAGCCGTAGAAGTTGAGCGGGAGTTCCCGGAGATGCGCGATGGCCTCTGCGACCGTCGCGCAGGCGGGCAGGATGGTATGCAGCGCGGTCAGGGAAGGCAGGCCGTCCTGTTCGCGCGCCGGGCCGGGAATGCCGTTCATTCCCATTGCCAGGCCGTGTTCGTTCATGCCTGCGACCGTCCAGACCGACCCGGCAAAGTGCAGGTGAACGTGCCGGTAGCCGCTGTCAGGATATGTCGTCTCCAGCACGTTCTTGCCGAGTTCGGGCAGGAACAGGTCGTCGGTCTTGCCGAGCAGCGGCCGGCCCTGCGCGTCCCGAAATCCGAGCGTCGTACACTGGGCAAAGACACCGACCAGCCGCATACTGAACAGCGCCGTGAAGTAGGTCGGCTCGTCGAGGCCGAGGCCCGCCGCGATACCGCAGCACTCCGCTTCGCCTTCGGGATAGACGGCAGCCGCCTGCCGCCGCCACCGCGAGATTTCGGGTTCCACGCGCCGGATCGCCTCCCCAGCGGATGCCGCCCTGACCCGGCCTGCCAGGTCGCGCAGGTGCGGCTCGATCCAGGCGAGCGTCAGCGCGCGGGCGGCTTCTCCCTGCTGTCTGCCACGCGCGTAGGCGTCGCCGCGCGTCTCGAATGCAAGCATCGGTCTTTCCTTTCTTTGTGGCCCTCACCCCCGACCCCTCTCCCACGCTGCGGGAGAGGGGAGAGGCGAATGCTTCCTCCCCCCAAGAACAGGGGGAGGGCTAGGGAGGGGGGCCACTCATAAGCGCTGTGTTGATCTTGGTCAGGGCGCGGAAAAAATCATCGAACACGGCGACGACAGCCGATGCCGCTGCGCGCTCTGTTCCCGGTTCCCAGTGTCCCGGCGTCAGGCGGGCGTACTCCCGCGCCGCCGCAATGTCCGCATCGGTCAATGGATCGCCGCGCAGGGCATCCAGAATAGTCAGCGGGTCTTCGACCGCCTCCCCGGTCTTGACCTGCCAGTAGATGCGGAACGGCTGGCGGAAGAAGTAGCCGCCGATCCGCCCCAGCTCGTTCTGAATCAGCCAGGTCGAGTCGAAACTGTCCGGCGCATGGAGATAGAACCAGATTCGGCCTTTCATCAGGCGCGCGAACTTGTAGAAGTCGAAGACGATGCGCGCCGGATCGGTCGGCACGCGCGGCAACGCCCGTTTCCACTCTGCCACATCGGCTCCTCGCGGAACCAGCGTCACGACCTCGCCCACGCGCGCCGCCATCTCCCGCAGGGTCGTTTCCAGCGCGTCATCCAGTTCCGTCAGGTACGGCTCCGCGTACCACTGCGGCGTGCGATACTCGGCCTCCAGTATCTCCCGCACCAGGCTCCAGCAGCGCAGGCCGGGGAAAAGCCGCTCGGCAGCCGCCAGGCCCTCCCTCTTTCCGACGAAGTGCCGCCGCTCCAGCAGGCAGACGGCGGCATGTACCGGCGCACTGAAGTAGTGCAGAATGCGGCTGTGCAGTGGATAGCGTTCGGCATGGACGCCCAGATTGATCGCCGGGTCAATGCCCCGGTCATAGCGGCCATAGTAGGCGCAGAACTTATTGAGATAGAACAGTTCGTCCGCGCTGTCCCAGGCCCGCGCCGCATAGGTCTGCACGGCCTCCCGGACTCGGTGCGGCGGCTCGGCGTGATAGAACGTCCAGTGATGCACCTCCGGCCAGTAGGTGCGCGGAGCAGTCAGTTCCGACCAGGTCAGGTTCGCGCCCGGCGGATGCTCCAGCGTGCGCACCCATTGCGGATAGCGGCGGCACAGGTCGAGATTGAGCGCGCCCATCGCCGAGGACATCCGGCACCAGTCGTCGGCGGTCATGCTGTCATGGAGGATCAGCCGACTGTCTACATCGCTCAGGCCGGGAATCAGGTCCTCGAAACGCCACTTGGCCGCCAGCGCCTCGACCCGGTCGCACCGGGCGCGGCTCTCCTCATAGTAGACCCGAATGAACTCTGCGAAGTCGTTTTCCGGCGCGGGCGCAAACCGCATCGCCTCTATCTCCTCCCTCACAGCCTGCCCACCGCGCGCAATGCCTGCCGCGCGCCTGTGCAGGGCCGACAGCCGGGCCGCGTGCAGAGCAGCGCATCCGGCTGCTCTGCCAGCAGTTCCCCGACCCGAACGATCACGTCCTCGGCGCGCATCAGCTGC
>DASRGL010000448.1:0-9348 GCA_035651115.1 Chthonomonadaceae bacterium
GTGGCTCAGGTCAGTTCGGGCGGAACACCTGACCGAAAGAACTCTGCTTACTGGAACGGTGAGATTCCCTGGGTGAAAACAGGCGAAATCAACTACAACATCATCCACGACACGGATGAGAAGATCACGGAGGAAGGATTACGGAACTCATCGACTCGCATCATTCCTGCGGGAACACTGCTTCTGGCAATGTACGGGCAGGGCGTTACGCGCGGGAGGGTTGCCATCCTCGGTATAGACGCTTCTATCAACCAGGCGTGTGCTGCCCTGTGCTTCAACTCGCAGAAAGTCGAGACTCGGTTCATTTTCTACTATCTCAGCAAAGCATACGACGCAATCCGCAATCTGGGGCATGGGGCCAATCAAACTAACCTGAACGCTACGCACATCAAATCGATTCCCCTGCCGCTGCCTTCGCTGGACGAGCAGCACGCCGTTGCCGATGCCTTGACCGCCTGCGACCAGAAAATTGCTGCGCTCGAAGCCGAGGCCGCGCTGCACGACGAACTGTTCCGCGCCCTCCTCGAAGAACTGATGACGGGACGAATTTCGACATTACCGCTGGTGGCGGCGATGGAGTAGAATGTGGATAGAGACCTGTCCTGACGACGTGAGAAAGAGAACCGATTATGCCGCGAACACTGACACCCGCAGACATCCCGCCGCCGCCCGAAACCGCGCCCAACCGCATCCGTTGGACGCGCCAGCAGTGCGAAGCCATCCGGGACACCGGCATCCTTACCGGACGCTATGAACTGATTGACGGGGAGATTATCTCGAAAATGGGACAAAAACCATCGCACGCCTATGTCGTCAATCTGGTCATGTCCTGGCTGATACGCCTGTTTGGAGTCGAGTTTGTGCGGATACAGTCCACCATAGACCTTGCCGCCATCAGCCCGGACTACGACGAACCGGAACCGGACGCCGCCGTGACCGCGCAGCCTGTGACCGCCTATGCGGAGCGGCATCCCGCCCCCGCCGACCTGCTCCTGGTCGTGGAAGTCTCCGATACGACGCTGCGCTTCGACCGCACGACGAAGGCCGCGCTTTACGCCCGCGCCGGAATCCGCGAGTACTGGGTCGTGGACATCCTCGGACGGCAGGCGTTCGTCCATCGTCAGCCCACGTCCGACGGCTATGGCGAGGTGACGGCTTACGGCGCGGAAGAGAGCGCGGTCACGTTGGCCCGCCCGGATGCACCCGTCCGCGTGGCAGACCTGCTGCCGCCTGCCTGATCGGTCTTTGACAGACGGCGTTGAAACGCCGTTCTGAAACGCAAAACCCGCCTGCGCGGGTTGAGGAGTCAGTCCACGAAGGCGGACTTCGCATTTCAAAACGGGATTTCAATCCCGCCTATCTATCGCTATCGCAGGACATGCTCATGCCCAATTCGCATACCGAAGTCTATGTGCATTTCGTCTGGGCCACCTGGGACAGAAAACCGCTCATCACCCCGGACATCGAGCCGCGCCTGTATAACTGCATTCGGGCGCGTTGCCGCGACATGCAGGCTCATCCGTGACCGTCTTGCGCAGGGCGGCGTCCTTCTTCGGCATGTTGACAGCCTTCGCCGGGTTCTCGGTGAGTGCGCCCTGTTCGACAAGGAAGGCTCCCACGCCGCGTAAAGCGTGGAAATAGGAGCGGACGCTACGAGGGCGCAGGTTCTTGCCCGCCAGGTAGTAGAGGAACCGACGACAGACGGGTACGGTGAAGTCGCTCACCGCTGGTTCGGGATACCCGTTCTGTGTCAGCCAGTCGTGGAAATGGTGCAGATGGGCGCGGTAGGTTCGGAACGTCGTGAGGGCCGCGCCCTGTTCACAGCGCAGCGCGCTCAAGTAGTCTTCGATCACGCCATTGAGCAACAGCATCGTCGTTGCTTCCTTTCTGTGCTGTATGGCATGATACTGAGTAGGTACAGTCTAGTAGTCCATCCCGGTAGAAACTTTGCCTAGACGATGAGATTGAGAACGCAATTCGCCTATCTCAAGCAGCATCCCAAACTTCTAGCTTGAAAGACTACTAGGACAGTGGGTTCTCGGCAGGTACAGCAGCAGGCTCTAATGCCCGAAGGCGGGTCAGAGAGGCCATCGTGCGCTGGTAGAGCAACGGACTGAAAATCCGTGTGTCGTCAGTTCAATTCTGACTCTCGGCACTTTTACCTTTTGTCATAATCTCAGCCACAGCATTACATCCTGTGTTTACTGACAATCAGGAATTAGCCTGACGAGCGTTCGTGTCGGCTCGGGAATAATCCCGACGCTGCCAGAAAGTCATACAATTCGGTCGGCTCTTGCCGCAGTCGCTGATGTGCTTTGTCCACCTGCGCGCGCAGTTGCCCAATCGTATCCGGACAGAAGTTGGCTGGGTCCTGGCCCTTCATCGGCGACCAGACATACTCGACCGGATGGAGTGCAGGCGCATAGGCAGGCAACGGTTCTACCCAGAGCCTGTCGCCATTGTCGCCCCGATACTGCGCCACTTTGGCGCTGCGCTGGGACGGTAAGCCCTCCCGGAGCAAAACTATCGGCCCGCCGCGGTGGTGCTTGAGAGCCTCCAGATGGGCCACAATCGCCTCTTCCTGGACAGGCTTCTCCTGCACAGCAAGCAACAGGTCGCAGGCGTTGCCATCGGGCTGGCAGACCAGAGTGCCGATGACGTGCAGGCGTTTCCCGTTGAACCTGGGGCGCAACACCGGCGTCTGTCCTCGGGGCGTCCAGGTTCTTCGGACAGGGGGTTTGAGGGAGAAGCCACTCTCATCGTGGCAGACCAGAGGGGCCGCTCGCTCTCGCGCCCCTGTTTAATCCGAGGCCACTCCTCGGCCACCCAACGGGCCATGGCCTCCTCATCGCGTTCTTTCGCACGGCAGGCCGGTTGCTGGCAGGTCCAGCCCCTCTGGTGGAGCCGGTCGCCGCTATCGTGCGGATGAGACTTGACCCCGAACAGACGGGCAATCAAATCGGCGAGGCGCGCCAGCGTCCAGAGTTGGGGGGCATAGCCGTAGGCTTGTGGCCCTCCAAGCAACGCCTCGGCCCATTGCTGTTGCTGTAGGTCGCTCAAGTGGGCTTTCGGGCCTGCCGGAGGCAATGTCAGTCCCCGGTTCGGGGCAGCGTTCCAGCGTTGGCGCCATCCACTGACGGTGGGTCGGCTGATGTGAATGCGTCGGGCGACCTCGGCGTTGGAAAGCCCCTGAGCAAACAGGCCAGCGGCTTGCTGGCGGCGTTGTTGGAGTTGTTTGCGAGTTAAGGCAATGGACAGATGTACCCCTACGTAGAACGATGCCCAAGCGTTAGCCCATTACCTGATTATCAGTCAGCGGCCAGTGTTCTTCCCCATGGGCCGCTATAGAGTCGGGCCGGAGAGCGGAAACGCCTCCGGCCTTTCGTTTTTGTCTGGCTCACCGGCGGCCTGAACCTCAAGGCTGCCGCATGAGCAAAGAGAAAAGCCGACTCCGCCTTGTCATCCAACGTCAGAGCGGCTGTGCGTCTTAGAGGGTGTAGAAAAACCTTGCCCGGCGAAGGAATTCGCGGCTGCAAACGCACCAAGTCGGCCTGCGCCGACTCAAGGCTCCCTCCCCTTGCGAAGGGGAGGGTTGGGGTGGGGTCTGGAGTCCGCGCAGGCGGACTTCGTGCTTTTGCAGGGGCAGTTTGAACTGCCGCTACGGGGTTTTTATACACCCTCTTAGGAATATTCCTTGTCGGCGGATCCGAACGGGCGCGGGCAGCCTCAAAAGGGCATCCTCTGGCGACAACCTGCTCTCTGCCGGACAGCCAACGTACAGCGTAGAGGCGAAGAAAAAGCCCCGTTGTCCTCCGGGACAACGGGGCCGGAAGAGGAGTGAACTTCCACACAATCCTTCGCAATATTCGCACAGGAAGCCACCTGCGCCTTATGACTGCTCGCGGCCTAGTCCAAAACCAGGTAGAAATATCGGGAAGGCTCAGAACGGAACCATTACGCCCACCGCCGCGAGAACCGAGACATCAGATACAACTGCGTGATGTCTACCATGCGACGCGGGGCGATGCTTGCCGCCCTGAAAGGATATTATCCAGGAGTACGCAGCCGGGCGAGAAAGGTTGCATCGGTCGGGCCGCAGGAAGAGAGCCACAGGAGAGTAGAGAAAGAGCGGAGAAGCCCTGCAACCGGCTGCAAGTCTTGAAACAAGGGCGGGAGTGGTCACATACGCTGCATGGCCCCTTCGGCTCCCTGCTTCTGGCAGCGCATGGGGCTGAAAGAGGCAAAAAAGAAGCCCTTGCGATTCCGGCGCAAGGACAAGAAGAAAGATCCGAGATTTCACTCGTCTCGATACCACACCTCCACTATAGCCCGTTGTAGCCAAGAAAACAAGCCCTCTTCGCAAAACTTAAGGAAAACTTAAGCGGTTCCCGCACGCATCGGCCCGGTTCTTGCTTATCATTGGTTGTGTTCCTTTGCGAGAAGACGAGTAAGAGGCTCCCACTCTCCGGTCAGCAGGAGCCTCTTGCTGGATACGCAGATCGGACAGATATGCGCACTCACACTATAGGGCAATCCAGCGAAAAAGGCAAGGTACGTCGTCCAAAACCGGTAGTTGTACCAGTCATCAAGAATCCCTTGCGATCCGGCGCAAGGGAGAAGGCGCAGTCTCTCTCGTTCATGGAGAGACTGCGACCAGCCTGCGCAGACTCGGGGCAAAATCTCGTCGGAACGAAGATTCTTCACGATAAGCGGAACTCAGGCGGAGGCCGTTGATGGCTCCGGGGAGACGGCGCAGGCTCCCGGCCAGGGGCCGGGCGGCTGATCGGGAATCTCTTCCTCACGCACTTCCTGCTTGTATAGCCGCAGCCCTCGCGCCTGATAGTTGGAAAGGGCGGCAGGGCCGTCCAGCGTGCAGGTATGCACCCACACTCTTCTAGCTCCCATTTCCCAGGCTCTTTGGATCGCCCGCGTGAGCAATCGCCCTCCCAATCCCTGCCCGATAAACCGGGGCAACAGCCCGAAATGAACGATCTCGACGTTGGCCTCCGGCTGCTTCTCCAACTCGAAGTAGCCCGCCGGAGTCCCCTGCACATAGCCGACCCAGGTCTCCACTTCCGGGCGGTTCAGGAAGTCCATCCACTGCTGGTACGTGCGGCCCAGCCAGAACGTCCAGTACCAGTTCCCTCCCACCGCCGTGTAGAGAAAGCGATTGAATTCCGGGCAGGCGATCTCGGCCTGCTGAATGACCATCTCCGGCCCGGTCGCCTGAGACGGGCGCAGGTCGGCGGGATCGGTCATTTCCAGATAGTAGGTAGTGACTTGAGTTCTGATAGTTCCATCCTCCTGCCAGGAGGGAGCGACCAGGCGGTTTTGCAGAAAGTCGGCCCTGCTCCTGATAGAATAGAGAAGTTCTGCCTTATGATACCAGGAAGAAGCCCCTGCCCACGCGGACTCGCCAGGCCGAAGGGCAAAGCCGCCGCGCTGCCCGTTTCAGGCGGAGGAGCAGCGAAGCAGGTTGGCAAGATGGGCGGAGGTAATGCGGATGAGGTCGTCAGGGGCGATCAGAATCTGCAATCCGCGCACGCCCGCGCTGAAACTGACCACGTCCCAGAGCAGCGCCGTCTCGTCAATGAAGACGGGATAGGGCTTTTTGGCGGCAAGCGGAGAGACGCCGCCGCGCAGGTAGCCCGTCACTGCCTGCACGTCGCGCAAGGCCACCATCTCGACCCGCTTGTTGCCGGACGCCTTTGCCAGCAGTCGCGGATCGAGTTCCGTTCCGGCGGGCAGCAGCGCGAACAGATAACCGGTCACATCGCCCTGCGCGATAAGCGTCTTGAACACCTGTTCGGGCGGCAGGCCGATCTTCGCCGCGACGTTCTCGGCGCTCAGGTCGTTTTCGTCCACAGCATACTGCCGCAGTTCAAACGGAATCCCGGCCTGTTCCAGCAGGCGGACCGCGTTCGTCTTCAGATCGCCCGGTGTCTTCGCCATCCTTATCCCTCTTCCCCGGCAGCGACGGCTTTGCGAACCGCCCAGACCTGACTGCCATGCGCCAGCGCCGTGACCGCCTGCTCCGGCATCAGCCAGAGCAGCGCAGAGTTCCCTTCCCGCGCCGTTCCCTCCTCTCCGGCGAGGGCAGCCCGGAAGAAGACGCCGCGCTTGGCGAAGTAGGCGGCTTCCTCGGCGGCGTAGACATACTCGATGGCCTCTCCCAATCGCTCCAGGATACGAACAGCAAAGCCGCACTCCTCCTGCACTTCGCGCGCTAACGTCTGTTCCGGCGTCTCGCCTGGCTCCGAACCGCCGCCGGGCAGAAAGCCGCCGCGCGCCGTCCGCAGGATCGCGATGCGCTGCTGCGTGTCGAACAGGACCGCATAGGCTCCGGGACGTAGACGGTATTCCTGACCGGCGGCTTTCTCTCCGAACTCAGGAACCGGAGAGGCCGTCTCGCCGCGCCGCTGCTCCGCCATGCGCCCATACCTCCCGGCCCTTGCTGGCACGCTCTGAAACCGAATGACTCAGAGCGGCAAGCGCGCCTTCTTTCCCACTCGCCGCCCTCAGATCAGGTCTGCCCGTCACGTAACGATTCTGTCCGGCGCTTCAGGCATACGACTCTTACGTTTGAGGGCGTCCAATCGTCTGCATGGCTGCTGGACAAACGAGGGTAGATGGGTCATAATGCGTTGCAGCGCGTTTTTTTGCACAAGTGTCATTCTGAGCGGAGCGAAGAAGCTTTTTTTGAGATGTCTCGCGGCGCTCGCCATGACAATCGAAGGGACTTAGGCGACGATGGGGGCTTTATCTGCATTACCGACCGGGACGGTCACCTTCCTCTTTACCGACATCGAAGACAGTGCGCGGCTCTGGGAAGAACACACGGCAGCGATGCGTCTGGCCTGGAATCATCACGATGCCCTGCTGCGAGAGGCTATCGAGACCGGCGGAGGCGTGGTATTCAAAACGGTGGGGGCTGCGTTCTGCGCGGTCTTCGCCACTGCTTCGGAAGCCCTCTCCGCGACGCTTGCCGCACAGCGCGCTCTGGCCGCGCAGACCTGGGAGGGCGAGGTCGCGCTGCGAGTGCGTATGGCCCTGCATACCGGCAGCGCCCACTGCCGCGATAACGACTATTTCGGCCCCGCGCTCAACCGCGTCGCGCGCCTGCTCTCTCTCGCGCATGGCGGTCAAGTCCTGCTCTCCGAGGCGACGCAGGAGTTGGCCCGCCTATCGCTCCCGCCGGAGGCTGGCCTGCAAGATATGGGTTATCATCGCCTCAAAGACTTGCAGCAGGCCGAGCATGTCTTTCAACTCTGCCATCCCGACCTGCCCGCCGACTTTCCTCCGTTGAAGTCGCTCAACTTCCTTCAGACCAATCTGCCGGTTCAGACCGCCTCCTTCATCGGCAGGGAGCAGGAGAGCGCCGCGATCCGTTCCCTGCTGGCAAAGGCGCGGCTCCTGACGCTCGTGGGCAGCGGCGGTGTCGGCAAGTCCCGCCTGATGCTTCAGGTCGCGGCAGACCTGGTCGAAGACTATGCCGACGGGGTGTGGCTGGTGGAGTTGGCTCCCCTGGCCGATCCCGCGCTCGTGCCGCAGGCTGTGGCTGCCGTCCTGAAGGTACACGAGGAGGCTGGCAGGCCGCTCCTGGAGACCCTGACGGAGACGCTGCGTTCCAAACAGATGCTGCTCCTGCTGGACAACTGCGAACATCTCCTGGATGCGGCGGCGCATCTGAGTTCGGCGCTGTTACAGCGCTGTCCCCGCCTCCAGATAGTTGCCAGCAGTCGGGAAGGACTGGGCATCGCGGGTGAACAGACCTATCGGGTTCCCTCCCTTAGCCTGCCGCCCCTGAAAGAGGCGACAGAAAGCGCAGACCTTGCGGAGGCGCTGCGCTACGAGTCGGTACGCCTGTTTGCCGACCGCGCCGCCTCGGTCAAACCCGATGTGACGTTTTCGGACGCGCAGGCCGCGACGCTCGTGCGGCTCTGTCATCGGCTGGACGGCATCCCGCTCGCCATCGAACTGGCGGCGGCGCGCATCAAGGCGCTGCCGCTGGAGCCGCTGGCCGCGCGCCTGGATGACCGCTTCCGCCTGCTGACCGGCGGCAGCCGCACGGCGTTGCCCCGGCATCAGACCCTGCGCGCCCTCATAGACTGGAGCTATGACCTGCTCTCCGCAGAGGAGCAGCAGTTGTTGGGGCGGCTCTCGGTGTTTGTGAGCGGGTGGAGCCTGGAGGCGGCAGAGGCCGTGTGCGCCGGAGACGGTCTGGCGGATTGGCAGATTTTGGATGGGCTGACGAGCCTGGTGGATAAATCCCTCGTCACCTACGCGGAAGAGAGCGGGCAGGCGCGCTACCGACTGCTGGAGACCGTCCGCCAGTATGCCCGCGACCGCCTCTATGAGTCCGGAAGCGGCGCGATCTATCGTGACCGGCACGCCGACTGGTTCCTGCGACTGACAGAGCAGGCCGAGACGCAGCTACAGAGCAAGGAACAGGCGCAGTGGCTGGAACGACTGGAGAGGGAACACGACAATGTGCGCGCCGCCCTGGAGTGGTCTCTCTCCGATCCAAACCGCGCCGAGACGGGCCTGCGGCTGGCAGGAGCGATCTGGCGCTTCTGGGAGATGCGGGGCTACCTGACCGAGGGCAGAAGCCACCTCGCGGCGGCGCTGGCCCGCACAACGGCCCAGGAACCTACCCTGATGCGGGCGAAGGCGCTGACCGGAGCCGGGAATCTGGCCTGGCGGCAGGGCGACTATACAGCCGCGCGCGCTTTGCATGAAGAGAGCCTGGCCGTACAGCAGGCGCTTGGGAACGATCGGGGCGTGGCGGCAGCCCTGAGCAATCTGGGATTGGTCGCCTATGAGCAGGGTGCGTATACCGACGCCCGGCATCTGTTCACGCAGAGTCTGGCGACATTGACGGCGCTGGAAGACCGACGCGGCATGGCGGCGGTCCTGGGCAATCTCGGCATGGTCGCTGACCGGCATGGCGACTATGACGAGGCCCGCCGACTCTATGGGGAAAGCCTGGCGATCAAACGGGCCTTGGGCGACTCGCACGGCGTCGCCGGTTCCCTGGAAAACCTGGGGCTGCTCGCGGATCAGCAGGGCGCTTATGAGGAGGCCCGCGCGCTGTTGGAAGAAGGACTGGCCCTGCGGCGCGAACTGGGTGACCGCTGGGGAGTGGCCGCGACGCTCTCCAATCTGAGCATCGTCGCCAAGCGGCAGGGGGATCATGCGGCGGCGCAGAGTCTCAGCGCCGAAAGCCTCACGCTCTTTCGGGAGATGGGCGATAATCGGGGCGTAGCCGTCTCGTTACTGAACCTGGGGACACTGGCGTATGGGCAGGGCGATCTGAGGCAGGCTCAGTCCGCTTTTGAGGAGAGCCTG
>DASRGL010000449.1:0-4903 GCA_035651115.1 Chthonomonadaceae bacterium
GGACGGCGCTGTGCGCGCACATTCCGGGCCTCAAGGTCGTCTTCCCCGCCACGCCCTACGACGCCAAGGGGCTGATGCACGCCGCCTTGACCGGAACCGATCCGGTCGTCTTCTTCGAGAGCCAGCGCCTCTACGATCAGCCGGAACTGTACGAGGTGGAGGACAGCTTTTTCCCGTTCCCCTCGGATATTCTGGACACGATCCATACGCACCTTGAGCCGTTGCCGGGGTATGTGGTCCAGCGTCCGTGCGACACGGCAGAGTTGCTGAGGAGAAGCCGGGAGGGAGTGTAAGCGTCGCAGGCCGGGTCAACGGCGGCGACCGGCCTGGCGTCGTGCCGTCCAGGATCACCGAAGAGACGCACAACGTTCGTTGAAGACCTGGAGCGGCTGACCGACCGGGTTCTGGATGTGGAGAGTTGGAAGGAACTGCTGGCCGAGATGTAGAATGCAGCCGCAGAACCTTCTTCGCAAGGAGCCACGCCGTCCGTGCGCGAACCGACATCCACCGAGAAAGCCGTCGCTCCTGATGCCGCCCACATTGGCGCGACAGCTGTCGTGTCGCCAGATACACGCCCTGCGGCCCGCCCGCGCTCCCCGCTGACGCTGCGGGCCGTGCTGTTCTCCCTGCTGCTCATCCCGGCCAACGCCTGGTGGCTCATCGAGATCGAGTACGTGCGCTACTCCGATAACGCCACCACGCAGGCGCTCTTTTTCAACGCTGTCTCGCTGCTCCTGATTTTGATGGGCCTCAACGCCCTGCTGCGCCGCGTCTGGCCGCGCGCCATGCTTGCGCCGCAGGAACTGGTCGCTCTCTATGTCGTCGTGGCCGTCGCCAGCAACCTCGCCGGACACGACCAACTCCAGATACTCTTCACCACACTGACCTATGTGTTCCGCCACGACACGCCGGAGACAGGCTGGGGAACCAAGATCATCCCTTATCTGCCCACCCACCTGATGATCCGGGACAGAGAGGCCATCGGCGCGCTCTATGAGGGCAACTCCACACTCTATCGCTGGGATCATCTTCAGCCCTGGCTGGCGCCGCTCGGCTGGTGGACGCTGTTCGTGATGCTGGTGGTCTGGACGATGCTCTGCCTGACCGCGCTCTTCCGCCGCCAGTGGGACGCCGAGCGCCTCAACTATCCCATCGCTGAGATTCCCATCCAGATCATCACGCAGCCCAACGCGCTCTTACGTTCGCCGCTCCTGTGGGGCGGCGCGGCCATCGGCGCGTCCGGCCAGATATTCAACCTGCTCCACTCGCTCTATCCCTCCATTCCCGGCGCGAACATCGGCGTGGAGAACTACAGTTGGGACACCTATCCCTGGAACGCCGCCGGGCCGCTGCCCATCTGCACCTACCCGTTCGCCTACGGCCTCTCCTTTCTGCTGCCGACGCAGCTTGGCTTCTCCGTCTGGTTCTTCTTCCTGATGAGCCGGGTCCAACTGATCGTTGCGGCGATGTGGGGCTATGCCGAGGTCAACCCCTGGGGCCGGTTCCCCTACATTCAGCAGCAGGGCGTCGGGGCAATCCTGGGCATCTTCCTGACCATCGTGTGGACGGCGCGCGGCCATCTCCAGCGCGCCTGGAACGTCGCCATCGGCAAAGCCGGAGCCGAGCAGGAGGACACCGGAGAGCCGCTCTCCTATCGCGCCGCCGTCTTCGGGCTGATCGGCGGCTTCGCCGGGCTGGTCTGGTTTGCGGCGTGGGCAGGGATGCGCTGGCAGACCGCCCTCTTGTTCCTGGGCATTCTGTTCATCATCGTGCTGGTGGTGGCGCGGCTGCGGGCGGAGCTGGGCCTGCCGACCTTTGAACTCTACCAGGTGGGCGCGGATCAGATATTGCAGCGCGTCTCCGGCACGTCGGCCTACCCGCGCGGCGACCTGGTCGTGATGACGCTCTGCTTCTGGCTGACGCGCACGCACCGGCAGTTCCCCATGCAGACCCAGGTGGATGCGATCCGATTAGGACGCCGCACGGAGACGGCCCTGCGCCCTCTGGCGCTGCTCATTCTCGGCGCGAGCCTGCTGGGAACGGTAGCGGCGTTCTGGGCCATGCTGCACTCGATGTATCAGGTCGGCTACGACTCGGCGAAGTTTCGCGGGCCGGGCCTCTGGGCGTTCGGGCGGGAACCCTGGCAGAAGCTCGATAGCTGGATCACCTCGCCGCAGGAGCCGGATCGCGGCGCGGTGGGCGCGTACCTGTTTGGCCTGGGCTTCACGCTCTTTCTGGCGGCGATGCGCACCCGCTTTTTCTGGTGGCCGTTCCATCCTGCGGGCTACATGGTGTCCGGCAGTTTCGGTCTGTTCCGGCTGTGGCTGCCTATCTTCGCCAGTTGGCTTATTAAGGTCTTGATTCTGCGCTACGGCGGTCTGCGCGCCTATCGCCGGTTTCTACCGTTCTTTCTCGGCCTCATTCTCGGCGAGTTTAGCATCGGCTTCGCGCGCACCCTGCTCGATCTGACCTTCGGCCTGCACCTGCCGCCCTCGTCGGGCATCGGCGGACTATAAAGGATTTTGCGCGACACGCGACTTTCATGCCGTGACATCAGTATTACTCTTCAGGGGAGGGATCGGACTCGTGAGCAAAACGGAAGACCCGTTAGCGCAAGGGGAGCGTGACCTGCGCTTCCGCCTGGCCTCGGGCGAGAACCTGCGCCGCCTGACGCCGGAGCAGATCGCCTTCTACAATGCGAACGGCTATCTGAAAGGCTTTCGCATCTACGACGCGGCGGAAGCGGACGCCAATCGCCGCTATTTCGACCGGCTGCTGGAACAGGTCACGCGAGACGGTCAGGACAGCTACTCCATCAACGGCTGGCACACGCGCAGCCAGGGCATCTATGACATCGTCCGGCATCCCGTCATCCTCGACTATGTGGAGGATATTCTCGGCCCGGACTTTGTCGCCTGGGGGACGCACTACTTCTGCAAGCTGCCCGGCGATGGCAAGCCTGTCTCCTGGCATCAGGACGCTTCCTACTGGCCGCTGACGCCCGCGCATACGGTGACAGTCTGGCTGGCGATAGATGACGCCGACCGCGAGAACGGCTGTATGCGCGTCATTCCCGGCACGCATCGCCTCGGCCATCTGGCGTTCGACCATAGCGGGGCGCAGGAGAACAGCGTCCTGCCTCAAAAGATCGTGAATGCGAAGAGTTACGGCGAGCCGGTGGATTTCGAGTTGAAGGCGGGCGAGATTTCGCTGCACTCCGATATGCTGGTGCATGGCTCCGAGCCGAACCGCTCCGCGCGCCGTCGCTGCGGCCTGACCATCCGCTATGCTACGACGGACGTGCGTTCTTATCAGGGGTGGAACAAGAGGAGCATCCTCTGGCGCGGCGAAGACCCTGGCGCCTATTGGGCCAACCTGCCCCGCCCTGAAA
Organism: Chthonomonadaceae bacterium; assembly: GCA_035651115.1. Taxonomy (GTDB): domain Bacteria; phylum Armatimonadota; class Chthonomonadetes; order Chthonomonadales; family Chthonomonadaceae; genus DASRGL01. The sequence continues at coordinate 3,392 of DASRGL010000449.1, forward strand.
CGGATGTGCTGGAATAGGCCCCCTCCCTGTCCCTCCCCCAAGAACAGGGGGAGGGACAGGGAGGGGGCTTCAGAAAGGAAGACTCGTGAGGAAGCGATACTGGCCTGTCCTGGCTCTGGTGACAATCAGCCTGTTCACCGTCGCCTATGCGAACGGCCTCCGACAGAACCCGCAGGCGGCAGAGGCGGGCGTGCCTGCCGAACTGAACATGCTGATGACGCAGGCAGTCGCGGCAGCCAATGCCCGCGACCCGCGCGCTTTCGCGCCGCTTACGGAGGGCGACGCCGCGCGCCGTTTCGCCTGGACGCGCAGCCAGACAAGCCACTGGCAGGGCGGGATTTTGACCGCGCCGACTCCCTCCGCCTCGCCGACCTATCTGGCCGTCTTCCATGCCTGGCACACCTGCGAGAGCGACGGCGACCATGTGCATACCCTGGCGCAGACGCCGCAGGGCTGGCGGCTCGGCCCGGAGATTCCCGAAACGGAGACGGGCGGCCTCCGCCTGCGCGACCACAAGGCGCAGGTGACGCTCAACGTCCGTCAGCAGCAGGCCGCGATCACCGATTACGTCCGCATGGAACTGACCGGGGCCGATGCGCCACCGTTCGCGCTGCTGCGCCTCTCGCCGGATTTTCGCGTCACAACGCTGAACCTGGGCAGGCCAGACGGCCCGGCGGTTCCCTTCCGGCAGGTCGGCGGCGTCATTGCTTACACGCCGCCCGCCGAGAAGTCCTTTACCCTGTTTATGCAGTACGCGGGCGTCGTGCATCATCAGGAGAGCGACTATATCACGACCAACGAGGCGACGCTCAACTCCTACTGGCTGCCGCATACGGCCCGGCTGCCCGCCACCGCGACCATCACCGTGACCACGCCGCCCGGCTGGGACGCCGTCGCGCCGGGTGAGCTTGTCCGGGAGCAGCGCAACGCCGACGGCGCGCTTATCGTGACCTATCGCAACGACCTGCCCATCAGCTTCTACACGCTGGATGTGGGCCGCTATACAGTCACAAAGCGCACCTTCAAGGGCCGCACGCTCGCCACCTACTTCCTGCAACCCGACGCTGCCTTTGCCAGACGCTGCCTGGACAGATTAGAGCGCGCGATGGCGTTCTACGAGACGCATTTCGGGCCGTTCCCCTACACGCGCTACAGCCTGGTGCAGACGCAGGGAGCCTTTGCGGGCGCGCTGGAGTCCTACTCGTTCGCCACCTTCGGGCCGCGCACGCTGCCGGACTATATCCCGCACGAACTCGCGCATACCTGGTGGGGCGGCCTGGTTCCCTGCACCTATACGCGCTCGATGTGGAACGAGTCGTTCGCCACCTACTCCGACGACCTGTTCCAGCGCCTGGCGGAGCAGCCGGTACGCGCCTCCGTTCGGACGGCCAGCGCCTCGAAGACGCGGCGCGCGGCAAGGCGGCTGAATCCGGCGCACTATACGGTTCCGCTCACGGAGGCGCACGACACAAGCGACGAGCGGCATATCACGGTCGGATACGGGAAGGGAAC
>DASRGL010000450.1:0-4211 GCA_035651115.1 Chthonomonadaceae bacterium
CTCCCCTCTGCATACGCCGCCAGCATCGCCGCGCGGCCCGCTTCCACCCCGACGGTATCTCGCAGATAGGCCGCCAGCGTTTCTACCGGAACTGCGTTCAGACGCACCATCTGGCAGCGGGAGACGATGGTAGGCAGCACACGCGCCGGATGAGGAGCCATCAGGACAAACAGCGCGTAGGGCGGCGGCTCTTCCAGGACTTTGAGCAGGCTGTTGGCCGCCGATTCGGTCAGCGTGTCCGCGCGTTCGAGGATGTAGACGCGCCGCCTGCCGATGTTGGGCGCAAAGGCCAGCGTATGCGAAAGGACGCCGGGCGTCGGGCGGTTGTCCCGATCCCAGAACTGCCATATCTGCATCTGCTCGCCCGCAGGAAGGAGGGTGACGACCTCCGGCTGCGTTCCGGCCTCGACACGGCGGCAGGAGTCGCAGACACCGCAGGCATCGAACGGCTCACCGCGCGGTTCCAGGCAGGCGGCCGCCTGCGCGAAGGCCCGCGCCACCGCGCCCTTGCCCACGCCCACCGCCCCGACGAACAGATAGGCCCCGGCCAGGCAGTCCGACTCCAGCGCCCGCTGCAGCGCCCGCACCGCCGAATCCTGTCCGAAGAGAGAAGAGAGAGAAGCCATGCCACTATTATACCGGCCTTTCTGCCGACGGGTCACGGAATGTGGAACGACACTTGCAAACCGTCCGGGCCGACCGGCAGCGTCAGCAGAGAGACGTACATCTCCGGGGGCGACCGGTGCGTTTGCAGTTCATACGGATTGTGCGGGTCGTGCGGCCAGAGGAACCGCGCGCTCTTCTGCGCCGCCCGGTGCGACTTCGGATCGCCCGTCCAGCGCGCCATGCGCCCGGCGCAGCGGGAGTGGGGCGCTTCCCAATGCGCGCGGGCATTCAGATGCGCCTCGACATACCGCACGACATAATCGAGCAGCGCCTCTTTCGGTCGGGACTCCATCTGCCTCCTTGCCTCCTCGACAGCGATGATATTCTAACCGCGCAGCAGATTGCGCAGGAGGAACATCTCCAGTCCTTCGTAGTCCTGCGCGGCCACATAGGAGGCCCACTCCTGCCGGTCTATAGTCGCGGAGACCTGCACCAGCCGCTCGAAGACCTCCTTGCTGTTGGCAAGGTGCTTCCAGGCGATCTCATGCGGCTGCGTCCGCATCGCCTTTACGTCCAGCCCGACCACCTCTCCGTTCTTGCCGTAGTCGCCCCGCACCAGCACGTCCACCATATTGAACGCGCGGCGGAGGTCCACGCTGCCGAACGTCTTGTCCTGGTCGTACTTCAGCCCGTTCTGATCGTTGAGATGCACGCCCCACAGCTTGCCGTGCCAGAGCGCATAGGCCATCTCGTCGGACGGGTCGAGGCCGAGCAGGATACAGTGCGCCGCCTCGATCAGCACGCCAACGCGCGCCGGGTCGCTGGTCTTATAGGCCATCGCCAGCATGTGGCCCGTGCTGGGCAGATACATCAAGTCCATCGGCTCGTTCGGCTTCATCTCGGCCAGGATGCGGATGTTCGGATCGTAGGCAAGCATGGCGTTGCAGTAGTCGAGCAGGCGGTCGAAGGCGGCGCGGGCGTCTTTGGCCTCCCGAATATAGGTTCCTTCGCGGGCGGGCCAGAGGACGATCCGATCCGTGCCGAGTTCGTTGGCGATGTCAATGGCGCGTTTGGCGCGGTCGAGGGCAAGTTGGCGGGCTTCGGCGTTGTTGGAGGTGGGGCCGCCGTCGGCAAAGCGCGGGTCTTCCCAGATGCGCGGCGCGACGAACTCCACGCCGAGGCCGTTGTCGTCGCAGATGCGCTTGAGCGCCTGGCAGGACGCGCCGAGCTGCGCGGCGGGAACCTCCATCGGCACAGCGTCATCGTCGTGCAGTTGAACGTAGGTGAAACCCAGCCGCTTGAGAATCCGGCACTTCTCGGCAAAACCGCGTTCGGGGCGGACGGGCGGGCCGAACGGGTCGGCTCCGGGATGCAGGTTCCAGACGCCTGCGGAGAACTCGAATCGGGTATTCATGGTCGCTGCGCTGCTCTCGCTTTCGTGAAAGGTAAGGCCAGGCACAGGAACTCGCAACAGAGAGTGCGAATAATACGCCCGGCGGTCTCATCATTCGACGCCTGGCGTGAAATCCCTGCTGTAAGCCTGGTGGAGACAGAAGGTTTCTGCGCCTTCAGGGGGCGAGAGGAAGCGGCATGGCGAAGGGAGTCCGGTTGGAGTGGGAGGGTAGGCGGGCCGCGCAAACAATGTTTTCACCCACGCCGGTCGTTCGGCGTCTGGAACTGTATGGCACGCCCGATTCCCCTCCGAACCGATTGATTCAGGGCGACAACCTGGCGGTGATGGCGGCGCTGCGGGAAGATTTGGCCGGGCGCATCGCGCTGCTCTATCTCGACCCGCCGTTCTTTACGGGCGCGGAGTGGCAGGCCCGCCTCCCCGCTCGACAGGGCAGAGCAGGGGCGCAGCTTGCTGCGCCCTCCCCCCCTCCTTACGAAGGAGGGGGGGAGGTTCCTAATGCCCAACGCCTAACGCCCAACGCCTCCATCTCCGCCTTCAGCGACAACTGGGGCGGCGACCTGGGCGCGTACCTCCAGTGGCTCTACGACCGGCTAACGCTGGCGCGCGAACTGCTGGCGGAGACGGGCAGCCTCTATGTCCATCTCAGTTGGCACACGGCGCACTACGCCAAACTGCTGCTCGACGAGATATTCGGCACGGCGCGCTTCCAGAACGAGATCATCTGGTGCTACCGGGAGGCCATCAACTCCAAGAAACGCTGGAATCGCAAGCACGATACGCTGCTGTTCTACAGCAAGGGCGAACGGTTCACCTTCAACTATGAGGCGGTGCGGGAGGCGTATGCGGAGTCGCACATCAAGAAGTACCGGCTGCGGGACGAGAAGGGAGCCTATCGGCTGATGGGGCGCGGTATCACGAGCAGCCCGCTGCGCTCCCGGCGCGATCTGCCGCCCGAATACGAGACGCTCTATCCCGGCCTGACCTATCGGCACTATCTGGGACAGGGGACGCTGCCGGTGGACTACTGGAACATAGACATCGAGAACCAGGCCAGCCGCAAACGAACCGGCTACCCGACGCAGAAGCCGGAGGCGCTGCTGGAACGCATTCTGCTGGCCTCGTCGAATCCGGGCGATCTGGTCGCGGACTTCTGCTGCGGCAGCGGCACGACCCTGGCCGTCGCCCATCGCCTCGGACGCCGCTGGATCGGCTGCGACTGCGGTGAACTGGCGATCCAGGTCACTCGCAAACGCCTGCTGGAGGCGCCCGGCGGCGCGAACTTTGTGTTGGAGCGTCTTGAGATGCCGCCCGCGCCCGGTTCCGAATAACGCGCAACAAAGACACGGCCTTGAAAGGCCGGTCTGAAGTTGCGAAGTCCACCTGCGTGGACTCGGCCCCCCTCCCTAACTCTCCCCCCAAGAACAGGGGGAGGGAATGGAGCCTGCGCAGGCAGGCTTGGCATCTTCAGAACGGCCTTTCAAGGCCGCGCACAACATGTATTACCGGGCAGTGAGTTCTTTCAGTTCGGCGGCGGAGAGTCTCTCCTTGCCGGTCTTGCCAATCCGTACCGCGTTGCGGCCCAGGCGGATGATGACCTCCTCACCGACCGAGGAGTAGGCCGCGAGTTGGGGAGCCGCTTTGAGCAGGGCGAAGTGCGCGTCGCTGAACGCCTGGATTTGAACCAGCTTCTGCTTCTTCGGTAGATACGATTGATCCTGCCAGACGTTGTTCTTCTGGCGGTAGAACGTCCGGTCGCCGACAGCCTGAACGGTGATGTCTGCCGCTTCGCCTTGCGGTCCTCCCTGTGTTTCACGCCCACCAAATCCACCACCTCCGAAGCCGTCCATGCCGCCGAAGTTGCCGGGCGCGGGCTTGAAAAGCTGCCCGATGACAGGCGTGTCGACCGCCATGCCGGGGGGGCCGCCGACACCCCCATTGACGGAGGAGACGCCGCCCTGCGCGGTCTGATAGCGCGAGACGACTTTGTCGTACTGGTTGAGGTCTTTGGCCCGAAGGCTCTGGTTGGTCGCGGCTTCGCCCTTAACGCCGTTCTGTGTAGCGCGGCGCGCGACTTCCTTCCGCAGGATGATGGAGTTGTCCGCCTCGTAGCCGTAGATGTTCTGGACGCCGTCGGAAAGCATCCCGCGCGCCGTTGTTCCCGTGCGCAGGCCGAGCGCCGCCTGCTCTCGCT
>DASRGL010000451.1:0-8804 GCA_035651115.1 Chthonomonadaceae bacterium
TGGAACTCGAAGCGGTCAGGCGCGATATTGTGATCACGGGCAAACTGCTTCGTCGCCGCGATCATGGCCGGGTCGTGCGTGGCGATGCCGGGATAGTTGCCGTGCCGCAGAAGCTCCTGCATCAGGCGGACAAAGTTGGCGTCCACCTCGGTTTTCTTCGGGAAGGCGACGGTCGGCGGCTCCTTGTAGGCCCCTTTGCAGAGGCGTACCCGCGCGCCCATCGCGTTCAGCTTCGCGATGTCGTCGGCGCTGCGGCGCAGGTAGGACTGGATGACCACGCCGACGTTTTTGTGCGGCTCCGGCCCTTCCCAGAGGCGCGTGAACAGGTCGAGCGTGCGCTGCGTGTAGGCCGAACTCTCCATGTCAATGCGCACGAACTGTTCCGGCCCGGCGGCGTTCAGGAGGCGCAGCATGTTGCGAGTGCAGAACTCGCCGTCTATGTCCAGGCCGAGCGAGGTCAGCTTGACCGAGACGTTGGCGTTCAGGTTCTCGCTGCGGATGTGCTGGAACAGGCGCAGGTAGGTGTCCACGACGACGGCGACCTCCTGTTCGTTGGTCACGCTCTCGCCGAGGAAATCGAGGGAGACGGCGATGCCGCGCGCGTTGAGTTCCCGCACGGGCTGCGTCGTCTCTTCGATGGTCTCGCCCGCCACGAACCGCCGCGCCATCTTCGCGGACCAGTGGTTCCGCTTGACGAACGACTCCATCGTTTTGCTGTTTGCCAGTTGTAGCAGGACCGTGCGTGTCAACATGGTCGGTTGCCTCCCCGTCACTAACCTCATCGGGCCTGGAACGAGTCCGCGTTATTCCGAGATTTGTCTACCGTTTTGTGCCTCTACTCTATACTACGTAACCGGCGGCAGAGGCGTTGCCTGGGTTTGAGGCAAAGGGAAGCGCAACTTTGCGGAGACGAGCGCGGTCAATGAGGGCAAGCGGCGGCGTAGACGTGCGGCGCGGCGGCAGGGTACAATCCCGTACCATACACAGAACGTGAGGAGAGAATTTTCCTTTTATGAAAGCGTCCCAGTTTTTCTTTCCAACGCTGCGCGAGGTTCCCAGAGACGCAGAGATCGTCAGCCATCAACTGCTGCTGCGCGGCGGCTTCGTGCGCAGCGTCGCGGCGGGCGTCTACTCCTACCTGCCGCTCGGCTGGCGCGTGCATGAGAAGATCTCCCGGATCGTGCGCGAGGAGATAGACGCCATCGGCGGGCTGGAACTGCACATGCCGGTGCTGGTCCCGAAAGAGTTGCTGGACGAGTCGGGGCGTTCGTCCGTGCCGATCCTGTTCGCGCTCAAGGACAAGAACGAGCGCGACTTTTTCCTCGGCTTCACGCATGAGGAGGTCGTCACCGACATCGTGCGCGGGGCCGTCAGTTCGTGGAAGCAGTTGCCGCTCTATCTCTATCAGATTCAGACGAAGGAGCGCGACGAGCCGCGCCCGCGCGGCGGATTGATCCGGGGCCGCGAGTTCACGATGTTCGACGGCTACTCCTTCGATGCGACCGACGAAAGCCTGCACCCGACCTATCGCAAAAACTATGAGGCGTATGGGCGGATATTCCGGCGGTGCGGGCTGGAGTTTCTGGCGGTCGAGGCCGATCCGGGCGCGATCGGCGGCACAGAGAACCATGAGTTCATGATCCTGACCGAGAACGGCGAGGACACCGTATTGCAGTGCGATACCTGCGACTACGCGGCCAATGCGGAGCGCGCGGAAGCGCCGGAGGAGCCGGAGAGAGGGGAGAGGGAAGCGCCGCAGCCTTCGGAGGTCGTGGCGACGCCGGGCGCGCATACGGTCGCGCAGGTCTGCGACTTCCTGAACGTCGGGCCGGAAAAACTGATCAAGACGATCTTATGCGTGGCGGACGGGAAGCCGGTGGCGGCGCTGGTGCGCGGCGACCGGGAACTCAACCTGCCCAAGTTCGGACGCTTTCTGGAAGCGAAAAACGTCGAACTGGCCGACACGCCGACGGTCGTGCGCGTGACGAACGCGCCGGTCGGGTTCGCCGGGCCGGTGGGCCTGCCTGCCGAGGTTCCTATCTACGCCGACAACGAACTGAAGCGGGGCGCGAACTACGTCGTCGGGGCGAATGAGGCCGACGCGCATCGCATCCACGTGACGCCGGGCCACGATTTCCAGGTGACGGCCTGGGGCGACATTCGCACGGCGGTGGCCGGAGATCGCTGCCCGCGCTGCGCCACCGGGCATCTGACCGAGACGCGCGGCATCGAGGTCGGCCACATCTTCAAGCTGGGAACCAAGTACAGCCGGGACATGGGCGCGCTGTATCAGAACGAGACGGGCGAGAAGCATCCGATCATCATGGGCTGCTACGGGCTGGGCATCAGCCGGACGATGGCGGCGGCTATCGAGGCCAACCATGACGAGAACGGCATCATCTGGCCGATCTCTATCGCGCCGTTCGAGGTCGCCATTATCGTCGCCAGCACGAACGAGGCGATGCAGAACCGGGTCGCGCACGAACTCTATACGGCGCTGCGGATGCAGCAGGTCGAGGTACTGCTGGACGAGCGCGATGAGCGCGTCGGCGTCAAGTTCAAGGACATGGACTTGATCGGCATTCCCGTGCAGGTCGTCGTGGGCAAGGGCCTGGCCGATGGGAAGGTGGAGGTCGGCCTGCGGCGGGACAAGTCCGGGCGGCAGACCGTTCCGGTGCAGGAGGCCGCGCGCTATGTGGCCGATCTGGTGGCCGAGGAGAAGGCGCGGCTCCAGCCGGAGGGTTAAGCGATGACGCCATCCCGCTTTTTCGGCCTGGTGATTGACCCGGCTTCGCTCGGCGGCAAGACGGCGGTGCTGCTGCTGGCGGTGCTGCTCGGCGGTCTGATCGGGTTGGAGCGGGAACTGCGCGGGCAGGCGGCGGGGCTGCGAACGCACATCCTGGTCTGCGTCGGCGCGACGCTGATGACGCTGACTTCTATCGAGATCGGCTATGGAGGAACCGGCCCGGCGCACGGCGACCCGGCGCGGCTGGCCGCGCAGATCGTCACAGGCATCGGCTTTCTGGGCGCGGGCGCGATCATCCGCAATGGGATGACGATCCACGGCCTGACGACGGCGGCGAGCATCTGGACAACGGCGGGCATCGGGATCGCGCTGGGGGCCGGCCCCCGGCTCGGACAGGTCGCCGTCATCACGACGCTCATCGTTCTGGCGACGCTGACCGTGCTGAACCGCCTGGAAGACCGGCTTCACGTCAAGCAGCGCCGCCGGACGCTGGAGGTGGAAGTCCGGGAGGCGGATCACGGCCCGGCGCGGCTGCTGGCGCTGCTGGCGGAACACGGGTTTCGTATCTACGGAGTGCAGATGGAGACCCGGCAGGCGTTGTCCGAGGGGACTGTCGGAGCGGAGGGCGCGTCCCGCCAGATGCGGATTCAGGTGCGGCTGCCGGGCAAATTCGAGCGCGATCACTTCAATCGTCTGCTGGCGGAAGAGCCGGGCGTGGTCTCGTTCTATCTGGATTGAGCGGGGGTCAAGAGGCGGTATATGGGCCGCGTCGCGGCCCGCGCGATTTTTGGAGAGGGGGCTTAAGCCCCCTCTCCAAAAATCGGTTTTGTGGCCGACCATCCAACATTATCGGACGTATGAGCGGTGCGATGGACGGATTCGGCGTGTCCGACGCCGCGCCGGACGAAGGCGACGCCGTTTGAGGTACAATGAGGAGCATCGGCGAACAGGCTGCCAGTCTCCGCGCCGTGCGGTGGCGGTCTATTTTGCGAGAGGAGAGGGAGAAGATGGCGGATGTGGTCGCGGGACAGCGTGTGTTGATTACGGGCGTGCGGAATAAGTGGAGCATCGCCTGGCATATCGCCGCGTCGCTGCATCGGGAAGGGGCGCGGCTGGCCTTCTCGGTGTACGGTGAGCGGGAGGAGGGGGGACTGCGGAAGGCGCTGGACGAGGCCGGGTTCGATGCGCCTATCTTCCGCTGCGATGCGACCGACGAGGCGCAGATCGCTGCGCTGTACGCGCAGGTCGGAGAGGCGTTCGAGGGGCAACTCGACGGCCTGGTGCATGGCGTCGTGTTCGCGAACAAGGACGAACTGGCCGGGGAGTATGTGGCGACCTCGAAGGCGGGGTTCACGCTGGCGCACGAGAGCAGCGTCTACACGCTGGTGAGCCTGGCGCGGGGCGCGCGTCCGCTGATGCAGGCGGCGGGCGGCGGCAGCATTCTGACGCTGACCTATCTCGGCGCGGAGCGGGTCGTGCCGAACTATAATATCATGGGGGTGGCGAAGGCGTCGCTGGAAGCGAGCGTGCGCTACCTGGCAGCCGACCTGGGCAAGGACAATATCCGGGTCAATGCGATCTCGGCAGGGCCGATCAAGACGCTGGCGGCAGGGGCCATCGCCGGGTTCGACACGATGCTCAAACAGGTCGCCGAACGCTCTCCGCTGCGGCGCGCGGTGGATGCGGATGAGGTAGGGGATGCCGCGCTCTTCCTGCTCAGCCCGTGGGCGCGCGGCATCACCGGCGAGGTGCTGCACGTGGACGGCGGCTATAATATCGTCGCGATGTGAGCGGTCGGTGACATGGGCGTGCCGAATTTCCGTAGAGGAGGACAGAACATCGCATGAATGCGGACGCGGCGTTTTCATAGGGCGCAACCCTCTCCATTGCGCGCGGCGTTTTTGTTGGGCGCTGCTTGCTGCGTCCCTACGTCTCTCTGTAGAGGGAAGTCCTGGCCGAAGCGGGTCGGAGACGGAAAGCAAACAGAATGGCACTTTTTCCTAAAGACGAAACGATGGGCGGGGCGGCGACCAGCGATGCCGCGAAACGGATGGCCTGGACGCGCGAACTGGGAACGCGCAAGCTGTTGCTGCTGTTCGCGGCCCTGCTGCTGCTCTGGTACGGCTACGGCAAGCTACGGGAGCAGCAGCTTCTCGCGACACACTGGGAGACGCTTGCGCCCGATCCGGCAGGGCTGACGGTGGTCGGCACGCTGGACGGGCGCGAGAACCTGGGCCGGAACATGTTCCAGATCATCGAGTCGAACATGACCTCGCGCCCGGAACTGACCGATTTCGGCTGGAACTCGATCTTCAACAACGAGGACGGGGAGATGTTTTCGGATCGCGTCGGCCTGTCTATCCGGTCGGCTATCGCCCAGGACAACAAGACGGGCTACCGGATGCTGGAACCCTATCTGCGGGTCGGCGTGAAGCGGCTGCTGGGCGACCCGCACCCGACGGCGGGCATCACGAAGGAGATGCCGATCCTGGTCGGGGAAGGGGCGGGGGCAAAGCCGGTGGCGTTCGGCGAACTGCTGCAAAAATTCTCCGAGGGGCCGGAGCATAAGGAGTCCGAGGAGTCGGACGCGGGCGGCAGCGGGGGGGCGCGCGAAGTGGAACACGGCCTCGCGATCCCGGCGGAAAATCTCATCCGGGTCTGCCCGGTGGTGCTGACCGGCAAGCAGTTCACGGACGCCTGGGTGGAGGACAAAGAGGAGCCTCTGATGGGCCGCACGACCTATACGGTTCACATGGGCCTGACGGACGCGGGGCGCTCCCGGTTCTATCAGTGGTCGCGCAACCACCTGAACGAGCATGTCGTGTTCGTGCTGAAGGGGCAGGTGGTGACGGCGGGGCGCGTGACGATGGTGCTGTACAACAGCACGTGGGACATCGGGCCGCTGCGGGACAAGAAGGCGGCGTATGACCTGGCCGACTACCTGAACGGCAAGAACCGCTGAATCCTCTAAAGGCGGCAGTTGAAACTGCCCCTGCAAAAGCACGAAGTCGGCCTGCGCCGACTCAAAAACCTGTCACTGGAGCCAGAGAGTAGTCTGTCCTCTACTTCGTCTCATCGTGCAAAACCCGGAATGCCTCTCTCCGCGTTCCGGGCTTTGCGTTTGTCAACGGCGGATTGGCAGGGTAAATGTGGTTCCTTGATGAAAAGTGGGGTTCTGTTTGGACACGGGGTTGAAACCCCGGTCTGGAGGTGCAAAGCCAGCCTGCGCAGGCTGGAGTCCGCGCAGGCGGACTTGGCAGCTTCAGACCGGCCTTTTCAGGCCGCGCACAGATCCAACCACACTGTTTGTCAATGAACCGTAAATGTTTCGTGTTATCCGGCGCGAGGACGCAGGAGGTCGCGGGCCGGACGGCGTAAGAGGCAGCAGCGACGCTTTGCAGAGGAGAGGACAATGACCGAGGAGCAGAAGTTCCTGTTCGACGTGCGCGGCTGGCTGCTCGTTCCGGCGGTACTGAGCGAGAGCGAGATCGCGGCGATCAAGGCGCATCTCTACGCGGGCGGCAACGGCTTTACCGGCCCGGCGCAGGAATTGCTGGATCATCCGGTGGTGGCGGATATTCTGAACGAGATACTCTCGGAAAGCGCGCCGCACGAAGACTACTACAATTTTCGCTGCGAGAACTCGTTCGTCACGATCCGGCAGTGCGGCTGGAAGCCCGGCGCGACCGATGTGCCGCACGTCGTCCGGCCTCCGCAGGGAGCCGGGCCGATGAACTACCAGTGCAACGGGGGCCGTATCTATTCGGCGCTCACGCGCGTCGTGTGGGAACTCAACCCCGTCGAGAAGGGGGATGGCGGCACGCTGTTCCTGTCCGGCTCGCACAAGGCGAAGATCCCGTACCCGGCCTCCATCCTCGAACCGGACAATTCCCAACTGGAGTCCTACGCCTGCCCCGCCGGTTCCGTCTTTATCTTCACCGAGTCGCTGCTGCACGCGGCCACCGCCTGGAAGAACCCGGACGTGGAGCGCGTCGCGATCTTCAACTGCTACAACTCCCTCTGGGCGCAGTGGCATCGGCTGAACCTGCCGCACGACCTGATCGAGTCCATGCCGCCTAAGCGCCGCACGCTGTTCCGGGGCGTCTACGCCCACGACTTCTCCATCCGACCGCACGAGCAGGGCGGCAACCGCTACTATAGCGCGAACAATCGCGCGCTCTGAACAGGAACAGAACAGGGCGCATTCCGGGCGAAATCGGCACTAATTGTGCTATACTTCTGTCTGCATGGGTATCGGCGGAGCGGAGACGCGCAAGATGGCGACGGATCGGATCGTGCTGCTGGATGAGAATACGGCGAACCGGATCGCGGCGGGCGAAGTCGTGGAGCGGCCCGCCTCGGCGGTCAAGGAGTTGGTCGAGAACGCCGTAGACGCGGGCGCGACGCAGATCGCGGTCGGGCTGGAAGAGGGCGGCAAGCAGCGTCTTGTGGTGGCCGACAACGGCTGCGGCATGACGCGCGCCGACGCGATCCTGGCGCTGCAACGGCACGCGACCAGCAAGATCCGCTCGGCGGACGACCTGTTCGCCATCCGCACGCTCGGCTTCCGGGGCGAGGCGCTGCCCTCCATCGCCTCGGTCTCCCATCTCACGCTGACGACGAAACCGGCGGACGAGGAGAGCGGAACCCGCCTGACTGTGAACGGTGGGGACATCGAAAGCGCGGAGGAGGTCGCCGCGCGCGACGGCACGACCGTCGTCGTCGCCGACCTGTTCTTCAACACGCCCGCCCGCCTGAAGTTCCTCAAAAGCACGCCGACGGAGGTGGCCCGCGCGGTAGAGGTCGTGGGGCATCTGGCGGCGGCCTATCCGCAGATCGCGTTTCGGCTGCGGCACGGCGCGCAGGAGGTCTTCTCGACGCCGGGAACGGGGGAGCCTCTGGCGGCGCTGGCGGCGGTCTGGGGCCGGGACATCGCCCGCAAGCTGATTCCCGTCCATCACGAGTCACCGGGCCTGCGCGTCTCCGGCTACATCGCCACGCCCGACCTGTCGCGCCCCGGACGCTCGCACGAACTGTTCTTCGTCAACCGCCGTCCCATCAAGAGCCGCCTGCTCGGTCACGCGCTGGAGGAGGCGTTCCGCGCCCTGACGCCCGACAGCCGCTATCCCATTGCCGCCCTCTTTGTCGAGATCAGCCCCGACCTGGTGGATGTGAACGTGCATCCCACGAAAACCGAGGTCAAGTTCACGCGGGACGGCGAGGTGCATCATGCGGCAAGCCAGGCCATCAAGAGCGCGCTGCTGGCCTACGGCATCGTCCCCACAGTCGGCGTGGGGCGTTCGGCGTTGGGCGTTGGGGGCCAGGTAACAAGCGCTGCGCCCCCGAAGCAGGAGACACTGGACATGCGCCCCGCCGCCAGGGGAAGCGAGGCGGCGCACGCGGCGGCTATTGCGGCTTTTGCACCCGTCGTCGAGGCAGCCGTCGAAGCCTTCGCGCAGACGGCCCCCGCGTTCGCCTCCCAAGCAGAGAGGAGGGAAGAGGGAAGAGAGAAGAGCGCCGACCCCACGCCCGAACCGGAGGAGCGTCCCCGTCCGCGCCCGTTCGCCGAGCAGTTACGGGAGTTCCAGGTGTTGGGGCAGGCAAGGAACACCTATATCATTGCGCTGACGCCGGAGGGAATCGCGGTCGTGGATCAGCATGTGGCGCATGAGCGCGTGCTGTACGAGCGGCTGACGGTCAAGCGGTTCTCCAACGGCATTCCGGTGCAGCGTCTCGCCGTGCCGTTGACGCTCCACCTAAGCCGCCGGGAGGCGCTGCTGCTGGCCGAGCATTGCGACAGCTTTGCTCCGGCGGGGTGGGAGATCGCGCCCTTCGGCGGCGAGAGTTTCGTCGTGCGCGCCATTCCCGCCGTGCTTGCCAGCAAACCCTACGAGCAGGTTTTGCGCGACATGGTGGACGAACTGGTGAACCAGACCCTCTCCCGCCGCCTGCTGGTCCAGCAGGATCACGTGACCATCACGAACGCCTGCAAGATGGCGGTCAAGGCGGGCGACCCGCTGACTATCGCCGAGATGGAGGGGCTGCTCGAACAGCTTGC
>DASRGL010000452.1:0-12662 GCA_035651115.1 Chthonomonadaceae bacterium
CAGCAAAGGTATCCATTCGACAGGCGTTTCCCAACTCCTGCCCTCTTCTCTGTGAGCGGAGAAAGTGTCATTCAGTATCCGGCGCGAAGAGAGCCGCGATCTCCTCCGGCCAACTGCGCGGTCGGCCCTCCCGGTCAATGAGCATCTGATAGGTCTCCGCCTCGGCGATCAATACGCCCTCGCGCTCGATGCGGTAGGCGAAGCGCACCGTGCGGCGTTTGCGCTCGACGACGCGCGTGGTCAGGATCAGTTCGTCGTCGTAGCGCGCTCCCGCCAGGTAGCGACACCGCGCCTCGACGACCGGCAGAAACAGGCCGTCCCGCTCCATCTGAATGTAGTCTATGCCCCGGACGCGGCAGTAGTCGGCCCGCCCCGCCTCGCACCAGACAAAATAGGCCGAATGATGCGCCACCTGCATCGGGTCGCACTCCGCGTACCGCACGCGGATTTTCGTAATCACCGAGTCCGCCATCTAATCTCCCATTCCAGGCCGTCGCAACAGCCGCTTCCAGAGGAGGAAAACCTTCTGAGAGAAGCGCCAGGCCCACATGCCTCGCTTTTCCAGGAACGCTGGCGCAGCTTGCGGCGTCTCTGCTTCCATAGCGGAGGCGCGCAGCAGGCGGTTCGCGCCGTCCAGAGTCTCGGAGCCGTGCGCGGCGCGTAACAGCCTGTCTTTCTCGCTGGAAGGATCGCGCTGGCTGGCGCGGCCCAGTGTGATAGAGTCGAGGACTTCTTGCGCGCCTCTTCGCGCCGCATCCTCATAATCCTGTGAACGCGCGACACGCTCACAGAATTGCCGTACATTCGCAATATAGGGGGTTAGGAAGCGCGTGCCGCGATAACCGCTCAGGCTTTCCAGGCTGGCCCGACGTTGTTGAGGGGTAAGCCGCGTATCGGCCAGGATAGCGCCGAGTGTGGCCTTATGGGCGCGGTCGAGCAACAAGCAGAGCGCCGAAATCGCCTGGCGCTGCACCCGCGCCTTCTCTGTCGTCGCGGCCACACAGAGCGGCCCGACCGCCGGTGTGCCGATCTGCGCCAGGGCCGCGACCGCGCTCTCGCGGACCGCCGGCTTCTTATCGCGCAGCGCCCGGCACAGCGGCTCGACGGCCCGCGCATCGCCGATCTTGCCGAGCGCGAGGACGGCCTGCCGCCGCACGCCCTGGCTCCTGTCCTTCAACGCCTGGCAGAGCGGCACGACAGCAGCAGCCTCGCCGATGTGGCCCAACGCCTTTGCCGCATTACGCCGGACGAGCCAGTAGTCGTCCTGGAGGGCGGCCATCAGCGGTTCGACGGCCTGCCGGTTGCCGCGCCAGCCGAGACGGCGCGCGGCCAGACGCCGCGCCGCCCTGTCGCCGTCCTGTAAAGCCTGGATAAGTTGTGGGATTTCGCGCCTGGCAGCCATAGAGCGTTGGCCTCTATACTCGCTATCGCCCGGAGAACCGGTATACATACGTATGGATCGGCCCGAAACTTCTCCTTCCCAACATCCGTAAAGTTTGGTATACTGAGACAGGGCGTTTCCCACAAGCGCCTGTATTCCCCCGCGCACGATGGGATGTCCGCAGGCTCCCGGTCGGAAAAGGAGACTCGAATGCGACGTGACCGTGATCGAACCCGCCGCGACGACGAATTCGACGGCGACCGCGATGATTATACCTCCCCCGCTTCAGATACTGGTGACAACGCTTCCCAAACGGAAATGCAACTGCGCGCTCTGTGGCTGCTGGATGAAGTCATCCGCATGACCCCGCGCAACGACGTGCGCCTGGGCTACCTGATGGCGCTGCGCGAGCAGTTGCAGGCCGACGAGGCCATGATGGAGGAGGCCAAGAAGGTCATCGCCGAGTTCGAGGAAGCCTATACCAAGCTGACCTCGCCCGCCAACCGCATCGGCGTCTACCTGGGCAAACCGGCCCCCGAAGAGAAGAAGCCGAAGCCGCGCCGCCGCTTCGGACAGCCTGCCGAGCCGGAACCCGAAGAGAAGGAAGCGCAGATCGTGCGAATCGCGCTCGGCGACCAGGAGTATATCGCCAACGTAGACCCGAAGCTGGAGAACCCGGATTTCAAGATCGGCACGCAGGTGAAGGTGAACGAGGCGTTCGCCGTCATCGGTGACCTGGGCTATGCTATGGGCGGCCCCATCGTCAAGATCAGCGAGGTACTGGAAGATGGGCGGCTGCGTGTCTCGATGGACTCGCAGGGGATGCAGTCGCGGGTGGTCTATCGGGGCGAGACGCTGCAAGACGCGACGCTCAAGCCCGGCTCCGAAGTCCGCATGGAGCCGAACTTCAAGGTGGCGCTCGAATACTTTGCTGCCAAAGAGACCAGCGACTACTATCTCGAAGAGGTCCCTGTGCTGCCCTGGAGCAAGATCGGCGGGCAGGAGGAGGCCATCAGCGTCATCAAGGACGCCATCGAACTGCCGCTGCTCTATCCCGAACTGTTCGAGCGATTCGGCAAGCGCCCGCTCAAGGGCATCCTGCTGTTCGGCCCTCCCGGCTGCGGCAAGACCCTCATCGGCAAGGCGACCGCCTACAACCTGACGCAGGAGTATCGCCACCGCACCGGCCATGATGTCAAAGAGTACTTCATGTACATCAACGGCCCGAAGATTCTGAACATGTGGCTCGGCGAGAGCGAGCGCATGGTGCGGGAGATCTTCGCGCAGGCCCGCGAGAAGTCGAAAGAGGGGCATCTGGTCTTTATCTTCATTGACGAGGCCGAGTCGCTACTGCGCACCCGCTCGTCCGGGCGCTGGCTCAATATCTCGAATACCATCGTGCCGCAGTTCTGCGCGGAGATGGACGGCCTGGTGTCGCTGGAGAACGTGGTCGTGATGCTCACCTCGAACCGGCCCGACTACATTGACCCGGCCATCCTGCGCCCGGAGCGCATAGACCGCAAAGTCAAGGTCGTGCGCCCCGACCGCCGCGCTTCCCGCGACATCTATAAGATCTATCTGAGCGACGTGCCGATTGACCCGGAACTGATCAAGGAGCATAAGGGCGACTGCGCGGCGGCGCTGGATGAACTGCTCGACCTGATCACCGAATACACGTTCCGCCGCGATGAGGAGACCGAATTCCTGGAGGTCTTCCTGCGCAACGGCAGCACGGAAACGCTCTACTGGAAAGACCTGCTCAGCGGCGCGCTGATCAAGTCGGTGGTGGAGCGGGCGAAGGACTTCGCCATCAAGCGCAGCATCAGTAAGCAGTCCGACAACGAGGGCCTCTCGCTAGACGACCTGCAAAAGGCCGTCCGCGTGGAGTACAAGGAAAACGAGATCTTCCCGAAAGGCGACTCGCTGGAAGACTGGCTGAAGCTGCTGGACTATGAGCCGGAGAATGTTGCGACCGTCAAGCCGATCCGTGCCAAAAAGCAACTGAATGCCACCCGCCGCAACATCATTTAGGCACTGTGTAGATACAAATTGTTGCGGCGGTTGAAACTGCACCTGCAAAAGCACGAAGTCGGCCTCCGCCGACTCAAGGCTCCCTCCCCTTGCGAAGGGGAGGGCGAACGCCTTGCTGCTCCCTCCCCTTGCGAAGGGGAGGGCTGGGGTGGGGTCGCTTCCCTCCCCCTGTTCTTGGGGGGAGGGTCGGGGAGGGGCCAGCCGCGAATTCATTCGCCGGAAGCAGTTGTCTTACGAAATCTGACGGGCATCGGAAATACATGAAGGAGTGTAGCGAAAAGAACGATGCAGAGGCTATTCGGGATCGAGACGGAATACGGCATCGTGGTCGAAGGGCTAGGCCCCAACGACTGGATCAGCGAGAGCATTGCCGTTGTACGCAGTCATGCCGGCCCGGCGGTCGGGGGCTGGAACTACCGGGGCGAAGACCCGCGCCGCGATATGCGGGGCTTTACGGTGCAGCACCTCTCCACCAATCCCGATGACGCTCAGTTCGATGCCCCCGGCGCGGCCCCGATGAGCCGCGAAGAGGAGCGCAGCGACCGGGTTCTCTCCAACGGAGCCAGGCTCTACAACGATCACGGCCATCCCGAATACGCCACGCCGGAGTGCCGCTCCCTGCGCGACCTGGTGGCCCACGACAAGGCCGGGGAACGGATCGTCTGGGCGGCGGCGCAGCGGCGGGCGCAGCAGCGCGGGCTGACCGTCACCCTCTACAAGAACAACACCGATTTTCACGGCGCGAGCTACGGCACACACGAGGGCTATCTGATGCGCCGCGACGTGCCGACGGACACGCTGATTCAGGCGCTGCTGCCCTTCTTCGCCACGCGCCAGATCTTCGCCGGGGCGGGCAAATCGGGCGTGGAAGCCGACAGTTCCGCCAACGGCAAGGCGCTCTACCAGTTGTCGCAGCGCGCCGACTTCTTCACGGTCGAGGCCAGCGTAGACACCCTGCATAATCGGCCCCTGGTCAACACGCGCGACGAGCCGCACGCCACGCCGCGCCACTATCGCCGCCTGCATGTCATCTGTGGCGACGCCAACATGAGCGAGTACGCCACCGCGCTCAAGGTCGGCGCGACGAGCCTCGTCCTCAAGCTGCTGGAAGAAGGTTTGACTCCGCCCATCAAGCTTCTCGATCCGATCCGCGCCGTCAAGCAGGTTTCACGCGACATCACGCTGAAGCAGACATTGGAGCGACAGGGCGGCCCGCCGCTCACGGCCATCGAGGTGCAGCGCATCTATCTGGATGAGGCCGCGCGGCGGCTCTGCGGCCTGGATGCGGATACGGACTGGACGCTGATGGAGTGGACGGCGGCGCTGGATGCCCTGGAGCGCGATCCGCTCAGCCTGGCCGACCGCCTGGACTGGGTCGCCAAGTACAAACTGCTGGACGCTTTTCGCGAAGAGGAGGGGCTGGAGTGGGACGATCCCTATATTCAGAGCCTCGACCTCGCCTACCACGACATTGACCCGGAGCAGGGGCTTTACTACGGATTGGAACAGGCCGGGGAGATGCGCCGTCTGGTTACGGATGGCCGCATTCAGGCCGCGACAACCTGCCCCCCTGCCGACACCCGCGCTTTTCTGCGTGGGCTGTTCGTCGAGCGGTTCGGCCCTTCGGTGCGCAGCATCGGATGGAACGGTGTCGCCTTCAAGCACAATGAGGAAGACCTGCTGTTCGACATGAACCCGCTCGTAGAGGAGAACGTGGCCCTGCTCAACGAGGAGTTCGCCGCCGCCGAGTCGCTGGACGACGTGGTGCAGGTGATCCAGAACCGCCCGAAAGAGCAGGTATGATTTTGCGATCATTTCGGATACAATGAGACACGATTCAGGGCAAGCTGCCAGGAATAGAAAAGGAGCGATGACGATGATACTCACCGGAGAAGAGCGCCGCCAGATGCCGACCCTCCCCACCGATCCGCTGCGCAAGGGCGGAGACGATGGCGGCCCCGGCAAGCCGGACGTGAAGCGGCCCGATACCAGCGACCTGCTCAAGCGCATGAAGCGCGTGGACCCGGACGCGGCCCGCCGCTATCGCCAGCGCAGCGGGGAGTGACCTAACCCCCATCCCCCTTCCCTGCTCCGTTCGCCGCGCTCACAGGGAAGGGGGTGAAGCACGCTTCCACTGTTGTATCTGGTCTTGCTTTTCCCACTATCGGGAAGGAAAGACTGCGTAGAACGCACAGATTTCCGTCACCCCCTTCCCTAGCGAGGAACGAGCGGGCAGGGAAGGGGGACGGGGGGTTAGGTTAATGGAACTCGCGGGAGACTTGTGGAGCCTGCTCGCAAAGAGCGGGCATCCAATAACGCGCCCGGTGGCGCTTGCCACGCCTGCGCGCCCGAACGATAGTCCTGTCGGGCCGGGGATGGGCGCAGGCGCGGGCGTCGTGGATACGCACGGCACGACGGTCATCGCGGTCAAGTTCGATCAGGGCGTCCTCAACGTGGGCGACCGGCGCGCGACCGCCAACTTCGCCGTCATGTACGATAAGGCGGAGAAAGTCCTGCCGATTGACGACTACACGCTGCTGGCGATCTCCGGCTCGTTCGCGCGGGCGATGGAGGTCGTGCGCTATCTGCGGACGGCGTTCAAGCTGTTCGAGCGCACCTATTTGCAGCCGATGAGCCTGGACGGCAAACTGGCGGAACTGGCGAAGGTCGTGCGCGCGGGCATCCCGGAGGCGCTGCAGGGCATCGGCGGCTTCATTCCCATCATGACGACCTTCGACCGGGACACCAACGAGGGGCGCATCTTCTTCTACGACGGCATGGGCGCGCGGTTCGAGAGTACCGAGTTCGGCGCGGCGGGCAGCGGCTCGATGCAGATACGCGGCGTCTTCGACTACATCGTGAAGACCAAGAAGCCGTTCCACGAGATGACGCGCGAGGAGGCGCTGCGCGAGGCGCTCTACCTGCTCGACATCGCCGCCGACCTCGACGCCGCGACGGGCGGTTGGGCCAAAGTCCTGCCGCTCGCCAAGACGATCACGGCGGAAGGCATCGAAGACGTGCCGGAGGACGAACTGCGCGGCCTCGTGGATGAGATAGACGCCAGAGGCGGCGACCGCACCGCGCCGCGCCCGTAGCAGGCCCGTTTCCGGGCTACCGAGAATGAGACAACCGTATGTATACACCCTTTGGATATAACGAAGCCGTCGGGCAGCGCCGCGAAAGCGTCGAAGAGCAGTTGCGGGCGGGCAGCCCCGTAGTTGGCCTGGCCTACGATGGCGGTCTGCTGCTGTTGACCGTGCGGCGCAGCCAGCGCAAAGTCTACGAGATCTACGACCGCCAGATGTTCTCCGCCATCGGCAACCAGTCCGACATCGAGCAGGTGCGGCTGGCCTCGATCAACCGGGCGCATCAGGAGGGCTTCGAGCGCAGCCCGGACGATGTCTCCGTGCATCGGCTCGTCGGCTTTGAACTCAGCCCGGCCCTCAAAAAAGCCTTCGGCGATCAGTGGTCGGGCGTGCCGTTCGTCATCCGCGCCCTCTTTGCAGAGCTAGGCCGCACCGCCGGAAGCGACGTCTTCATGACGCTCAACTACGACGGCGAATTCCAGCAGTACGATCACGTTGCCGTCATCGCAGGCACGCAGACGGCAGAAGACCGGATGCTGGAGCGCCTCGGCGAGCCGAACCCGGCCTGGCCGCGCAACGAAGCCCTGCGCAAGGCGCTCTCCGCCTGGATCGTCGGGGCTAGGGAAGTTCTGCGGCGGCAGATCAGCGGGCAGGAAGAGGAAGAGCGCGACCCGTTCCGCGACATTGACGAGGCCGAGGCCGACGGCGTGTTCCTCCGCGACGAACTCAAGACCGGCACGCTGGAAGTCGGCTTGCTGGAACGCCGCACGAACCGCGAAAGCCGGTTCCGGCTTCTCCGGCCCGCCGACCTGGAGCCGCTGCTCCGCGACTATAGATAAGAGAATCCACAGATTACACAGATTTGCACAGATTAAAGCCAAACACAGAATAAGCCCTATCAGGTTGTTGCCATATATGGTCAGAATAGCCTTTGGGATTTTAAGTTCTTAATCTGTGCAAATCTGTGTAATCTGTGGATTCATGTCTTTTGAAGGCATATTGAGATATGGACAGACGCATTTTCGGCATCGAAACCGAGTTCGGCTGCATGGTGCGCGATCCTTCTGCCGGGACGCCGGAGGAGATCGTCGAGCAGGTCAAGGACTACGCCTTCTACGATAAGAAGCTGGGCGTCATAGACCTGCACGCGCGCGACTACGCTTTCGAACCGGCCCGCGCGGGCGGCTTCCTCCGCAACGGCGGGCGGCTCTATATTGATGCCGTCGGCAGCCATGAGGAGTACGCGACCGCCGAATGCTCCGACCTGCTCGACCTGGTGCGGCACGACCGGGCGGGCCGCATCCTGCTCGCCAATCTCCTGTCCGAACTCCATCTCGATGATGTCGTCAGCTTCCACAACAACAGCATAGACCATTTCGGCGGGCATACGTTCGGCTGCCATGAGAACTATCTGGTGCAGATAGAGGATAGATTTTTCACGGATGCGCTGGCCTATCTGCTGCCCTTCCTGGTGACGCGCCAGATATTCGCGGGCATCGGGCGCGTCGGCGGCCACCGCCTCACGCGGCCCAGCAGCAAGAACAACATCATGACCCTCGGCGAGCATGAGGTGGACTACGTCTGGGTCTCCAACTTCTACGGCGTCGAGATAGACCCGACGGTGGACTTCCAGTTGTCGCAGCGCGCCGATCACATCGTCAAGACCATCTCCTCGCGCGTGCGCTTCAACCGGGCCATCATCAACCCCAAGTGGGACTCCTACTACTCCTACAGCAACCTGCACCGCCTGCACATTCTCTTTGGCGAGAGCAATATGAGCGAGTACGCTCTGATGCTCAAGGTCGGCACGACGAGCCTGGTGCTGGACCTGATCGAAGAAGGGACCGTACCGCCCGATGTGGAGGTCGCCGACCCGCTGGAGACGCTGCGCTCCGTCTCCCGTGACCCGACGCTCAAGTGGCCGGTGCGGATGCGCAGCGGCAAGGTCATCACCGCCATCGAGTTGCAGCGGCGCTATCTGGACGCGGCCAAACGCTACCTGAACCGCCGCGACCCGCAGACGGACAGGGTGCTGACCGAATGGGAGACCATTCTGGACGATCTGGAAACCGATCCCCTCTCCACCGCCGACCGGCTGGACTGGTCGGCCAAGCGCGTCCTCTATCAGCAGTACCTCGACGAGAACGGCGGCTCCTGGCAGGACGACATTCTGCAGAGCCTCGATCTGGAGTACCACAATGTCAGCCCCAATTCAGGACTCTTCTACGGGTTGGAGCAGGCGGGCGCGATGCGGCGGGTCGTCACGGACGCCGAGGTCGAGGAGGCTATCACCACGCCGCCGGAGAACACCCGCGCCCTCGGTCGCGGCCAGATCGTCTCGCAGTTGATCGCCCGTCCCGGCACGCGCTACGTCATAGACTGGGACGCCGTCTATATCGAGCGCAACCGCCAGCTAGACCTCAAGAATCCCTTCAATACCTACGAAAAAGAGGCCGTCCGTTTCTTAAGAGGGCTGGGATAGTCTACGGGTATCGGACGCTTTCTCCTCTCTCAGCGCGTACTCGATGGCCTGTTCCGGCGTCATCGTCCGTCCGACGCGCCAGGCGTCCGCAAACGCCTCCTCCGGCAGTTGGGAGCGCAGGGCCGCCACCTCGTGTTCATAGGGTCGCCTGATAGATGCCGCATCGAAATAGGTCGGCGGCCCTCCGAACCACGCCTCGAAGAAGAACTTGACCTTCTCACGTTCGCCCGCCAGGTCGGGATGGAACGCGGGGCGCAGGACAGCGTCCGCTTCCGTAAGAGAGTGAGCAGGGAGAAAGGCTGGGAGCGGCGCTATCGGCGGTGAAGGCGTGCCAGGTCTTCGGGGGTATTGACGTTGGTAAAGCAGGCCAGTTCGGGGTCTATCCGGCGCAGCACGCCCTCGCCGACGCGCTTGACGCGCAGGTGGCTCAGGGCTTCGCGCGCCGCGCGCCCGCCGTTCTCCAGAAAGCGCATCAGCCGGGGCGCGGCGGTGTGAGCATAGACGGCGCAGAGCGGTTCCGGCTGCCCGTTGATCTCCGGCACGACGGCGTCCCATTCGGGCGTGTGCGCCTTCAGCAGCAGTTGCAGAACGGCAACGTTGAGCAGGGGCATGTCGCAGGCGACGACGATATGGCGGCCTTCTCTCAACGCCGTCAGCCCTGTCAGGATGCCGCCAACCGGCCCGGAACCCGGAAACGTGTCCGCCAGCACGCGCCCGCACGGCAGGACATATTTATCCTGCACGTCCGCCACCACGACGACCTCGGTCGCCACCCTCAATAGCGAAGCGACCACGTGTTCCAGCAAAGTCATGCCGTTCATGGGAAGGAGCGCCTTGTCCTGCCCCATCCGCCGACTCTGCCCTCCGGCCAGTATGATCGCGCTGGTTTCGCCTGCCGCCATCGAAGATTGGTCTCCCGATCCTGTCGGCGCGGCTTTCGATCTGCCGGAGCCGTCGCGCGACGCTACTGTAATTATGGCGAGACCGGGCGAAAAATGCAATGGGATTTCGCTAGCCCGTCGAGGCGGCGCGTGCAGCCTCCGGGCGCGGCGGACGCTGCTGCACTCCCCCCTCTTCTTTATGCTCATGGTACATCTTGGCGAGAGTCGCCCCGATCAGCAGAATCACGCAGGAGTAGTAGACCCAGGTCACCAGCAGCACGATTCCGCCGAGCGTGCCGTAGAGCTTGTTGAAGTTGCCGAAGTTCGTCAGATAGACCGCGAAGCCCTTCTTGAACAGTTCCCACAGGATACCGATGACCGCGCCGCCGAAGAGGGCCGCCTTCCAGGTAACGGGCGCGTTGGGCAGGAAACGGTAGATCAGCACGAACATGCCGATGTTGAGCGCGACCGCCAGCAGTTCAAACAGGAGGTCAACCCAGAAAGGGACGTGTTCGGGCAAGCCGAGCCAGGGGATGTGCAGATTGCGCACGGTGTTCGGCCCGGAGGAGGGCAAGAGCGAGAGCAGGAACAGCACGCCCGCCCCGGCAAAGACGCCCAGCGCCACCAGGCGCAGCGTGACGAAACTGCGCGTCTCCTTCACGTCCCAGGCGGCGTTCATGGGCGCGGACGCATTGACGAAGAGGCCGATGCCTGTCCAGACCAGCGAGAGCAGTCCCAACACAGCGGCCCACCAGCGCGCATGGATGAGGCTCTGGGCGGACTCGACGATGTGGGTCTGCGCAATGACCTGCTGCGCCGCTTCCGCCGCCTGTCTGCCGGGCAGCAGTTGCGTGATGAATCGCTGCACGTACTCGGCGGCCTGCTGCGGGTCGCGGATCACGAAGCCGAGGGCGGCCAGCGCAAAAAGCAGCAGCGGCACGAGCGAGAGAATCCCCCAGAACGCCAGCGCCGCCGCCCGCATGAAGCCCTCATCCTCGTTGAAACGCTTGTAGAGTTCTTTGGCAAACGCCTGCCAGCCCCCCGTCACGCGCTCCTGCCCGGCGGCCTCTGGTGGCGACTCGGCGCGGGCCGCATGATCGGTCTCTTCGCGCGCGGCCGGAGCCGCCGGGAGCGCCTGCGCCGTGCGGGTCTCCGCCGCTGTGAGTTCGCCGCCTTGCAGTCGTTCGGGCGACTTTCGGGCCGTCTCGAAGCTGCGCGAGAGGATCGCCAGCCCGGCGGCAAGCGCCATCGCCCAGGACAGCCCCTCACGGAAAAAGCTCTTGCGTGGCTCGACAGCCTGGCGCACCTCCTCCATAACGGCGTGGAACGCCTGTTTCGTCTTCTTTGGATCGGGTCGGTCTGGCGCGTGCGTCCACATCTCTCCCTCTACTCCTTCCCCTGCGCATCTGCTGCACTGAGCAGACGGGATTCTGCTCGCTGTGTTCCCGAAACCGCGTTAGCCGCGTTTAGCTCGCCAGACAAACGGTTCCCTCTCCTTGCCGAGGGGAAGGCGAACACTGGATGATTCCCTCCCCTTACGAAGGGGAGGGTTAGGGAGGGAGGCTGTCAGGCGCGCTTTATGGCGCGGAATCGCTGTCCTGTCGTCTGCCCTGCAATCGCGAGACGGGTATCTCCTGGCGCTGCACCGTATCCATGACGATACGCCCATCTTTGAGCAGGCGGACGTACTGCATCGTTCTCTGCCCCAATAGCGCGGCCTCGCGGCCCCGGAAGCTGATGACCGGCGTCTCCGGCGGCGTGTCCGGGCCGGGGCGGGCATACTCTACTTCCATGCCCTGGCCCCCTGCGGCGCTTCCGGCTCCGCCGCAGGTCAGGGCCGCCTTATCCGGCAGGTATTTCGGAACGAGTTCGCTGAGCGTTGCCGGATATTTGCCCCCATGCGCCGCCGTGTACTTCTCCAGCGCGCTCTGCAAGGAGACCAGGTTGCCCGCGCAGTCCCGCACGGACTGGATGTTGGATATCATGTTCCGCATTGCCGGGTCTTTGCTGAACCGGTACGCGGCGATGCCGATGCCGATGGCAAAGATCAGCGCCAGCGCGCCGCAGCCGACCAACCCCCAGACCATGCATCCGCTCGTACCGGATTTACGCACGGGCGCGGAATAGACCGGCCCTCCCTGCATTCCTCCCGCCATGTTGTACACTCCTTATTGCGCCCGGCCCTGGCCTGCCTGCCTTGCGCCCTGCTTCGAGACCGATGCGCCCACTTTTGAAGCAGATTATGGCACAATGGCAAACGTGCCATCCGGCCGGACAAAGGCCGTCGGGCGTCCATTGGCTGCGCCTGCGGTTCCCCGCGCGATGAGCGTTGGCTGCAGGCCGGTCACTTTGGGATTGTCAGAACTCTGCGGCCCCGGCCAGCAGACGCCCTCATACGCCGCCCACTGCACCTTGCCGTCCCGCGTCCAGACCAGCAGAATGTTGCCCTTGCTGTTCGTTACAATCGTCGGATAGTTGCCCGCGCCGCCGTCGGGCGCGGGGATGCGCGGCGCAAAGGGCGTGATCGGCGGTATTCCTTCCAGTCCGCCATAATCGTAGAACGACCAGTAGACCTTCCCATCGCTCATCCAGGAGAGAAGAACACGGAAGGCGAATCCATCCAGGACGCTCCTATAGGGATAGGGGCCGACGACGAAGCGCGGGCCGCTCATCGGGCAGCCTTCCAGTTCCCAGTTGTCCGGGCTGACCAGGATGTCCCGAAAAGCGTTCGCATTTTTATTGCCGAGCAGCAGATGCATGTCCCGGATATTCTTGTAGCCGGTGCGGTAGGCGACATAGAG
>DASRGL010000453.1:0-4540 GCA_035651115.1 Chthonomonadaceae bacterium
GGAGACCATCGCGCTCTATCGGCAGATACGCCAGCAGGCGCAGCAACAGACACCGCCCGCGCCCTCCATTCCTGCTCCTCCCGCCCCCTATACCCGGCCGCTCCCCCAACCTCTGACCCGTTTCATCGGGCGGGAGGAGGAACTGGAACAGATCGAGACCCTGCTGACGCAGACCCGCCTCCTGACCCTGACCGGCACGGGCGGCGTGGGAAAGACACGCCTGGCGTTACGCGCCGCCGAGGAGCTGGCTCCGGCCTTCGCTGAAGGCGTGCGGTTCGTCGAGTTGGCGGCGCTGACCTCCCCGGCGCTGATTCCCCAGACTCTGGCGGCGGCGCTGGATGTGCCGGAGAGTCCGGGGCAGCCGGTCTTTCAGGCGCTCACCGCGCATCTCCGCGCCCGGCATCTGCTGCTGGCGCTGGACAACTGCGAACATCTGCTGACGGACTGCGCGCGCCTCGTGGGAGAACTGCTGCAAAGCTGTCCCCGCCTGCATATCCTGGCGACCAGCCGACAGGCGCTCGGCCTCAGTGGGGAGACCGTGCTGCGCGTGCCTTCCCTCTCGCTGCCCGCCTCCGAAAGCCTGGCCGTCGCGCCCGCCGGCCTCGATCCGCTCCTCCAGGAATCGTCCGCCCTGCGTCTCTTCGTGGATCGCGCCGCGCTGAGTCTCCCCACCTTCCGGCTGACGCCGCAGAACGCCGCCGCTGTCGCCCGCCTCTGCACGCGTCTGGACGGGATTCCGCTTGCCATCGAACTGGTCGCCGCCCATATTCGCAGCCTCAGCGTGGTCCAGATCGCAGACCGCCTGGAAGCCAACTTTGTCCTGCTCACGCGCGGAGGAGCGGACAGGCCGACACGCCATCAGACGCTCTCTGCGGCGATGGACTGGAGCTATGCGCTGCTCTCCGAAGAGGAGCGTCGGCTGTTGCGGCGTCTCTCGGTCTTTTCCGGCGGCTTCTCTCTGGAAGCGAGCGAGGCGGTCTGCGTGGAGGAGGGGCTGAACGTTCTGGAACCTCTGCTGCAACTGCTGGAGAAATCGCTGCTGGTCTATGAGGAGCAGGACGGAGGGGGCCGCTATCGGCTTCTGGAGACCGTGCGGCGCTATGCCGGGCAGAAGCTGGCCGAGACCGAGGACGAACCTCTTCTCCACGCGCGCCATCGGGACTACTATACGGCGCTGGCGGAAGAGGCCGCTTCTAATCTGTCAGGCGCGGAGCAGGTGGACTGGCTGGCGTGCCTGGACAGAGAGCGCGACAACCTGCGCGCCGCGCTGCAACACTCCGATCCGCCCTCCCGGCTGCGGTTGGCCGCTGCGCTCTGGCGGTTCTGGTTCGTCCGAGGCTACTTTACGGAGGGGCGGCGCTGGCTGGAAGAGGCATTGTCGCAGGAGACCGCCGTGACTCCGGCGCGCGGCGCGGCGCTCTATGGCGTCGGGAATCTGGCGTTTCATCAGGGCGATTACGAGGCGGCGACAGGCTTTCTGCAGAAGGCGCTGGCCGTGCATCGGGCGCTGGATGACTCACAGGGCGCGGCCAGAGACCTCAACAGCCTGGGAGCTATCGCTATCGGGCAGGGCAACCTGACCTCCGCGCGCGACCTGCTGGAACAGAGCCTTGCCCTGCTGCGCGCCCTGAACGATCTGCGCGGCGTGGGGCAAGTCCTGTGCAATCTCGGCGCGGTCGCGCTGGCGCAGGGCGATCAGGAGCGGGCGCGAGCGTTCTTTGAGGAGAACCTGCCCCTGCTGCGCGCGCAGGGCGAGGAACATACGGTCGCGCGCTGCCTCAGCAATCTGGCGATCATCGCCAAAAAAGAGGCCCGCTATGCGGAGGCGCACGCGCTGCATCAGGAAGGGCTGGAGATTCATCGGCGTCTGGGCGACTCGCAGGGCGTGGCGCATGTTCTGAGCAATCTGGCGAGCCTGGAAACGCTTCTGGGCAACCTCCCGGAAAGCGCGACGCTGTTCCGGCAGGCGCTGGCCCTCTGGCGGGAACTGGGGGACAAAGCGGGGATAGCCTACGTGCTGACCGGGATGGCGCAGTTGGCGGTCGCGCAGGGGGCGATGCCGCGCGCCGCCCGGCTTTTCGGCGCATCGGAGGCGCTGCGGGAAGCGATCCAGTTCCCGATTCCGCCGCTGGAGCAGAAGGAGTACGACCGCTACGTGAGCATGGCCCGCGCAGCCCACGATGAGCAGGAGTTCGCCGTCGGGTGGAAAATGGGGCAGTTTATGACTCTTGAGGAGGCGCTGGACTTTGCCTTGAGAGCGGACGAGCCTGCCGGTTTGAGGTAGGACGTGTGGCCCAGCGACGTTGCCCCTTCTCTCCTTCCTGCTTTCCTGACGTTCAATGCGCCTCGCGCCCTGCGGATGCCTGCTGCGGTCGGCTCTCCTGCGCGCCCGGTTCGCGCTCCGCAGGACCATCGCGCGCGGTTGCCGGGCCGCTATCGGGCCTTTCCGGCGGCCCGCTGCGCGCCCTGCGCCGCGCTCTGCCGCCGAACCAGTCGTCGAAGAGGCTGTAGAGAACGGGAATCATCACCAGCGTCAGGACGGTGGAGACGAGCAGGCCGCCGATGACCACGATCGCCATCGGCGCGCGAATCTCGGAGGCCCGCCCGATGCGCAGCGCGACCGGCAGCATTCCCACGATGGTCGCCGTCGTCGTCATCAGGATCGGGCGCAGGCGGACGGCCCCGGCGTCCTCGATGGCCGTGTTGCGCGCCTCGCCGCGCGCCCGCAGCGTGTTCGTATAGTCCAGCAGCAGGATCGCGTTGCGGCCCATCAGCCCGACCAGCATGATGATGCCGATAGCCGCCACCAGCGACATCGTCTCGCCCGTCAGCACCAGCGCGCCGAGCGCGCCCACCAGCGCCATCGGCAACGTGAACATAATGACGAATGGCGTGCCGAGCGAGTTGAACAGCGAGGCCATGACGATATAGACCAGGAGGACGGCCATTCCGAGCGCGGTCGCGAAGGGAAGGATGTTCTCGTCCAGCGTCTCCGCCTCGCCCCCCCATTTTATGGCGATGCCCTCGTGCGGCAGCGTGTCTATCAGGCGTTGAATCCGCGCCCGTGCGTCGCCGAGCGGCACATCCGGCGCGAGATTGGCCCGGACGGTCACCATGCGCTGGCCGTTGCTGCGGTCTATGTTCGTCGGGCCGGTGCGCCGCGAGAGAGCGGCGATGTCGGCCAGAGTCACCGGCACGCCCTGCGCATCGCTGCCGACGACCACGTTCCCCACGTCCTCCGGGCTGTCGCGCTCCACGTCCTCCATTAGTACCCGTATCGGGTACTCCTGCCCGCCCTCCCGAAAGACCGTCTCCGTGTTGCCGGAGATCGAGTCGCGCAGAATCTGGCCCGCCTGCGCCGCCGGAATGCCGAACCGGGCGGCCTGCTGCCGGTCAATATCGGCGCGCACCTCCGGCTTGCCGCTGCGCACGGAGACATCGGGATCGAGAACGCCGGGAACCGCGCGTATCCGGTCACGCAACTGCGCCGCGACCCGCGCCAACTGTGCGATGTCGGCCCCGCGAAGCTGGATCTCGACCGGCGCGGAGATGCCCGCGACGGAGCGCACGGAGGCCGCCGTCACCGTTCCGCCGATCTCCCGCGCCACCGGCTGCAACTGCGTCCGCATCGCGCGCGCGATCTCCTGGTCGGAGCGCGTGCGCGTTCCCTCCGCCCCGCCGAGATTGAGAAGCCCGCGCTTCTCCTTCAGGCGCGCGTTGATCTGCGCGAACTGCGCGCCCTGCTGCGGGATGGAGCCGAAGCCGCCGAGGATCTGCCCGACATTCGTGACGGTCGCTTCGACCTCCGGCAAGCGCGCCACGATCTCCGCCACGCGCTGCGCGGCGGCGTCCGTCGCGGTCAGGCTGGTTCCGGGCGGCATCTCGATGTTCACCGCGATCTGTCCCTGATCCGTGCCGGGCAGGAACTCCGTGCCGAGCTTGAAGAAGGAGAGCAGGAAGATGCCGATAAGCGCCGCCACGCCCAGGCCCACCACCAGACCGCGCCAGCGCAGCGCCCACCGGATGACGCGCCGATACAGCGCCTCCAAGCGCCGATAGAGCCGCTCGAACGGGGCGAACAGGCCGCGCTTGGCCTCCACGTCCTCGCCGGAGCGATACCAGCGCGAGGCCAGCATCGGCGTGACCGTGAACGAGACGACGAGCGAGAAGAGGGTCGCCGCCGCGATGGTCAGGCCGAACTGCTTGAAGAAGCCGCCGACGATGCCGCCCATGAAGGCTATCGGCACGAAGACGACGACATCCACCAGCGTCGTCGTGATGTCCGCAAAACCGATCTCGGTGCGCCCATTAAAAGCGGCTTCCGTCGGCGTCTCGCCGTAACCCAGGTGGCGCGTGATGCTCTCCAGCACGACGATGGAGTCGTCCACCAGAATGCCGACCGACAGCGACAGGGCCAGCAGCGTCATCTGGTTCAGCGTGAACCCTGCCGCCCACATCACCAGGTAGGTCGCGACGATGCAGGCGGGAATGGCGAGCGAGACGATGAAGGTGCCGCGCAGGTTGTGCAGAAAGAAGAGGA
>DASRGL010000454.1:0-15616 GCA_035651115.1 Chthonomonadaceae bacterium
GGACACCAGTCGCGCACCTTCGGCAGGTTGAACAGCTTGTAGACCGGCACGCCCAGCGCCTTGCCCACCACGTCGTAGATCGCCATCTGCAAGCCCGCTCCCAGGCTGTCGTCGCCCAGGAAATCGGCGGGGTTCTGGCCCTTCACCCGCTCTATCGCTGCCTCGGAAACCCGACCCCAGGTGTAGTGCGGCAGCGTCTCGCCATACCCGACGATGCCGGGCGCGTCCGTCGTGATGCGGAGGATCTCGCTCACCCGCCAGTTCCAGACCTCGCGCGCGTTCCACTCCTGGCAGCGCGGCGTGAACGGCACGTCGAGCGTGATGCGCTCGACCTCCGTGATTCGTAAGTTTGCAGACATCGCATCGCCTCCCTATTCCACATGGGGTTGAAACCCCGGTCTGGAGTTGCCAAGTCCGCCTGCGCGGACTCTGCTCTCCTTCCCTTTCGGGTCGCACGGTCTGTCCCGAATCGTTTCGGAATCAGATAGACCGTGCCGTAGGGGCGCAACTTGTTGCGCCCTAGCTGCTTGTTACGTCCTGGGCCAGGGGGCAGGACAGCCTGCGCAGGCAGGGCTTGGCAACTTCAGACCGGCCTTTGAAGGCTGCGCCTGGTCAAGATAGTTTCCCTCTACCGCGCAACCAACTCCTCCCCAAATTGCGGCAAAAGGGCGGGAGTGCAATCAAACCGGCTGAACGCGAATGGCATCGGCGGCCATACGGCCCACCTCACAGACCAGCGCGACCGCGCCGCCGGTCAAAGGGTTCGCGGCGTCCTGAACATCGAAGAGCGGCCTGTCTTCAATCGCGGCCTGGAGGCGACTGCCCGCCACTTGCAGGCTCAGGCGATACGCGCCGCCGAACTGCCAGGGAAACTCCGCCTCGGCCAGAGTCGTCGGCGTATCCCGCATCTTGACCAGCAGCAGAGCATAGTACCGGCGCATTCCCTGCACCCGCGCCGCGATTCCCGCCGACTCGACCATGTGCGGCCTGATCTCCGCGCTCACCCGGTAGTCCGTCCATTCGCGCGTCCCCTGGATGAGCAGGCCCGTGCCGTAGTCCTGTATCACGCGATACGGCTCGCCCCAGGAAGCGAACTGATCCACGCCCTCGCCCCAGGCCCGACGCCGCGGCGGATCGCCTGGGCTGCCGCCGCGACCGAACCAAATGCGGGGAACGAGAGAAGAAAGAGGGAAATCGGCCCGTAAAGTCGAATTGGGAGTTATGATGCGCAGATGGATCCCTCTCTTCCTCCTAGCGGCGCTGGCAGCCTGGACGACCGCGCTGCCTGCGGCCCGGCAGACGGCAGAACCGCCTCCTTCGATTCTCATCTCCGGCGGAATGCTCGTAGACGGCACAGGGGCGCGGCGGCGGCAAGCCGACGTGCGGATCGTCGGCGACCATATTCAGGAGATCGGACGGCTGCGGCCCCGGCCCGGCGAGCGCGTTCTGGATGCGCGCGGGCAGGTGGTCGCGCCCGGCTTCATAGATACGCACAGCCATGCCGACGGCGGCCTGCTGGAGACGCCCGACGCCGAGACGCAGATTCGACAAGGCATCACGACGGCGGTGGTCGGGCAGGACGGCGGCTCGCATCTGCCGCTTCAGCAATACTTCTCCGACCTGGAAGCCAGGCACGTCGCGCTCAACATCGCCAGCTTTGCCGGGCAGGGAACCATCCGTTCCCTGGTGATGGGCAAGGACAACTACAAGCGCCATGCGACCCCGGAGGAGATCGCGAAGATGCGCGCGCTGGTCGAGCAGGAGATGCAGGCGGGCGCGCTCGGCCTTTCCACCGGCCTGGAATACGATCCAAGCTACTATTCGACGACGGAAGAGCTGATCGAATGCGCGAAGGGCGCGGCGGCGCACGGCGGCCTCTACATCAGCCATGTCCGCGACGAGGGCAACGAGGCGTTCACATCCTTCAAGGAGTTGATCCGTATTGCGGAGAAGGCGCATCTGCCCGCACAGATCTCCCACATCAAACTCGGCACGGCGAAGGTCTGGGGCAAAGCCGGGGACGCGCTCCGGCTGATCGAGGATGCCAATAAACGCGGCCTGGACATTTCTGCCGATGTCTACCCGTATACCTACTGGCAGTCCACGATCACCGTTCTGACGCTGAGCCGGGATTGGGATAACCGGGCCGTGTGGGAGAAGGCGCTGGCGGAGGTCGGCGGACCGGAGCATGTCCTCTTGAGCAGCTATACGCCCGATGCGGCCTGGCAGGGCAAGACTATCGCCGAGATCGCCAAGACGACCGGCAGAGACCCGATCGCGGTCATTCAGGAGATCGTGCATAAGACGCACGGTCCCGGCGCGAAAGGCCGGGAGAGCGTGGTCGTCACCGCGATGACGGAGGCGGATGTTCGGCGTTTCATCGCTGCGCCGCGCATCATGTTTTGCAGCGACGGGGGCTTGCGCGGCTCGCACCCGCGTGGAGCCGGAACCTTTCCGCGCATCCTCGGCCGCTACGTGCGAGAGTACCATATCCTCTCGCTGGAAGAGGCGATCCGCAAGATGACCTCGCTGCCCGCGCATCGCATGGGCTTCCGAGATCGG
The DNA here is from genome assembly GCA_035651115.1 of Chthonomonadaceae bacterium. GTDB lineage: Bacteria > Armatimonadota > Chthonomonadetes > Chthonomonadales > Chthonomonadaceae > DASRGL01. The sequence goes on from DASRGL010000454.1 coordinate 2,563, forward strand.
GGCGTTCTCAAGCCGGGCATGAAGGCCGATGTCGTCCTTTTCGACCCGAAGACCGTGCTGGATACCGCGACGACGGCCCATCCGACCTCGCCGCCCATCGGCCTGAACACGGTGCTGGTCAACGGCGCGATCGTGCTGGATTCCGGCAAGCTGACCGGCGCGCATCCGGGCGCGGTGTTGCGCCGAACCCTTACTCCCTGAAGACCTCACCCCGGCCCCCTCCGCAAATTCAGGGATAGATGCTCTTTCCGACGGAATGAATTCCATTGCTCAGTGGCTTGCGGCCCAGTGTCCTACGGACACGGTGCAAACTTTCAATCTGCACCGTGTCTATGTAGGTAGACACTGGGCCGAAGGCCATACAGCAAAGGGATTTATCTCGTCGTGAACTTCGCGAGGAGCCTGAGCCTACCAGCGCACTTCCCAGGCGGTCGTGTCGCTCTCGGTGGTAATTGGCAGCAGCAGCGCGCCGTTGGCTCCGCGCCGCACGGCCACCGGCTTTCCGCCGACCGTCGCCTGAGTCGGCGCTCCGGGACTGCCCGCGACGGCAAGCGTTCCCTGATGCCCAGCCGGACGGCGCAGCGTGCCGTGCAGCGCGTTCCCCTCCCAGGCCACGCCTTCCAGTTCCACGCCGCCGCTCTGATGGAAACTGGTTCCCACGATCCAGGGATGCGGGCGCGCTTTCCGCACGACCAGCAGCTTCACGGACGGCCCAAAGAACGAGACTTCCCACAGGCCCGCTTCCGGCGTCGCGATAAGCGGCTGCTGATCGCCGGGATGCACGTAGCCGCGCGGGTTCTGCCGGATAAAGGGCGACTGGCCGAGGAACTGCCCGCTCCAGAACTCATAGGCCCAGTACGCCGTGCCGCTGTCCAGGCCCAGGCGCTCCAGTGGCAGTTGGAACTTGGTGATGAGCGGGAACTTGCCGTCGCCGCCGATCACGTCCAGATCGTAGTTGAACAGGCCGATCAGTTCCCACGCATCCCAGTCCGTCTGCACCGGCAACTGCCAGACGCGGGAGACATCCTGCTCCCCGATGGCCTTGTCGTCGTTGTCCTCGCCCTTGCACATACCTTCGTAGCTGAGCGAGGTCGCGGAGATCGGGTCGAACAGGTCTACCGGGCGCGCGGGCTTGCCGAGCGGCGGCAGGGTCGCCTCCAACACCTGCCAGCGGTCTTCGGGCAGCGTGGTCAGTTCATCGCTGATGTCCACCTGCCCGCCCGCCAGGAAGGTCGCGGTGGCGCGCAGCCGGGCTTCTTCCAGCGTGCCGGGCAGCCCGACGCAGAGGCAGGAGGGCTGAATGACGCCCCAGCGCCCCTGCTTGAACAGATGGCCCGCGACGTTCTGGCCGTAGTCCTCGCGCAGATGCCGCCAGCCGACATAGCCGGTATTGCCCGTGTCGTTGCAGGTGTAGAGGAGCGGGAACGCGCCCGTGCCGGGAATGTCGGGGCAGCCGCAGTTGAGGACGAGCGCGTTCGGATCGGCAGCTTTTAGCTCCTCCTGAATGATCTTCATGCCGATACGCGCCGCCTCGACGCCGCCTCCGGCCACGATGCGCGGGTCGTGCCGTTCGCGCAGGCTGCCGCTGGTGACGCCGCTGATGAAGTCCGGCTTGAAGTAGCGCACGCCGCGCTGCGCGAGGGAGCGCATCTTGCCGCGCAGCCACTCCTGCGCCCCCGGATGCGTCAGGTCGAGCGCGTAGGTCGCGCCGTGCGGCTCCCAGAACCACTCGCCCAGATCGAGCGGCTTCTGCCCGTTGCCGCCGAGCAGCCATTCGGGATGCTCTTTCGACAGAGGATCGTGGCCGCTGATGCTGAACGGGCCTTTCCAGGCTCCCAGCTTCAGCCCCAGTTCTTCCAGTTGCTCGGAAAGCCGCTTCAGGCCGTGCGCGAACTGATCGTTCTCCTCGAAGGCAGAGGGCAGATAGCCGCTCTCCCACCCTAAATCCATCTCGATGAACTGCATTCCGAGCGGCTTGAGGCGTTCCGCCGCGATCTGCCCGTTCGCCAGAGCGCGTTCTTCCGTCAGCCCCAGGCGATAGGGATACCAGCTACACCAGGAGACCGGCGGCGCGGCAAGCGGCTGGACATGGTGACGCTGCGCCACCTGGTCGGCGTAGCTTTCCAGCAGGTTCCAGGGATCGCTTCCGGCCATAAGCAGCACGTCTTCCAGGTCCAGGCGCTCGCCTGGCTCCACGCGCAGGTCGCCGCCATCGAAGCGGACGGCCCACCCGGAAGGAAACTCGCCTGCCCTGCCCTCCGTCGCGATACCGCCGATCCACCGCTCTCCCGTCTCGTAGCCGACGAGAAGCGCCTGCCGCGAGACCGCATCGTATCCCACCCAGACGATCTGCGAGGCGTGCGTCGCGACGGTCGAAGCGTCCTCTTCGCCGCTCGTGCGCTCCCGTTTTGTGGCCGTGCCGATACGCCGGACGCGCGCCCAGTAGCTTCCCTGCTCATAGACCCGGATGGCGGCAGGTTCCTGGGCCAGGCGCGCTTCGCCCTGCTGCCCCTCATCCAGCCCCAACAACTGCACCGCGTTCAGCGTGAACGCCTGCCCGGAGCGGTTTTCCAGCACGCTCTGTATCTGGATCGTCGCGCCGTTGCGGACGCGAAACTGCTGCGTAAGCCGCGCTTCCACCGGCGCGAACTCCGTGACGAGATTTAGCCCGTCCGCCGCTGGCTCCACAGCGCGCCGCGCGACCTGCAATTTCTCGCCGTTGATGGTCAGCCCGGCGGTCAGCGGGCCGAGCCGCAGCGCGTTCCAGCCCGGCGCGGTCAGGGTCAGCCCGGTTCCGTCCGGCTGCGCCTTCAGCGTCAATGCCTCATTTTGCAGTTGCATGAAAGTTTCTCCTCAAGTCCGGGTACTGAAAGTACCCGTCTCGGTGGCGGCGGAGCCGCCAAGCGTCCTCGCGGACGCGACTGCATTTCCGTCCGAAGGACGGTTGGCCGCAGTCCCTCCAGACGGGTACTTTCAGTACCCGGCAATATTTACGGCCAGACTCCAAAGGTGGCGACATTGTTCAGGGCGCCGAAGATGGCCCAGAAGCCGCCGAGAATGCAGTCGCCCAGCGCCAGCCCCAGGCCGAAATGGACGAGCGTGCCGTAGTGCCTGCGCCCGCCGTATTTCAGCACGGCAGCCTTCACCATCCAGCTAAACATCAGGCTCGACCAGATTTTGTACATCGCCCACGACCCCGCCATCGCCACGCCGATAGGATGGAACGGACACCAGATTCCCGCGTTGCGGATAGCGAACAGCCCGGCGGTCAGGAGCAGGCCGACGCCGCGCGCTGACATCGCATACCAGTTGGTCGAGGAGGGCGAGGCGATCCAGGTTCCAAGCCGGTTCCAGGGTTCTCCCGCGAGGGTGACGCACTCCACGACCTTGCCGCTGGCCGCGCCAAGCTGGTACATCACGTGCAGCATGACCAAGACCGACGCGATAGCCCCCGCCCCGATCCCGAGCAGCATCAGCCCCGGCAGGCCGCGCAGCGCCAGGCCGCTCTTCTCTGCCATGCGGAAGCCTTCCAGTTGGTGGGGCATCGGGTGCGAGTCGTAGCCGCGATTGTACCAGAACATCAGGGAGAGGCCCATCAGGTCGCCGCGCGAGAGGCGCTCCGTTCCCAGTCCGTTGACCAGCAGCACATCCGGCCCGCCCAGATAGACATCGTGGGAGGTGACGCCTGCCTCGGCGCGGATGCGCGTGACGACCAGGCTGAAGGCGAAGAAGGCGGCAAAAAAGGCCAGCGCCAGCCACAGCGACATCCCGGCGCGCGTGGCGAAGAAGACGAGAAACGCGCCGCCGAGAACGATTCCGAGAACTGCTGTGCGATAGCGCATCGGCTCGGCCCGGTCGTCTATCTCCGGGTCGTCGTAGAGGACTTTGCGGGCGACGCGCCGCCAGTGGCCGCGCAACTGCCAGAGCGAGTAGCCGAAGATGCCGACAAACGCGCCGGAGGCCATGTCCACGTCGAACGGGAAGCCGGAGATCGTATCCCAGCCGCGCGCCGCCTGCGCCACCGCCGCCAGCCGGGTCAGGACATAGAAGACCCAGCAGGAGAAGACCAGGTCGAGCGGCATCAGCAGGCCGAGGCCGAAGATGAAGGGAAAGATGCCGATGGGAATGCGCGCGTTCGGAAACGCCTGGAACGCATCCCACGGACGCCCGGTCGGCCAGAACTGCGCCAGGTCTATGTAGCGCGGTATCTCCGGCACGGTGGGAAACAGCACGTGCAGGCCGTTCACCAGGTTGAGAACGGCGGTGATTCCCAGACCCCACCACATCCATCGGCTGCGAAACAGCCCTTCGCGCGGGTCGGCCATCTGTATGGGCAGCGTGATGAGCGGGAACGTGAGGCGCTGCGCCTCCGTCCAGGGCTGGCGGACGAGCGTGTTGATGCAGAGCATCACCCAGACCAGCGCCAGCAGAAAGACGATCCAGAGACACAGCGGCGGCAGCCATGTCGTCATCACGTCCCACCGCCAGGCCGAGGAGACGCCGAGATAGAAACCGCGCAGCACCTCCTTGTTCTGCACGGTGAGCGCCGGGGGCAGGCTGCTGCCGAACTGCTCCGCCCAGTGGTTGGTCGTGCTGTTGAACCAGGTGGTGTGCGCGATCATGCTGACCAGCAGAAAGACGAACTGATCGTTGCCGACGGCGGAGGCCGCGCAGAGCAGGATATAGCAGGTGATGAGTTCGGGCGGGGTCAGGGCAAAACGAGGCAGCCACCGGCGCAGGCCGGCATTGAGCAGGGTCAGCACGGCGAGGAAGGCGACCACATTGCCGAAGATCGCATAGGAGGTTGGATACGCCTGATGCCGCACGACCTCGATATGCACGAGCATGAAGGCGTTGAGGGGAATCAGCAGCAGCGAGAGGCCGACGGCGCGCAGCGTGATGCCGGAGCGGGGCCGCCGCGTCTCCGCCGCCCTGACCACGCAGGCCGTTTCCTCCTCCTGTGCCAGCTTTCTTCCCGGCTCGACCATGGCGGCTCCTCGGCTTGCGCCGCTCAATCGGATGTGTACGAGTCCATGCTGATGCCGGGCCGCATCTGCACGCCGAGCAGTTGGAGGCGCATCGGGGAGGCCGTCTCGATAAGGCGCTGGCGCTTGTTGCCCGTGTAGTATCCGGCCTGGACGATCCAGGAGGGAATGAAGACGAAAAAGATGGCGGGGCGCGGAGGCCGGTCGCAGGCATGAAGGCCCGCCCGGTGCAGGGTGGCCGCGCTGAAGGCCAGCAGCGATCCCGGCCTGGCAAGAAAGTCTATCTTATGCGGGAAGAACTCCTCGCCCTTGTAGATGTCCAGATGACTCTCCGGGATCACGCCCGTCGGCCCGCCGTCAATCGGAATCTCTTCCGTGTAGAAGCAGACCTTGAGGAACATGTTCGGGCAGTGCCTTCCGATGCTCATCTTGTCGCGATGCCAGCCCATCGCCTTGCCGGTGGGCTTGGAAACGAGGACTTCATTGGCGTACATGCGGACATCCGGCCCGATGATCTCCTCCAGGCTTTCCAGCAGGATCGGGTTGTCCAGAATATCGGCGAAGGCGTCGTCGAACTCGATGACGTTCGGGTAGTAGTCCTGATGGGGTTTGCGGTACTCGGCGTAGCCTTCGCGCATCAGGCGGTCGAGCGCCTTGCGCAGTCTTTCGACATGATCGGGGGGAAGCACATTGTCTTCCGTGTAGTACCCGTAGCGGTTCAGTCGTTCCAGCCGTGTCAGCCGGGGCTGCCCGATGTTCGGCATGTTGCAGTCCTCTCCTGAAGCTCCCACCCTGTCCCTCCCCCCAAGAACAGGGGGAGGGACAGGGTGGGGGGGCCAAAATTCACACGCAGCCGGGATAAGATTTCCCCGCGATAGTGAGAAACTCCGGCTTCGGCTCTTTGCCGGTGTAGCGCGATGTGGCGCGCATGTAGGCGGCGGCGATGGCGCGACGCGGATGAGGCGTGCGATTAGGCGCAGTCTCATGCAGGATCAGGCTGTGGTGGAAGCTGCAACTGCCCGCCTTGAGTTCGACGGCGACTTCGTCAGGGCGTTTGGATAGCTCTTCCCAGCCCTCCGGCACGATATGCGGCCCTTCCAGATGATGATGTTCCAGCGGCCCCAGCTTGTGCGTGCCGGGCAGGAAACGCATACAGCCGTTATCTACGGTCGCGTCATCGAGCGCCATCCAGCAGGTGACCAGTTCCATCGGCTCGATAGGCCAGTAGACCGAATCCTGATGGTAGGGCTTGGCGGAACCGTGAAACGGGGGCTTGAGCAGCATCTGATCCACGTACAGCTTAATATCCGGGCCGAGCAGGTCTTTGAGGATCGCGACGATCTTGGGATGTTTGGCGTACTCCTGAAAGACCGGATCATAGCGGGTCGTCTCCCAGAGTTTGCGCACGCGATGCAGGATGGGGATGTCCTCGCGCCCCTCGATCTCCGGCTCGATCTGGAGATACTCTTTCGGGAACGGGACCTCGCCGAGGATGATCTGCTCTGTCCGCTTCCGCAACGCCTCTACCTCCTCCGTCGTCAGCACATTAGGCACGGGCAGGAAGCCGTCGCGCCAGAAGGTATCAATCTGTTCCTGTGTCAAGGCCATGAGCGCGTCTCCTTATCGTAAGTTGCTGCCGCTCTATTCCACTGCGGCGGAGGTGTTCCCTTTCCCGGCGGACGGCGTCGCGAAGTACCAGAGGAGCAGTGCGCCAAACCCGCAGACCAGCCCGTAGCACACCCAGAGCGCCAGCGCCGCCCCGACAGACCAGGCTTCCAGGCCCGGTGGCGGCAAGAACTCATGCAAAGTCATGGGCATATCGCGCGCAATAGAGCCGATAAAGTTGTCCACTCCCCAGGCCACGATATAGGCGACCAGGACTGCCGGCGTGGGCTGTTTGATCAGCTTTCCGACGACTGCGCTCAGCGCGGCAATCAGCAGCCCGGAAAGCGGAATAGCCACCAACGCGGGCAGCGCCATCGCCAGGTCTTCGCTGAACAGAATCTTACGCGGATAGGCCGGGAAGGAGGGAGCGCGGCCCATCTTGATCGCCACGAGGTTGCCGACCGCGCCGACGAGCAGAAGGCCGAACGTAAAGAGCGCCCAGGGCCGCCAGATCGCCCTGATCTGTGTGGCAAAGCTGTTTGTCGCCGCCTGTTCCTGCCGCGCGGCGCGCGCGGCGCTGGCCGTGATGAAGGCCGGGAAAAGAAGTTGAGCCAGCAGCTTGCAGAAGACGGTCAGGAGGCCGAAGACAATGAGCCGACGATCCATCATCGGCAGCCAGGGATAGTAGAGCTGCATCCCCGGCGGCGAGGGCAGGATGTTGGCTGCCATGTCTCGCTCGGAACCGGGAACGGGGCGAACGAAGTAGGCAGGCCACACGATGGCCGCGCTCCAGAGGGCGGACAACACGATGCCCGGCACTGTCCAGAGCCATCTTCCTTTGCGCTGCTGCGCGGAAACTACCGCCAGCACGTCGGCGGCGGTCGTCTCCACCACCTTGCTCTCCATGACTGTCTGTCCTCCGTACTCCGTGCGCTATTGTCCTGCCGCTTGCTGCTGTCGTCGCTGCTCCTGCATCTGCTTTATCAACTGATCTTTCTGCTGCAGGTAGATTCCAGGGGCGCCGACCGGGCCGCCAACCTGCGGTACGGAGTTTTCTACCGCTTTGGCGGCTGCTTCGTCTCCTCCTCCGAACATTCCGGCAAGGATGCGCCACCCTGCAATCACGATGACGAGTACCAGAACGACGGTCAAAAGGACTTTTTTGTTGTTCTCCGGTTGCACGGGAGTCTTGCTAGCCATCATTCTATCTCCTCTGCGTTCAAAACTTCAGCCCGCTTCCGGCCCGCCTCGCCCGATGCCGAGAAGTGGCTAGGGCCGACAGGGAGTCTCTGCTCCCGCTCAATTCGGGAGGGGGTCGCAGCAGTGTATCGGCCCGCGTTATCGCCACCCCTCTCCTGGGTTTAGGAGAGGGGTGGGATGAGGATGAGGTTGCCTGTTTACTGATAGCTGTTCGGGTTATCCAGTTCGGGACAGGTGGCGAAATAGGTCTTCCAGCTGATATCCACCTTCCCGCCCGCATCAATCTGGGAACTGGCGCGGGCGCAGAAGTACTGGTTCAGGGTCGCCGTTTTGGCATGACCGTCCATGTAGGTCAGGTTGAACCCTTTATCGTTGTTTCCAGTAAAGGTGGCGAGGTCCGAGTGAAAGAATGCGTTTTCGTTCTGCAGTTCGTTGCGCGCAGGATTCTGATACTGCGCCAGGCCGCCGTAGCCGCCGCCCTTCTGGATCAGCGTGTAGCCCGCAGGCCAGCCATAGGGCGGAACGGCCTTGAAAGCGTCGTTGCCATAGCTGGCGTAGCCGTTGCTCTGAATCTTCCAGGTGATGTCACCGCCGGAGTTCCAGGGGACAATCTTCCCGACATCATCCGGGCAGCGAAGAATCAGGTCGTTCTTGATATAGGGCTTGACGGTGTCCCAACGCCAGGCCCAGAAACAGATGCCTTCGGGCGCCCACTCGCAACCATCGGCCTGTCCCAAGGCCCAGGTCTCGTCATAGTCCTGAGCATACATGAGGTTTGCGGTGCCAAGCTGTCGCGTGTTCGACAGACAGGAGGTTTTGCGCGCCTGCGCGCGGGCTTTGGCGAAGACCGGGAACAGAATGGCCGCCAAAATTGCGATAATGGCGATGACGACGAGCAACTCGATGAGCGTAAAAGCGTTTCGTTTCATGAGATTTCTCTCCCTTGAACTAGCATGAAAGTGATTGCCCGGTAATGAATGCGGAGACACCGTCCATCTGTACCGACGATCTGCCTCGCGCCTGTAATCGCGCGACCCTGCTTGCTGAGAGCCGCGTTGATGCCTGATTCGGATAGCGTGTTGTGTACGCGCCTCACCTCCTCCTGTGTCGCTCGCGATATATCTCTAGAAACGGTCCCCCGACATTCTATCGCAGAAGATTACGATTATCGCAATAGTGAACAGTAAACGCAATACTTTCCGTTGAAGATACGCCGGGAAGACTTTGCACACATATGTTTGCGCTTACTGGTTGGAGCGCAGCGCCTTCCCGCCTGGTGGAGCGCAGGAGGCACGTACAATCAGTTCGCCCGGTAGCAACATCTGCCGGGGTTCGGCCTCAGGACGCGCCAGGCGCTCCTGCAATAACTGCGCCGCCACATGCCCCAACTGCACGAACGGCTGCCGCACCGTCGTCAACGGCGGGTCCAGAAACTCCGCCAGCATCGGCGAATCGTCGAAGCCCACCACCGAAATCTCCTCCGGGATGCCCAGCCCCAACTCTTTCAGGCATCGCACCACCGGAGCCGCCAGCGCATCCCCCGTGCAGAAGAGGGCCGTGAGAGGCGTTCCCTCCTGTGCTTCCACTGCCGCAAGAAAGGCAGGCAAGTCTTCGCTCAACCGGCGCGCATCCCAGCCTTCGGGCAGGCACAGTTCCCAGGAGGCCGGAAGTTCCTGTCCATGCTCCTCCCAGACCGCGCGGAACCCGGCTACTTCCTTCTCGGCGAAGATCGCCTTGGCAACCGTGACGGTCCCCACCCGCCGATGCCCCAGACGCCACAGATACTCTCCCACCAGCCGCCCGCCGTGCCGGTTGTGGACGCTGACCCGCCACATCGGTAGCTCCGGCGGCACTTCCCCGATGACCACGCACGGCACGCTGCCGACCGCCAGTTCCTCGGCATGGTAGCGCGCCCCCAGCATGATGACGGCGTCGGCTTTGCCCTCCTGATACAGCTTGCGGGCGGCCTGGCAGGAGGCCACCTTATCCGGCGAGACCTGAATGAAGGGATGAAAGCCCCACTCGCCCAGTGTGCGGCACAGTTCGGAGACGGTCTTGCCAAACAGCGGATCGTACCAGGGCAGGCAGAGAATGGCGACATTGCCCGTCAGCACGCCCGTGCGGGCGCTTGGCTGGGGCCGGGTTTTGGGCTGATAGCCCATCTCCTTTGCCAGGTCTACGATGTTCTGGCGGGTCGCTTTGCTGACCCAGACGCCGTTGCGGGGATTGTTGAGAACGGAGGAGACCACCGCGGTGGAGACGTTGAGCCGTTGGGCAATATCGTTGAGAGTGACGGATTTGCGACGCGCCATGGGATCGTTGCTCGATTGGGATGGTGAAGAGACTTGCAAACTGACGCCCGGTAAGGGTATATTAAAATTTATATATCACTTTAGGCCGGGTGTCAAGTCTTTTTTTCGGAATTTGCAAAAATATTCCAAAATCATGGCGAAAGTCGGCTATCAGGATGGCGGCTATTGCGCCTGCGCTGGCGCTGCGCTTCTCGCATGGCTCTCGACGGTCGGCTGTCTGCCCGTGACTCCCCGGCCCTCCGTCACGATATAACTGGCGTTCGGCGTCAGGTTTTGCAGCAGGTCGCGCCCGCCGTTCGGCCAGACAATCTCGACTTTCTCTATCGTTGTCGCCGTTCCGAGGCCGAAGTAGACTCGCCGGTCGCTGGCAGACAGATAGCTTGAACCGGCCCGCACGGTCGCTGTCTGCTTCACGCCACCCGCCGTCAGCGTGAACCGAGCGTGCAGGCCGTCGCGATTGCTCTTTGTGCCGATGGTCTTGAAACGAACCCAGTGGCGGCCGCTCCTGTCTGCGTTGCGGAACAACTGCGCCGGGCCGTTCTGATTGTTGACCAGGGCATCGAGGCGACCGTCGTTGTCATAGTCCCCGACGGCCAGGCCGCGCGCCACCGTCGGCACGCCTAAATCGCCTAACTGCGCCGGGTCGGTGATCTCGGTGAAGGCGCCGTTGCCTGCATTATGGAAAAGCTGCTTGCGCTCTTTGTAGGTCGCTTCGGTCACATTCGGGTCGCCGTAGATGCGGACATGGCCGTTCGCGATAAAGAGGTCGGGCCAGCCATCGGCATCGTAGTCGAGAAATTCGCAGCCGAAGGCCAGGAAGGGGATATGCGGCAGCGCCAGGCCGGATAGGACACTGACATCGCGGAACAGGCCGCCGTCCAGGTTCTTATAGAGCGTGTTGGGCATCCCGGAGAAGTTGCTGACGAACAGGCTCTCGCGCCCGGAATGATCGTAATCGGCAAGGGCGATTCCCATGCCCGCCATCAGCGCGCCGCCTTCGCTAAAGGCAACGCCCGCCTGCGACGCGGTTTCCGTAAACGTTCCGTTGCCATTGTTGTGCCAGAGCATATTGGGCGTCAGATCGTTGGCGACGAAAATATCCTGCCTGCCGTCTCCATCCGCATCCAGGAAGGCGACGGCCAGGCCGCGCCCTTTCGCCTTTGTGATGCCCGCCTTCTCGCTCACATCCACAAACCGGCTCCCCTCGTTGTGATAGAGCCGGTGCGTGTCGGGGTCGTATATCTGCGGCGCGCAGTAGTCCCGGCGGCCCTGCCTATCGCGGCAGGTCTTATCGGTCTGCCACGTCCAGGGCGCATAGTAGCAGACGTAGAGATCGAGCCTGCCGTCGTTGTCGTAATCTCCGAAGGCCGCGCTGGTCGCGTACCCGGCGCTGTGGACTTTTCCTAAGCCCATCGGCCCGGTCACATCGGTGAACTTGCCCGTTCCCTTCTCGTTGTGGAAGAGGAAGTTGTGTCCGTATGTGGTCAGGAACAGATCGTCGTAGCCGTCGTTATCGTAGTCGCCGACCGCAATGCCGTAACCATAGCCCAGGTCTCTATCCAAGCCGGAGCCAGCCGTCACGTCGGTGAAGCTTCCGTCGCCGTTGTTGTGATAGAGCGCGCAGTGGGGGCGATCTTTGACCTGAGAAGGCGGGTCGGAGGGGCCGGACTGGACGAGGAAAATGTCGAGCCAGCCGTCGTTATCATAGTCCAGGAAGGCGCAGCCCGCCGGGAGATTCTCGATATAGTAGAACTTGCCCGTCGCGCCTGTCGTGTGCGTAAAGTTCACGCCGGAGCGGGCGGCGACATCGGTGAAGAGCGCGGGAGCGGCGTTTGTGGAAAGGGAGGAGACCGGAGGGGATGGCGGCGCGGGCCTGCATCCGGCCAGGGCCGCCAGCGCACAGCCAACGAAGCAGGCGGCAGATAAGCAGCGGAAGCGCAACGTCCTATGGCCCCCCCGGAACGGTGAGCGATTCGGGGCGTCCGCTCTGCAGCGCGACCTGTTGCAGCGCCGTCTTGACGCGAATATCCTCGGGCCGCAGCGTCTGCGCCCTCTTGAGAAAGAGGCCCGCCTTCCGCCGGTCGCCGTGTTTCAGCAGAAGCAGACCAAGTCGCAGATGGCTGTCGAAGTCGTTCGGCTCGACCACGCAGCGTTTCTGGAGCGTGTCCAGCAGAGTCTCCTCCTGCTGCAAGGCGGCGAACTGCTGCCGCGCCTGCGCCGCTCTGGCAGGCTGGCCGGTCTGCGCATAGGCGTTCTGCAACTCGAAGAAGATCTCTTTTCTTCCCGGCATTGCGCGCGCGGCCAGTTCCAACTGCGCGACGGCCTGCATCATTCGGCCCTGGCGCGCATACAGCTTACCCAGATAGAAGCGCGGGAAGGGGACGCCGGGAGCCAGTTCCAGCGCGCGTTTCAGGTCGGCCTCCGCCTGCGCCTGTTCCGCCGCAGAGGCGGCCGACTCGACCCGGCTCATGCCGCGCAGCGAGAGGGCTTTGACGTTCTCCGGCTCGCGCTGGAGGAGGGAGTCCAGCGCCGCCAGCGCCTCCGGGTAGCGATGCTGCGTGATCGCCTCCTGCGCCAGCAGAAGCGAGAACTCGCTGTCGTTAGGCTGCAAGGCGACCATCTGCCGCAGATAGTTCAGCTTCTGCTCCGCATCTTTCGCATAAGGCAGCAGCCGGATGGCGATCTTGAGCGCCTCGATGTTCTTCGGGTCGCGCTGAAGCTCTTCCTGAGCGAACTGCGCGGCAGACGCCTCCTCGCCGGAGTGGAGCGCGGCGGCAGCCAGCCGCTCATAGACGTTCGCGGTATCCGGGCGCAGGCGCAGCAGTTGCCGAAACGGTTCGACAGCAGCCTTCCAGTTCTTTTCAGAAAGATAGGCTTCGGCGAGCAGTTCCCAGGCGTCGGCGTTGTTCGGATTGAGGCGGGCCGCCTCCTGCCACTCCTGTTTCGCCCGGT
>DASRGL010000455.1:0-17126 GCA_035651115.1 Chthonomonadaceae bacterium
GCTCAGCAGCGCGACTTTCATACCGAGGAGCAGCGCCAGGCCGACCACGCCGAACGAACCGACCCGGCTATCGCGCATGATCTCGCGGCGGCGTTCCGGCGTCCAGCCCCCAAAGCCGTCGCACACGTCCGCGAAGGCGTCTTCGTGGAACGCGCCGGTCACGAGGACCGTTGTGGCGAGGCCCGCCAGCGCCGCCAGCGCCGGGGAGTAGCCGCATGCGACCAGCCGATAGGCCAGCGCGCCGAGGCCGCCCACAAGCACGCCGACGACCGGGAAATAGACGGCGGAGCGGGCCAGCGAATCCGGCGCGTGATCCACCCAGGGCGGACAGGGGATGCGCGTGAGGAACATCAGGGCGGTGAAGAAGGCGTGCAACTGGGCGCGCATCAGGGATTCCTCTTCGTGCTGACGCCCGCCTGCTCGAAGGAGGCCATCTCACGGAGGAGTCGCGCGCTCGCCTCGATGAGAGGCAGGGCCAGCGCCGCGCCGCTCCCCTCGCCCAGGCGCATGTTCAGGTCGAGCAGCGGAGCCGCATCGAGCGCCTCCAGCGCGAGTCGGTGTCCGGTCTCGGCAGAGCGATGGGCAAAGAGCAGCGCGTCGCGCGCAGGCGGGGCTATCCGCGTCGCGGCGAGCGCGGCGACCGTGCAGATGAAGCCGTCTATGACGACGGGCAGGAGATCTGCCGCCGCGCCGATCATCGCGCCGACGAGCGCGGCGATCTCCAGCCCGCCGACAGCGCAGAGCGCGTCGAACGGCGTCTGAGCCTGGGGCCGATGCCGCGCGATGGCCCGCGCGATCACCGCCTGCTTGCGGGCCAACTGCGCATCGTCCAGGCCGGTTCCGCGCCCGACCGTCGCCCCGGCGTCCGCTCCGGTCAGCAGAGCGAGCAGCGCGGAGGCGGAGGCCGTGTTGCCGATGCCCATCTCGCCCAGCGCCAGCACGTTTACGCCCGAATCGGCGGCGTGCTGCGCGCGTTCCAGGCCGACAGCAATCGCCCGCTCCGCTTCTGCCACTGTGAGGGCCGGCTCGCGCGCGAAGTTGCGGGTCCCGGCCCGCACTTTACGGTTCAGCGCCCGCCCGTCCACCGCGCCGATCACGCCGACATCCACGACCTCCAACTCCGCCCCGGCTTGCCGCGCCAGCACGCTGATCGCCGCGCCGCCGTTGGCGAAGTTGGCGACCATCTGCCCGGTCACTTCCTGCGGATAGGCGCTCGTTCCCTCCTCCACGATGCCGTGATCGGCGGCAAAGAGCAGGATACGCTTGCGGTCGGTCTGCGGCGGCACGCGGCGCTGGATGGCGCACAACTGCGCAGCGAGTTCTTCCAGGCGACCCAGGCTGCCGGGCGGCTTCGTTTTGCCGTCCATCAGGCGCTGCGCCTCGGCGCGGTGACGCTCGGACGCTGGCTCTATCTGCGGAAGTTCTATTCTCATGCCGCACCTGCCAGGACAGAGACGGCGTGGGCGGCGGGCAGACCGGCGGGCAGCGGATGCGCGTCCGGATGGAGCGCGTGGGCCAGTATCTCCAGGCTGTCCACCAGGCGCGGCCCCGGACGGCTGAAGTAGGCGTTGCCGTCGGTGACATAGACGCGCCCGTTCCGCACGCAGGGCAGGCTGTCCCAGCCCGGCTGCCGTTCCAGCAAGGGCATATCCTGCAAGGCCCGCCCGGCAGGGAAGCCGCAGCAGGCAATGAACAGGACATCCGGGCGGCTGTTGCGCACGCTCTGCCAGGGCGTCGTGCGCGAGGGCCGACCGAGGCAGCCGAGAACGTCCACGCCGCCCGCCAGTTCGATCAGCGTGGGATTCCAGTGGCCGCCATTGAACGGCGGATCGAGCCATTCCAGAAACGCGACGCGCGGACGCTCCGCCGGAGGAATGGCCGCCGTGCGTTCCGCCACGCGCTGCACGCGACGGCGCAGCGCCGCCACGACCTCCCGCGCCTGCGCTTCCCGGCCCGTCGCCCTGCCGACCAGATGCAGCGTGTCGAAAACGTCTTCCAGCGACATCGGTTCCAGATTGAGGACGCGCGGACGGCCCGGCAGCGTGCAGACCGCCGCGTTCACCTCGGCTTCGGCGACGGCGCAGACATCGCAGAGCGCCTGCGTCACCAGCAGGTCGGGCCGCAGACGTTCGAGCGTCGGCATATCCAGCGTGTAGAGCGCCCGATCCGTCTTCAGCCGCTCGCGCACCAGCGCGTCTATCTGCGCGCTGGTGGCGTCGTGCGGGATGAGCGTCTGCGTCACCTTCGGCAGCGCCTTCACACGGGGCGGATAGTCGCACTCGTGCGTGACGCCGACAAGCTGTTCTTCCAGGCCCAGCGCGCACACGATCTCGGTGGCGCTAGGCAGCAGAGAGACGATTCTCATGGCGCGGTTTCCTTGTGGGGGCAGAGGGCTTGCAGCGCGCGCCGCCGTGCCGCCCACTGCTGCGCGGCTTCGTATCCCCCAAACAGCGCCGCCGTGTAGAACAGGTCGCCGAGAACGGTGTTGCGGAAGAAGGGCAGCGCCATCGCATAGCATGTCACCAGCCCGCTCCAGGTGTGCGGATAGAGGCCCGTTCCCAGGCAGCCGCCGCAGACCCAGACGCCGAAATTGGAGAGCAGGAAGAAGGCGGCGGAACCAGCCAGCGCGCAGAGGCCGAGACGTACCGGCGTCCGCCGTTCATGGAGAAACCGCCGCCCCAGCAGCCCGCCGACGGCAAACCCGCCGTAGACGAAGGCCATCAGCAGCGGATGGTAGAAACCCAGAAGGGCATCGCTGACCAGCAGGGCCAGCAGAGGCGCGGCCCAGGCTCCCCGCCGGTTCAGGTACGCGCCTGCGAACAGGCCGAGCGCGCCGATAGGCGCAACGTTGATGGGATGCGGCAGCAGCCGCGAGGCCGCCGCCAGAACGATCAGCGCATAGAACATGCTACGAATCCTTTCTTGAGGTCATCGCTGCGGTTTCAGATTCAGCGCCAGGCCCACAACGACCAGAGAGACCGCATCGGCCTGCGACGCGGCGAACTGGTTCAGTCGGCCCAGCATATCTTGAAAGGCGCGACCGAGAGGGCTGTTGGGATGCAGGCTCCATCCCACCTCGTTCGTCACCAGGATCAGGTCCCAGGAGGCGGCCCTGGCAGCCTGCAAGAGCGCCTGCAACTCCGCATGGAGCGTCCTTTCCAGCGCGTCCACTTCGGCCCACCAGCCCTCGCGCTCGGAGTCGCCGAGGTCTATCAGGCGATTGGCCGTCCAGAGCGACAGGTCTTCGAGGAGGACGACGGCCACGCCCTCTGTTTTCCCGGCCAGCGCAGGCAGCAGTTCCCTCGGCGATTCCACCGTCGTCCACTCCGATGGGCGCTGCGCCTGATGCCGCGCGATCCGGTCTTCCATTTCGGCGTCGCTCGCCTCGGCGGTCGCCAGATAGACGACCGGCCCGCCAGCCTGTAGCGCCAACCCTTCGGCGAAGCGGCTTTTGCCGCTGCGCGCCCCGCCGGTGACGAGAACGATCTGCCCCATCGCGCCTTTCCTCCAACCTTGCGGCAGAGCCGCTACTGTAAGTCGAAGAGTTCGTCGGTCATAAAATCGCCGTCCCTATCTATATCGCCCAGATGGACGGCCTGGAAATCCTCCGCCTTGTAGCCGAAGCCGAACGTCCCCGTGCGATAGCGCGGCTGGAACGCCTTGACGTGTCCATCGAGCCAGAGGACGTTGCCGGTCCCATTGTGGCGGGCATGGAAGGCGGGAAAGGCGGAAGAGGGCGGCTCCAGGTAGGCGTTGCCTTCCAGGGTC
The DNA here is from genome assembly GCA_035651115.1 of Chthonomonadaceae bacterium. Classification (GTDB taxonomy): domain Bacteria; phylum Armatimonadota; class Chthonomonadetes; order Chthonomonadales; family Chthonomonadaceae; genus DASRGL01. The sequence continues at coordinate 3,769 of DASRGL010000455.1, forward strand.
GGCGCGCTGTAGGCCCAGGTGTTGAGCAGCGCCGCGTCCGCCATCTGCACCGTCTCGGCAGGCGTCTGAACGGCGGCCAGGGCAACGGAGTCCGTCGCCAGATAGTCCGGCGGCAGGAAGGGGGAGAGATAGAAGTAGTTATAGCCGTAGCCGGTCAATCCCAGCGTATTGCGCCGCGTGTTCTGGAAGGAGGGACACGCCTGTATCTGATGGTTTTTGGCGTAGGGATAGAGCAGCCCTTTGGTGTCGTCGCGCGTAGCGGTCGCCGCGTCGTAGCTGGCCCACCAGTAGATGCTGAGGCCACCGTAGCGAACTTGGGAGGAGACGGGCAGCACCCGCTCGTCGTAGTCCTGCGCATAGAGAGCCGCTGCCAATCCGATCTGATGGAGGTTGGAACTGCACGCGGCCTGTCGCGCTTTTTCGCGGGCCTGGGCGAAGACCGGGAAGAGAATAGCCGCGAGGATCGCGATAATGGCGATGACGACGAGCAGTTCGATGAGCGTAAAGCCCGCCGATGGCGGTGTCCGTTTCGGACGCATGAGAACACTCCTTTCTTAAGCCAGAACGTCGGTGATCTCACGAGGGACGGAGGAGGGCAACGGAAGGCACAAAAAAACCATCCTCGTCGGGATGGTGGATAGTGCGGCGCGTATCCTGCAACGCAGGCACGACTTCCGTGACCATCACACCCTTTCTCGCGAAGGGCAAACGTGATGCGTTGCAGGCGGGCATTCGGACTTACCGGATTTGGGCTTTAGCCATGAATCCAAAATCGGTACACCGCAGCGGGACTGTGCCGGATTCGCACCGGGCTTCCCCCGAACCGCCGCGCCACGACAGCGCGACTCCTGCAACCATGCTATCAAGTTGTAACGCGCCCATTATAGCCGTTCGCGCGCAGGTTGTCAAGCCCTATTTTCGCGCCTGGCTCCTTGCCGCCGCTCCTCCCTATATGTCCCTCGGACGTTCACCACGTATACGCAGCATCTGCAATGCGCTGCGCACCAGAATATGGTCGGGATCAGCGCCGGACGAAGCGCAGCAAGATATTCGAGTCCAGCAGATAATCAGTCATGGTCGGCGTAGATGCTTTCGCGCGTGAATGCCTCTGACGGCAGAGCAGGCAGGGCTTCCGAATCTTCTGACATAGCCTCAAAGAAAGCTTCTAACTCTGTAAGGGTCGGCTCGCCGGGCTTCCCCTGCGGCGCAAGCAGCCGTTCCATCACAGCGCGCACATACCGGCCCAGCAGCAGCACGGCGTCCAGCATCGGCAGCGTCGAGTCGAGCAGAGCCAACGGCGTGCCGAGCGCATCGTCCAGAGGCTTGCCTTTCTGTTGGGCCAGCGCCGCAAGCCGGGCCTCTTCTTCGGGCGTCAGATCAATGGTCAGGGTCATGGCTTTCTCCTGTTCGTGCGGCCTTGCTTTCCTACTTTGAGTACCACAAAAAGGCCGCCCTGTCAACGTGTGGTTTCGGCTGTAGGACGAACGAGCCGCCTTCTCGTTAAGTGGAGGAGAGCGCCATGCGCGCGGCGACTTCCTTGGCGACGTACTCGCCGATCTTGAGCGCGGCGGTGGCGGCGGGAGAGGGCGCGTTGCAGACATGGAGGGAGTTCGGGCCGGAGACGATGAGAAAGTCGTCCACGAGGCGGCCATCGGGCAGGAGCGCCTGCGCCCGCACGCCCGCGCCCGCCGGAATCAAGTCCTCCGCCCGGATTTCCGGGATCAGGCGTTGCAGGCTGCGCGTGAACGCCGCTTTGCTGAGGGAGCGCGTCCACTCTTTTGCGCCCTCCCGCCAGTGCCGCGCCGCCAGCCGCCAGAAGCCGCCGAAGGTCGCTACGTAGGCGACATCGGCGAGGGCGAGATCGGTTTTGCGATAGCCCTCGCGTTTCAGGCTCAGCACGGCGTTCGGCCCGGCGTGTATCTCGCCATCTATCATGCGGGTGAAGTGGACGCCGAGGAAGGGAAAGGCGGGGTTCGGAACGGGATAGATAAGGTGCTTGACGAGTGCGCGCTTTTCCGGCGTGAGGGTGTAGTACTCGCCGCGAAATGGGATGATGTGAGCCTCTGTCCGTGCGCCCGCCAGCCGCGCGATGCGGTCGCTGTGCAGGCCCGCGCAGTTGACAAGAAACCGGGTGCGGAACTCTCCGCCGTTCGTGCCGAGCGTGACACCTTCCGCCGTCGGAGTCAGCTTCTCGACGCGCGTGTTTCGGCGCAGGTCGCTGCCCTGTTCCTGAAGCAGAGCGGCGAATTTCTGCGCCACCCGCTTGTAGTCGGTGATGCCGGCGCTGGGAACCAGCAGCGCCGCCAGCCCATTGACGTGCGGTTCGCGCGCCTTCAACTCCCCCGCGCTCAGTCGATAAACGTCCAGTTCGTTTTCCAGGCCGCGTTGATAGAGCCTGTCCAGCAGAGGCAACTCCTCCGGCTCGGTGGCGACGATGACCTTGCCGCAGACCTCGTGCGGGAGGCCGTGTTCGCGGCAGAAGGCGACCATCGCCCGGTTGCCTTCGCGGGCAAACCGCGCTTTCAGGCTGCCCGGCGTGTAGTAGATGCCGGAGTGGAGGACGCCGCTATTATGCCCCGTCTGGTGCGCGCCCCAGTCGCTCTCCTTCTCCACCAGCAGCAGGCGGGCGTGCGGATAGCTCCGGCTGAGCGCCAGGCCGGTCGCCAGCCCGACGATCCCCCCGCCGATGATTGCGATGTCGTAAGGCACGCTGGTCATGGATGATTGATGCAGATCGCACAGGCATCAGAAATCGAGCCGAATGGTTTGCGCGCGCTCCTGCGCCCGACGGAGAATGGCGTCCGTTGCGTCCGGCGTGCCGAGCGCCTGCTGCACGATCTCATCCAGGATATGCGCGAGTTTCGGAAATTCGCGGGAGCGCGGCAGCGTGCGCGCATTGCGGCTCAGGTCAGCCAGGCGATGATAGTAGGGAATCGCTGCGTTCACGTCCGGGTCGGCCCAGGTGGAGAGTCGGCAGCCGATGCCGCCTTCCAGCGTCGTCCGCTTATCCATCTCCGGCGTGCCGACGTGCCGCAGGAAGGCGTAGCCCTCCGCTTTGTGCGGGCTTCCGGCGGCGAGCGCGAGTATCCAGTAGACGCTGAGGGAGGCGGGCGGCTGTCCCTCGCTGGCGGGCAGAGTCGTGACCGCCACCTTGCCTCTCGTCGGGCTGTTCGGCTGTTCGCAGACCGCCGCGAAGCCGAACCAGTTGACCATCATCGCGATACGGCCCTCCCGGAACAGCGCGCCGCTCTGTACGGAATCTATCTGCATCGGGTCGGGATAGGTCGCCGTGCGGTCTGCCGCCATCTGGCGGTAGAAGTCCAGCGCGGCGCGGGCCTGCGGCGTATCCAGCGTGACGTTCCCGGCGGCGTCCGTGAGTTCCCCACCCCGGCTCCATAGATGCAGGCAGAAGTCGTAGACGGTGTTGTGTCCGTCGGGAAAGGCGGCGAAGACGGTTCCGTAAAGGTTCTGATTGGGCCGGGTGAAGAAGCGGGCCATGTCGGTAAACTGCGGCCAGGTCTGCGGCGGCGCAAGCGGGTAGCCGAAGCGGGCGGCAAAGGCGCGCTGTTCCGCGAGCGGGTTCAGGTCGAGCGCGACGAGTTCGAGTTCCAGCGCGCTGCCGGACGCTGCTTTATAGGCCGCGAACTGCTTGCGTATCGCACTCTCGAACGGCCCGAACTGCCGCACGGCGATACGAAAGGTGTGCCTCTGGCTCATCGTTGGCTCCTTGTAGCCCTCCCTACTAGTCTGAACTGTGATTCGTCGGATTATAGGATGGACTATGATGCGCTAGGAGCCAATCATAGCCCATCCGCTAATCATTCTAATCACAGTTCAGACAGCTATCGGCGTTGCGCCCTCCACGCTGGAACGATAGGCCGCCTCAACGACCGTCATCGTCCTGTAGGCGTCCTCGAATGCGGTCGGCAGCGTGTCGCTGGAACCCTCGGCGAAGCGCAGCAGGCTGCCCATTGTGCCGATAAAGGCGTCCGGGAACCAGCTTCCTTCCAGCGGCACGCTCCGCCACTCTGTCAGCGCGCCGTTCTCTTCGGTACTATATTCCAGCGCGTCCGGCAGCCCTTGCGGGTAGTTCATCAGCAGGCCGAGCGTCGCCTTGATCGCGCCCCGCGTGCCTTCCCACTTGACGTAGCTCTCCTGATGACGCTGCCCGAAGCGATGGCCGTGATTGGTCGTGATGGTCGCGCGCACGGCGTCGCCGTAGTCCAGCAGGATGGCAGAGCGCGTGTTGGCAAGGCCCGCCTGATTGGGATGGCGGAGGGTTTTGGCGTAGACGCCGCGCGGCTCGCCCAGGAAGGAGCGCAGCAGGTCTATATAGTGGACGCTGTGATAGAGGATTTCGACGCGCGGCAGGGTCGCAAAGAAGGCCCACAAGTGCCAGGGCGTGTCTACGGTGACGCGCACCTCCATATCGTGCAGTTCGCCGACGACGCCCTGCGCGATGAGACTGCGCGCCGCCAGAATATAGGGCGCGAACCGCAACTGGAAATTGACGGCGGCGGTCAGCTTCCGTTCGCGGCAGAGCGCGCGAATAGCGCGGGCCTGCTCCAGGTTCTCGCCCATCGGCTTCTGCATCAGCGCCGCCGCACCGGGCGGCAGCTTTTCCAACACGGAGAGCAGCGCCGAGGCGGGAACCGCGATGTCATAGACGGCTTCCGGCGGCGCGTTCTGCACGGCCTCCTCCGTCGTCGCATAGATGTTCGGAATGGCGAATGCGCGCGCCAGCGTCTCCGCCTTCTCGCGCTGAAGGTCGGTGATGCCGTGAACCGGAAACCCGGCCTTCCGATAGGCGGGCAGGTGGGCGTCGTGAACGATACCGCCCGCGCCGATGAGAACTATCGGGCGGGGGCGCTGGGGTCGTGGCGGCGTCTGCTCGATGCGCAGGGTCATGGCGGCTGTGTCCTCCCGTTCCTACGCTATTTCGACATCCCGGCGGTTTCCCCTGCCTGGTTTGGCCCTCACCCCCGTCCCCTCTCCTGCAGCGTGGGAGAGGGGGGACTAGAGCGCCCGCTTGTTCCTTTCTTTCTGCTCTGGTGCGAGTTAGAAGGAATGGGAACGCCGGGAGTTTCGCGCTCCCCCTTCTCCCACAGCGTTGGGAGAAGGGGGCCGGGGGGATGAGGGCGCAAGCCGATGCGCCCGGCGCATGGCGTTCAGCGCCTCATCGAAACGCCCCAAACGCTTTTCCGCCGCCGCCAGCGAGCGCCAGACGGCGGGATCGTTCGGGGCCAGACGCGCGGCCCGTGAAAACGCGCAGAGGGCAATCCAGGTCTCCCGCCGCTGAAGCGCCCTCTCGCCGAGCGCCTTCCAGTCCTGCACGGGTCGTTCCGGCTGCCGCATGGCCTTCAGCAGCGCGGGCCAGCCGTCCTTGATCTGGCGCATTCGCTGGTACTGCGCCTGCTCGAACTGCTGTTCGCGCGTCCGTCCCTGCATCCGATAGAGTTGGGCCAGTTGGATGTTCGGCGTGCCTTCGAGAACGCGCGGATCGGCGGAGAGCGCGCGCAGCAGCATAGAGATGGCCTCGTCCGTGCGCTTGAGATCGGCCAGCACGCCTCCGGCGCGGGCGATGGCTTCGGCGTTGTTCGGTGCGATGGCGAGCGCGTCCTGGTAGAGTTTCAAGGTGCGTTCCAGATTCTCCGGCGTGCGGCCCTGGTTGCCCTGCCACTCCGCCAGATGCAGCAGTGGGGCCGGGTCGGAGGGATCGAGTGCGCGGTTGCGCTGCGCGTTCGCTTCCAGGAGCGGCTGCTTGCCGGAGTCGAGGGCGATGCGGGAGAGCAGTTCGGCGACCTGCGCGGCCTGGTCAGGAGGCGCGATCGCCTGCCATCTCTCTGCGGACGCCTGCGCTTCAGGCAGGAGATTCAGGCCAAGCCGCAGTTCCGCCTGCTGCCGGAGGAAGAAGGGATCGCGGGGCCAGCGTTTCAGGGCGGCGTTCGCGTAGTTCAGAGCGGGCTGCAGATCACTGCGCCGGGAGGCGCTGCTGACAAGCGCGGCATAGAGTTCCCGCGCGTCCTCCTCTTTCGCCTGCGGCAGCGCGGCTTTCCAGAGCGCCTCCGCCTGCCAGGGATCGCCGCCGTGAAAGGCCGCATAGCCGCGCGACAGCGCCGCCTGCACCGGCTGCTTCTGCTGCTGTGAGACGACGACCCACGCCTGCCAGTAGGCCGGACTGTTCTTGTCCTCGCCGGTGATCGGCTGCAACTGCTTGACGGCCTCCTGCGCGCGTCCTTCCATCGCCCTCAGCCGCGCCAGCCCGATACGGGCCTGCGGCGGCGCGTCCGGCAGACGGGCGGCGCGCTCCCACGCCTCCGCCGCTTTCGCCCGGTTTCCCGCTTCTATCCAGGCTTGCCCCAACAGGTAGAGATTCCAGCCGTCCTGTGGATTGACCGCGACGGCCTGCGAAAGCGCCTGCGTCGCGGCGTTCCAGTCTCCTTGCAGACGGGCGGCCAGTCCGCGCAACGCCAGCCACTCCGCGTCCGCGCTCGCTTTCGGCAGCAATCTGCCCGCCTGTTCCGCGTCGCCCGCCAGCAGCAGCGCCCGCACGACATACCGGCGCGTGCTGTCCGGCAGGCTCTCCCACTGCGCCATGAGCGGACGCACGGCCTCCGCCGCGCCCTGAAAATCCCCCAGATTGAGCAGCGTCTGGCTGCAGGCCATGCGGAGCGCAGGGGAGGCCGACGACTTCGCTGCGCCCGCCGCCAGCGCCTCCGCCGCCTGCTCCAGCTCGCCCAGTTTGCTGTAGCTTTTCGCCAGGCTCAGCAGCACCGGCTCGTCCTGCGTTCCCAACGTCCGCGCGATCTCCAACTGCTCGATGGCGGCAAATGTGTCGCCGGAGCCGAGGTACTGCGTCGCCAGTTCCACCCGCGCCAGCGCGTCATCGGGATTCTGATGGACACGGGCCATACGGCCTTGCAGCGAGTTCGGAGCGGGCGGCGGCGCGGAAGCGGGCTGCCGGGAACACCCCGCCAGCGCAGACGATGCCAGGAGAAGGAGAGCAAGCTGTAAGCCGTTGCGCCAAACAGCGAGAGTCATGGAGCGATGGTTTCCTGCGTGTAGAGTACCCGCTTGTACGGGGCGAAGAGGCGGATTGTTAATATCATGCAGACGAACAAAAATTTGCAGTATTTATCGGGGCAAACACTGTAATCTGCAAGAATATATTCCAACTGGTACACGATGCATCATCCTAGATGTACCATTGCACATACCTACAAGACAAGCACGAAAAATTTCGCGATAATTTTCGCGCAAATGATTGACAGGCAGCAGGATTTTTGATAGACTCTATCTACTGGCATTGACATATTGGCGAATTCTGTGCTTTGTACCTTGAGCTAGGTCTTATCATCCTTAAGCTATACAATAATACTCTGACCACCGATTGTATAGCTTAAGAGCGAAGAGGGAACTCATGATGGTTGCGAGTCAGAAATTTTGCTTGTTCATACGGTCTCCTCCTCATTAGCCGTCTTCAGGCAAATTCTATGCACGGTTATAGTCTAAAAGGAGGAAAGTTTCCCATGAAGGATTTCAAGTTCGTCTTGTGCATAACATTTGCCATTTTGTGCTTGAGCATTTGCAAAACTTCTTACGCTCAATGGCACGTTAGCGGCTACACAGGATATACTGTCAGTTCTACTCTCTCACCTCCAAACGATCCAGACGCATGTAACCTTACCATAGGGACTAACTCAGTAAGCGCATCCACGCTGATAGCGAACGCTCAAGCGAATGCTACAATTTACAGAGAGCGGTCATTTAATTGGTCTGGTCAAGGTGCTGCGCCCGCGCTGTTTCTTGTGTTTTCCGCCCAAATCTCCGGGAGCGCTACTGGAAGCATATCTCCCCTCCCAATAGCAACCAGTTACTTTCAGCCAAACCCGTCAACTCAGTTCCAACCGGCCAGCTTCGCTGCCCCACCAAGTTATAGCGGGACGGTGACGTACAATGAGTGGCAAGCTACACCAGGCGGTGTTTCATCCTTTACTGCAAGTATGCAAATTACCGCAAACGCACAAAATGCCACTGCTTCTGCCTACACTCTGGGAGACGTATCAAGAAGCAATTAGGGTAGTGCTTAAAGACCACAGCGTTACCACTTAGGGTTCGCCTGGTATGCTAATCATCTCCAGGCGAACTCTTCTATAAGGAGCAGTGATCCATGATGCAAAGACTACTCGAAAAACAAAATGTGTTATTTGTATCCAGCATTGTTTTTAGCGTCCTCTCTTTTGCCTGTAACTTGAGTTCCGCGCAACAGATTGCCCCTGCTTCCAAACTTAACACAGGACATATTGTACTGTCCACACACGGATCATCGCTTTCAGAAATCACAGCAGAGATAGCCAAGCAGAGTGGATACAGCATCCTGATAGATAATTCTCCGCTGCTCACGAAGGCTAATATTGATTTCCAAGGGACTTTGGAAGAAACCCTTGACAAAGTGGCTGACACTTTTGATTACTTATGGACGGCAGCGAAAGGCAACGTCATCCTGATGCGCAAACGATTCAAACATCCTGAAGAGTATCCGCAACTGAACTGGTCAGAGATGCGACAGATGGCACAAGATGTCGTCAGCGTTCTCCATGCGATACCATTCGATCCAAACCCAGCACATAAAAATGACTTGGTCAACGAGCTGTTTCGTTCTCTTACGCAGGCTCAGGTGCAGGTTCTCCGTTCCGGGAAGATTATCCATGGTAAGGAACTCCTTCCTCAGCAGGAAAGGATACTTCAACAAGCCGTATTAAGCGGCTATTTGTCAGATACATACATCGCATGGAACTTGCTTCTTTCACAACTCGACACCATACCGGTCTCATATCTGCAAATGCGCGAATGGCCAACATTTTACCAGAAACGATCCGGCCAGCCTGTTCAGCCTATTCAAGATATTCCGAACCACTGGCAATTTAGCTTTGTTGGCAAAGATCGGAATGGGGAAGAACTGATTACCTGCCTGCCCTGGGAGGCGCCTCAACCGCGCATCGAGCCAACGTTTCACGGAGGGCAATAGCAATGAAACGAAGGTCTCTCGAGTACTGGCGTTGCCTCCTGCTTCTATTGGCTGCGATTACCCCGGTGGCTTGCTTTGGGCCGTCCGGCCACGCCCAGGAGAATCCAACGGATTCAAAGCTTGCAACGCAAGTACACCTGCACTTAGGTTCAACGACGTTGGGGCAAGTCGCTGCTACGTTGTCCCAACAAACAGGACTTGCTATACTCTAGTTTCCGGTAAACTGGAGCCTTCCGCTCCTGTCTGACACGTGTCAGACAGAACGGTTGATCTCTCGAACGGCGATGAGATAGAGACATTTTTCAATGTTGCCCTACTGAACCGGACAACACTGTCAGGAGAGCAAAAGCAAGCTTTACTGACTGCGTTTGTATTAAAGGCGCTCGAAACGGTCACCATGCAGCCACGATCTTATGTGTTCAGTGGCAAGTTTCTTCCTTCTCTTAATGCGATCAGAAACATGGATATCTCCATGCCGAGCGCCAATTGGCTGGAGGTTGGCATTCTTGTCGCAGAACGGCAAGGACAGCGCCGAATCGGCTTCGGTGGGGAGATATTGCCCCCATCTGATATTTTGCCTTCCACACCCACGTTTCGCTAAACTTTGGAGGACAAACTATTCGAGGAGGACAGAACAATAGAGGCGAGCATCCATAGAGAAATAGGCGGTAGGGAATTCCCTACCGCCCGGTTTTTCGGCTTGTCACGATTGCCGAAAGTGCAACTCGATTAAGGGCAACTCTCGGTGTAGCCTGCGCTGGGATCCTGCACGAGACGCCACTCGATGTAGCCGGGCTGCGGCGGATTGGCGCACATATCGCCGTGCGGCAGGCCGCGCACGAACCGGCCCGCGTCCGTCTTGTCGTCGCCAGGCCCCATACCGGCATCGCGGAAGAACTTGACATGACCGTCACTGAATCCGAGGATGCTGCCGCCGCTATGGGGACGATAGTAGTCGTTCCATTTCGCGGCGCGGGCATAGCCGTCGCGTCCAGAGTTCAGGTCATAGGCGGCGCGCACACGGCCCGTCTCCGCGAAGATGACGCGCTCGGCGGGCGCATCCACCACCGCCTGCGCCTGCTTGTGGAAGCAGAGGTTGTACCAGTAGGAGATCGGCTTCTGGCCGGAGTTGTTGATGGTCTGGACCGGGTTGCTGGGGAACCAGTCCTGTCCCTCGTTGACGCTGGAGTTGTTGGCGCTGGGGCAGGCCCAGACTGCATAGCTCTTGATATAGGGCATCATACGCGCGGCGAAGGTGGCCTCGCCCGTCGGCAGCACGCAGGGCCAGCCCATGCAGCCCGCGTAGGGCGTGTTCGAGGTAATGGTGGCTCCGTTGTCGTACTGTCCGTTGCTGTTCTGGTGGCTGAAGAAGGGGTTGACGCCCGCGTCAACAAACGTCTCGTCGTAGTCCTGGACATACATCAGCGCGGCCAGCGTGATCTGTTTGATGTTGCTGGTGCAGGAGGCTTGCCGGGCTTTCTCGCGCGCCTGAGCAAAGACCGGGAAGAGAATAGCCGCCAGAATCGCGATGATGGCAATAACGACGAGCAACTCAATGAGGGTGAAACCACGAGTTCGATTGCGCATAGCTTTCTCCGTTCGCTCCCGCCGCACTTGCGGGAGCCGTTGATTGAGGATGTGCGTCACTGCAACTGATAAGATCGTCCACTCCGCCTAATTCCCGCCGGGCGCGGCGTTCTGCGCGCCCCCCTGATTACGATACGCGCCCCCGCTCCCGCCGCCGCGCGTGGCCTGCTGCCAGTTCTGGGCGCTCTTCTGTTTCGCGGCCTGGTACTCCTTCATCTTTTCCGGGTCGTCCAGCGGCGTGTAGTTCGGATTGCTGAAAAACGTCCTGAAGGCAAAAAAGCCGATGACCAGGACAATGACTGCCAGTACCGCAATGATCATGCCAGGGGGTATCTCTTTCTTCACTCTGCACCTCCACCGAAGGGATGGAACGGGCCTTCCAACGGCCTGCCCGCATGAGCCTGCAACGCAGGCGTACCGTTCGCTCTCTCTCCTCGCCTTCCGATCACTCCCAAAGCAAGACGCGAGTCACGGCGCTTCCTGCCTCATGGGGGGCGCAGTGGATTCGCGTACCACAAGCGGCGCGTCCAGCAGAATATGGCGGTAGGCGCTGACCGAGCCGGTCTTCAGCCGTTCCAGCAGCAGCCGTGCCGCCTCCTCTCCCATCGCCTCGAACGGCTGGCGGATCGTGGTCAGGAACGGCTTGCCGGGCATCCAGCGCTCCTCATCGTCGAAGCCGACGACGGCCAACTCTTCCGGCACGCGCACGCCGCGCGCCCGCAACTCCATCACCAGGCGCACCGCCGTCGAGTCGTTCACCACGAACACGGCGGTCGGCGGATCGGGCAGGGCCACCAGGCGGTCGGCCACTGCCGCCGCGCGCGTACTCAGGCCCGCCCCTTCCGCTTCCAAAAACGGCGCGGTCAGCACCCACTCCTCGCGAAACGGCAGATTGGCCGCCGCCAGCGCGCGCTTATAGCCTTCCAGGCGCTCCGCGACGGTCGAAGCCGATTCCGAATTGGTCACGTGGCCGATCTTGCGATGGCCCTGCTGGATAAGATGCTGCACGGCCTCCTGCGCCGCCCGCGCATTGTAGACGCCGACATAGTCCGCCTCGAAGCCGGGTGGAGGACGGCGATCCACGAAGACCATCGGGATGCGCGCAGCCCGCAGCCGTTCCAGCGCGGGCAGATTCTGCTGTCCGCCAAAATACCAGAGGATAAGGCCCGCGATGTCGTTGTCGCGCGCGAACCGTTCGAGCGCCTGCGCCTCCGCTGCAATCAGGGCTTCCAGCGTGTCGCCGCAGTGATTGGCGACTACCAGGCGGTAGACATCGGGGTCCAGAACGTTGTGAATGCCGCGCACGGTCATCGCGCCGCCGAGGTCGGTCGGGTCGCCGGAGATCCAGAGCGCCAGGCTCTGCCGCGCCTGCCCGCTCCCGTTCGGGATGCCGCCGAAACCGCCGCGCACAATCGGGCGGCAGCCCGCCGCCCGCACCACCAGGTTGCGTTTTTCCAGTTCGATGAGCGCCAGCCGGATGGTCGCCCGGCTGACCGCAAACTCCTCGGCCAGTTCGCGCTCGGTAGGAAACCACTGGCCCTCGGCATACTGGCTGGAATGGATGCGTTCCTGGAGGGTCGAAGCGATGCGGCTGACGGTGGGCGTGATTGTCTGTCTCATAGCAGCCATTCTGAATTCTGCACCATAGTCTACCAGACTATACCATAAACAGAGTTGGCTGTCAATACGGTTTTTTTGCGGGGCGCGACATCGGGAGCGCGCGGTCTGGCCCTTCTCTCGAACCTATCCCTCACATCGGGGCCGCGCGCCTAAAGTCGAATGACGTGCCACCAGCGGCGCATCCAGCAGAATACGGCGGTAGGCGCTGACCGGGCCGGCTTTCAGGCGCTCGAGCAGCAGGTGCGCCGCCCGCGCGCCCATCTGCTCGAAGGGCTGGTGCGCGCTGGTCAGAAACGAGACGCCGGGACTCCACCGCTGGATGTTATCGAAGCCCGCTACCGCCATATCCTGGGGAATCCGCACGCCGCGCGCCCGCAGCGCCGCGATCATTCCCACCGCCATATCGTCGTTGACGACGAACAGGGCCGTCGGCGGTTCGGGATGCCCCAGCAGACGCTCGGCAAATCCCGCGCAGACGACATCGCGCTCCTCCGGTGTCCGGTATCTGCCGACCAGCACCCGTTCCGAGCGGGCGAGCAGGCTCGCCTCCGCCAGCGCCGCGCGATAGCCTGCCAGCCGCTCGGCCAGCGTGGAAACCGGATAGCCCAGCGTGATATGCGCGATCCGGCGATGCCCCTGCTCCACGAGATGCCGCACGATCTCCCGCGCGGCGCGCTCGTTGTCTATCCCGACATAGTCCGCCTCGAAGCCACAAGGGGGCTGCCGATCTACAAACACGGCGGGAACCTGGGCGGCGCGCAGCCCTTGCAGCGCAGGCAGATTGGCGTCGCCGCCGAGATACCACAGAATCACGCCCGCGATCTCCGAGTCGTGCGCCATCCGCGCCAGAAACTCCGCCTCGGAGCGCAGCACCTCTTCCGTCGAGCGCTTATCCGGGCTGCCGATGATCAGACTCAGCCCGACTTCCTCCAGCGTATGCTGGATACCCCGGATGGTCATCATCATGTTGAGGTCTCCGGCGCTGGCATCGTTCCAGACCCAGAGACCCACGCGGCGGCGCTGGGATGCACGCAGCCGGGATTCTGCCGTCTCTCCCGCGCAGCGCACCACCGGCCGGCATCCCGGCGCGCGCCGCAGCAGATGCCGATGGGCCAGTTCGTCC
>DASRGL010000456.1:0-17522 GCA_035651115.1 Chthonomonadaceae bacterium
GCGCGACCCGCCTGATCCTCATCGGCGCAAAGTCCGAGCTGGATATAGCGCGCTCTCTGCTGGAACAGACCGATGTTCCCCAACCTTCCGTTCGTATCGAGGCCTTGCTGGTCGAACTGACGGAGACAGGACTGAAGAACCTGGGCATCACCTGGAGCTTGACGAACGAGAATACGCCGACCATCTTTCCCTTCACGATACCCGGTTCCTTTACTATACCCAATGCCTCTGTTCCAGTACCTGGTCATACCGGGCTGGATTTCGGCAAGATTCTGCGTAGTAGCGCCAGCTTCAGCGTCGCACTTCAGGCTCTCGTCAACCAGAGCCAGGCGCGTATTCTCGCCCGGCCCAACATCTCCGTCCTGGACAATGAGGATGCGAGTATCTTCATTGGAGACCTGCTGCGTTTTCCGGGAGCGACCATCGTCGTTCCCAACGCGGGCAGCAATATCCAGAACTTTGAGACCATTCCGATAGGGATCGCGCTGCTGGTAAGGCCCCGCATCCATCCCGATGGTCAGGTGACCCTCAAAGTCCATCCTGTCGTCAGCACTCTGACTACTATCAATCAGAACGGCCCCCAGATCGCCAGCCGCGAGGCCGATACGACCGTGCGGCTGCATGAGGGCGAGGAACTGGTCATCGGCGGCCTGGATCGTTCGGAAATCAGGTCAACCCTGTTCAAGGTCCCGATCCTCGGAGATATTCCGCTCATCGGGGAACTGTTCCGTTCCCGCAGGCGCGAGACGACCAAAAACGAGATCGTGGTCGTCATCCGCGCCTATCCTCTCCTCACCGACCCCGCTCCTCCGCACGATTTTCGGAGAAGCAAGGAGTAGACCTATGCCCAGTAAGAAAGCTGCGAGTCCCCAACAGGTAGCGGCGCTGGCCGTCGGCGCAGTCCTCGCTGTCGCTGGAGCCTTTTGGAGCATCTCCAACGCGCTTGCGCCGACGCCTGCCCCACCCGCGCCGCCTGCGAATGGCGCTTCCAACGCAGCCCCGCCTCCCACTGCATCCGCACCCGCGCAAACGGAGGCGGCTCCGGCAGCCCCGGCCTCTGCTCCTGCGGCCTCCGCAGAACGGGAAGCGGCGAACTCGGAGGCGCTGCTGGCGCCGGGGGCGAATCCGTTTGCGCCGGTCGTGCGTCCCATCACGCTATCCAGTCCTCAGCCTCTCCCGACGCCTGCCGCTCCTGCCGCCAACGCCAGTCCGCCTCCGCAGGTCGCCAGCGCGCCGCCGCGCGCGCTGCTGCCGACGGGCCTGCCTACGATACGGGGACTTCAGGTCCGCCCGCAGGATATTCAGGCTCCTCCGATGCCGCCGCAACCGGCCGCCAAACCGGAACTTGTCGGCACGCTGCTTGGAGACCGCCCCAGCGGCGTGTTCCGCGTAGACGGGCATCTTACTGTCGTGTCGGTGGGCGACAGCATTGATACATGGAAGGTGCTGTCTGTCCGTCATGGCGAAGCCGTTGTCAAGAGCGGCGGACGCACCGAGCGGATTCGCGTGGGTATGCGCGCCGCTTCGGATACGGCCCATCGGCAGGGCGTCTCTGCGGAACGCACGCTTTCGCCGGGCGAGGGCGTGCATCCCGGCGAGGTGCGGGTCGTCGAGGGGAGCGATCCGAAGTCCCTGCCCACCGGCGAGGGTGTTACCGGCGCAACGCCTCACACCGAAGGCGGGAAGAAGCCTGCCGTCGCCCCTGCCGCGCCGGACGCCGGAGCGTCGGAGACGGTACGGCCTCCGCAGGTCGGCGCCGACCAGGCATCGGCCACCGGTTCCGAGACGCCGCCCCAGCAGAGCGACGGAACCCAGGCGGTTCCGCCCGCCACAACTCAGGCAGGCAGCTCAGAGAGCGCGTCGCCGTTCACGGCGGCTGCCGATTCGTCCGGCTCTTCCCGCTCCACGAATGCCGGGAACCCCTTTGCGCGCCATTCGCTCTACCTGGTGCGGGTGGGCGCGGGGGATGCCAGGCCCGCCGGGCCATCCCGCCCTGCGGCGGCGCGGACGGTCGCGTTCGCCCTGCCAGCGGATGACCGGCATCGCAGACAGGTGCGCCTGAAACACGCGCACCGTGTTCGGCGTCACCATGTCTCCGGGCGGCGGCGGCCTCATCACGGGCGGCGGCCTCATCGGCGGCATCACGCCCGGCGGCATACCTATCGGCGGCATACCTATGCGCTGCACGGCCTGCGCTATCAGGCGATGGGCCTTCGGCGGGGAGCCTACAAGCCGGTCGGGCAGCCCTAACGGAAGTCGGCTCCGCCCAGACCGGACGAGGTCAGATCGCGATGAACCAGGAGCGTATTCTCATCGTCGAAGACGATCCCGCGATGCAGCGGCTGCTGGTTTCGCAGTTGACGGCGCGGGGTTTTGTGGTGCGCCTGGTGGACAACGGCCCGGCGGCGCTGGCCCTGGTCGCGGCGGAGCGGCCCGATCTGATTCTGCTGGACATTACGCTGCCCGGCGGCATGAACGGACTGGAGTTCTGCCGCGAGTTGCGTACCTGGTCGTCGGTCCCGGTGATCCTGGTGACGGCAGCGGATACGCCGCAGACGAAGGTGGTCGCGCTGGAACTGGGCGGGGACGACTATCTGATTAAGCCGTTTCACGTGGGGGAGTTGGTCGCGCGCATCCGCGCCGTGCTGCGCCGCGCCGCTCCCGCCAGCGTGCCGGATCGGGAGGTGATCGAGGCCGGCGACATCTCCATTGACCTGACGAGCCGGGAGGTGCGTCGGGGCGCAGAGCCGATCCATCTCACGAAAATCGAGTTCGACCTGCTGCGCGAACTGGTCATCCATCGCGATACAGTCCTCACCTACGAGCATCTGCTCGAGGCAGTCTGGGGGCCGGGCAATTCGGACATCCGGCTGGTGCATGTGCATAGCTGCAACCTGCGCCGCAAACTCGAACAGGGGCCGACCAGTCCCCGCCACATCCTCGCGGTTCCGGGCGTCGGCTACCGCTTCCGCTCCTCGTCCTCGTAGGCTCCGCATCGGAGTTGATCCTACTCGGCACGCATCGCGTTGATGTACTCCTGCGCATCCCTGCCGATGGGATTGTGCTTCCCGGCCCCGCGAAACTCCCGCGCGTTCCATAGATCGCTTCCCGACTGATGGCTTCCTCGGACAGCAGCGGAGTTCCCCGCTCATGGCTCTCGGCCCATGCGCGGAAGGCGTTGGCGCGCTCCTGTGGCGTCATAGGGCTTCCGGCAGCCGGGCGATAAGCTCGGAGACGATCTCTGCGGCCGGCTTCCCCTGCGCCCTGGCCGCACGCTCCAGGCGGCCTCCTGCTCCGGCGTCAGTTCTATCGTCAGGGTCATGGGGTTGGCTCCTCTCTCGCGCGGCGGGAACGATTCCGCGCGGCATCATAGCTTCAATCTCTGCGCGATGGGAGTGATCTCCTGGATGATCTCCTCACGGCTTCTGTTCGGATGGGCGTCGCGTATCCCTTGTTCCACCTCAATCCTCCCGGTTCTCTGCGATCTTCGGAGGATGGTATCCGGCGAGGCCGGGCAGCCTCCATGATCGTCAGCCATTCCTGGGTCGGGTTTATGGAACGACATCCGTTGGGGCCACGATGGTGATTTCTGGATACCGGGAGAAATCCGGCCCGTTGAAGGTGAGCAGGTGGGTGATCCCATGGACCAGCATGGCGGCCACCAGACGGGTATCATGCACCCTTCTGCCGGTCACAGCATGGGTAGAGACCAGGCGGAGCCACTGCGCGAATATCTGATCGTTGTCTTCCCGCAGGGGAAGGAGCGCCTGGAGGCGGGAGATCTCGGCCTGGGTCTGCGCCACCGACATTCCCAGTCCGTTTTCGCCCTGCGGCGCGGTGCCGGGTGGGCGCGTGCAGACCGACCAGAATTCATACAGTATTTGCGGTGTAGTGTAAAGCTCGTCGCCCTGGGCCAACAGGCGCTTGATAGCCGCGAGAGCCTGGCTGCCTCGTGGCGTGCTGGGATCCAGGGAGCGCAGCAGTAGATTCGTATCCACCAGGTAGGCCGTCATCCTCGGCCTCCGTAGATATTTTCTCGGCTCATATCTTCATCCGAAAGGACAGGCAGCTTCCCGCGCGGCTGCCGCGCCCAAGCTTCAAACGCGGCGGCGCGCTCCTGTGGCGTCATAGCGGCTTCCGGCAGCCGGGCGATAAGCTCGGAGACGATCTGGGCGGCCGGCTTGCCCTGCGCTCTGGCCGCACGCTCCAGGCGGGCCTCCTGCTCCGGCGTCAGTTCTATTGTCAGGGTCATGGGGTTGGCTCCTTTCTCGCGCGGCCAGAACGATTCCGCGCGGCATCATGTCAGAACCTCCTTGGCTCCTTCTTTTCCAGTATACGCGGTTCCGAATCCGATCGTCAATCCTCTCTTTCTCTCCCCACAAGCGAATCTTTGGTAACTCTTTAGCAAATCTTAAGCGGCATTAAGCGCATTCGTTATTGACTCCTCTCGGTTGCGCGGATATACTGAGTCTGGAGTAATCTCCTACTGTGTCTTGCGGATACTTGGCCCGCTTCCCCAGTACCGATGCGATCTTTTACTGAGCAGTCCCCTGACTGCTCCCTCATCGGAAGGTAAGACAGTAATGATGGAATACCGTTTCCTGCCTCTGCTACTCACCACGGCCCTGCTTCCGACGGCTGTTGAGGCGCAACAGGCAGCAAAACCTATCGCGCCGTACATCGCCAGGGAGATCAACGCCCCGGAACACGATGCGCTTAATCGGAGCGTCCTCCTGATCTCGCAAGGGCAGTTTACGCAGGCGTCGGCCTTACTGAAACCTTTGCTGCTGCCTCCGGTCATTCCGGTCTATGTGGATTGGACGCCCGTACCGAGAGCGCGCCGCGCCGCCTGCCGTCAGATGGCGCAGGAGGCGATCCAGACCTGGAACCGAGATCTTGGCGGCAGGAGCAAGTTTGCATTGACGGAGAGCGAGGAGAACGCCAACCTGCGCCTCCTGTTCGACCGCAACATCGCACGCGTGCAGGACGGTCAGGCGACGCTGATCTGCGCCGACCTGCGGTTCGATCCCGGTGTCCTCGCAGGAACGGCGAAGCGCCGCACCGCCGAGGCCCGCATCGCGCTCGACGTACCCTATCTCGACCAACCGCACTCTGCCGCCTCGATGACGCACCTGTTCGGGCAGGTTCTCGGACTCTACCTCGGTTTGGCGCCTTCCGAGAACGCGGCGGACCTGATGGGGCCGGACACGCACGCCGCAACGGTCGCCCGCACAGCCTCGAAACAGGACATCGCGCGAATCCGGGAGTTGGAGCAGGCGCGACGTACTCTCGCGCGCTATGCGCAGCAGCGTGTGGCAGCCTACGTGCCAAAGGCGGTGCTGGCGCTGGACAAGGAGGAGATAGACGCGGGTGAGGTCCAGCGCGGCGACAAGGCGCGCTATGTCTTCAAGATCAGGAACACCGGCGATGCGCCTCTTGAGATCACCGCCAAACCCAACTGCGGCTGCACAGTCGCCAATTACGATAAGGTGATTGCGCCCGGTCGGGAGGGGAAGATCGAGGCGGACATCAATACGGCCAGCTTCCGAGGGCCGATCCAGAAACTGATCGAACTCACCACGAACGATCCGAATCGTCCGAAGACAAGCCTGCGCCTGGTCGCCACCGTACAGTCCGCTATCACGGTGCTGCCGGGCGAGGTGATAACGGTGCCGCTCCGCGATACCGCGCCCACAGTCCGCGAGTTGGAGGTACGCACGAGCGAGAAGCAGCCGGTCGAGGTAACGCAGGTGACATGCGCTGTCCCCTATGCGACCGCGAAGCTCGATCCCCTGCCCGCGCCGGACGGCAAGGGCCGGGCCTATAAAGTCACGTTGACCATCCAGACGGAGGCGCCGCTGGGCCGGTCGGCGTTTCTGGTGACGGCATCCACGACATCGTCACGCGAGCCGCAGGTGAACATCACCGCCATCTGCGATAAGGGCATCGTAGCGATGCCGCCGAGCCTCTACATGGGGAACATTACTCCCTCGGCGGCGCTGCCTCTGACCACTCTCTTCACCCTCTCACGGGCCGACGGCGTGTTCCATATTCGCAAGGTCGCGTGCGATGACCCCAAACTGCAGATCAAGCAGGAGACGTTACAGGAGGGGCGCCAGTATCGCGTGACGGTCACCTATAACGGCGGCTGGGCGGCAGGAAACATTCGCAGCAAGATCGTGGTGGAGACCGATGATCCGCGCCAGAGCCAGTTTGAGATTCCGGTGATGGCAAACGTCGCCGGAAGCGCCTCCCGGTGAGAGATGGAATGCCTTAATCCGAATTGCGACGGACGGAACCCGTGGGAAGGAGGAATGCGTTTCGCTATTCCGTTACGAAGCACTCGCGGCTGCCAGACGCAGCCCGCAGTAAGCAAATCATCTCCATGCAGTCGTTGTTCATGGAAGGAGAGGAACCTTGAATCCTAAGTTCATAAGCTGTAGGAAGGCCCTGGCGTTCCTTGCGCTAGCGGCCTTGACCTTGGGCGTGAGAGCCACGCCAGCCTCCGCAGACACCTGCGGAAAGGGTAAGATTTCCAACGTAACCCCGGCCACCTCCACGCTTAGCGGAGGCAACCAGTTCTGGAATGTCCTACCGGGTTCGACGGTAACGATTACGCTATCCTGTGTGACGGACTGCGCCAATAGAGGTACTGACGCGACGATCCAGGTCATCGTGCAGAGTTCCGCATCAGGGAACAAATGCCTAACTGCGACGAAAGTGTCTACAGGCGTCTATACGTTCACTTACTGTGTTCCACTAACCGGATGCCAGACCGACGTCATCTCGTACTGCACTACGGGTTGCAGTACGAGTACCGGCTATAAGGCTCTGGATGCAGGGGGCAAGTGTCCAGGACATCTGAGAGTAGCCAGTTCGACTGGGGCCGACTGCACGCCGCAGATCAGTGGCTGCCCGACGGATCCCATCGACCTGGGATGCAATCCGAAGACGCTGCCGACCTGCGACAACGCGCAGAGTCTGGGTGGCTATACCATTACCGGCAGCACCTCCTGCAGCACGCCTCTGCCCGTAAGTTGCACAGCAGGGAGCGTGACATCCGATGGCTGCAACCGCAGCCAGAAGTTCACGTACGCGGCGTCCAATGATTGCGGCCAGACGGCATCCTGCACGGTCACCTTTAAGTGGCAGGTTGTGACTGCGCCGGTGTTTGACAACTGCACCGATAGCAACACCGATCTAGGCTGTAACCCGAAGGATCCTATTCCCAGTTGCGATGCAAGCGTGACCGCCCAGGACGAGTGCGGCTCGGTTAGTGTCAGCTGCGATGTCAAAGACACAGGCGACGACTGCACGGGCAATACCCGCACGATTACCTATACGGCGACCAACTGCGCGGGAACATCTACCTGTGTTAAGACCTACACCTGGACCAGACGAACGGTGACCGTCTCCCCGCCAGATGACCAGAATGTTTGTCTGGAGGATGTGGCAACGGGTGGAACCGATCCCGATGCCACCGGAACCGCCACCGCCGAGGATAGCTGCGGCAACCCCGTAGACGTGACCTATGAAGATACACAGTCGCCTACGGATGCGAACGGTTGCTACACGATTACCAGGAAGTGGACGGCCACGATCAGCGCGTGCGACGTCTCTGACAGTCGGAATCAGATCATAACGGTCTGCCCGTGTACGCCCAAGTGCGTCCCGTTCGGGCAGGGCTGTACAGTCACGCTGGGCTTCTGGAAGACGCACGGCCCCACCGGGTGCGTGACGGGCATGAACAACAACCAATGGCCCGTGACGAGCCTGACGCTTGGAACCGTGAACTATTCCGCGGCCCAACTCTGCAGCATCCTCCAGAAGAATCCGCAGGGCAATGGCCTGGTTTCGCTGGCGCATCAACTGATTGCTGCGCTGCTGAATGTAGCGAACAACGCCGTACCGGATGCTGCGACGGCCCAGGCGATTATAGACGCGAACAACCTCATCGGCGGTCTTGTAATCCCGCCGGTGGGCAGTGGCTTCCTGGCTCCGAGCACTACGAGTGCGCTGACATCGGCACTTGACGCCTTCAATAGGGGGGGCGTTGGCCCTGGTCATTGTGACGATAACTGCCCGCAGTAGTCCACATTGACCGTCTCAAGCAAAGGGCGGGAGCGCAATTCTGCTCCCGCCCTCTTCTTTCGGAATAGCGCCGTCTACTTGCTGACGGTCACGATTTGCGAAGCGCCCACGTTCCCGGCGGCATCGTAGGCTTTGCACTGGAGCGTGTGCGAGGAGCCTCTGGCCCACTTCTTCGTGTTCACGCTGAAGCTATAGGGGCCGGATGTATCCGCAGCGACGAGTTTGCCATCCACATACAACTCGACTTTTGTCACGCCGACATTGTCGCTGGCGGAGGCGCTCACGGCAAGCGGATTCCCCACTGTGCTGTTCGCCGCTGGCGATAGGATGCTACAGGTGGGCGGCGCGGTATCCACCGCGTTGCTGACCGTGACGCTGATCGAGGCCGAAGCCGTGTTGCCTGCCGCGTCCGCCGCGACCGTCTTCAGCGTGTGCGTGCCGTTGGAGACCGCTGTCGTGTTCCAGGCAAATGTATAGGGGGCGGCGGAGGCGGAGGCCACTGCGGTCCCGTCCAGGTAGAGCGTCACAGAGGACACTCCAGTATCATCGCTGGCGGCGACCTGGACGGAGATCGAACCGGAAACGGTCGCGCCGTTGGTCGGGCTGTTGAAACCGATAGTCGGCGGCGTCGTATCGGCGGTCGAGGTTCCACCGCCGTTCAGGGCCAGACTGACGGCCTTCGCCGCGTTGGCACGACCATAGCCGTAGTAGGCATCCCAGCCTGGCGCGCCGAGATCGTCCGCCGACTGCTCGAGCAGATCGTGTACCTGCTGCCCCGTCAAATTCGGGTTGGCGGAGATCATCAGCGCCGCAACGCCTGCGACGATGGGCGCGGAGAAGGAGGTGCCTGCCCAGGCCGCATAACCGCCGCCGTTGCAGGTCGTGTAGATTCCGTTGCCAGGCGCGGCCAGATCAATAGGCGTTCCAAAGCAGGACCAGGAGCAGATCGAATCGTTGGAGTCGGTCGCGCTGATAGTCAGAACATAGGGATTGTCGGCATACGTCAGGCCCGACCCACTGTTCCCAGCCGAGGCCGTCACGACGCCTCCTTTAGAGGCGAAATACTGCGCGGCAGTCTTAACGGAGGTGAGCCAACCGACCATCCCAAAGCTGATGTTGGCGACACGCGCTCCGTGGTCGGCGGCCCAGACCAGGCCGTTCGCCATCGCGGAAGAGGTTGCATTTCCCGATGTATCGCTGATGCGGATCGGCATGATCAGGCAGCCCCAGGCCACCGATGCCACGCCGGTTCCGTTGTTGCTGCTGGCCGCTGCCGTCCCCGCCACGGCTGTACCGTGGCCGTAGACATCGTGCGTATCGGAGTTGTTATCGTAGAAGTTCCAGCCCGGCACATACTTGGGAGCCAGGTCAGGATGCGTCGGATCGCAGCCAGTATCCAGGATGGCAACGATAACGCTACCACTGCCGGTTGTAGAGTTCCAGGCGGTCGGCGCGCCGATCCTGGGCAGATGCCACTCACTGCCATAATAGGTATCGTTGGGCGTGCCTGCGGGCATAAGGATGTAATCCAGTTCGGCGAAAGCGACTTCGGGGCGCTGGGCAAAGGCGCGCGCCGCCGCGATCTCGCTGGCCTGCGGAGGCAGTTGCAGAATATGCACGCCGATATGGGGTATTTCTCCGGTATCGTTGGCCCCGGCCGCCGCGATGAGAGCGCGCACCTGCTGCGCGGGAACATCGGGACGGAACTGGACCAGAAGTCGGCCCGGAACGAACGGGGGAGCGCCCTGCGCCAGCGTGCGCGCCCCGGAGCAGACCACTCCCAGCAGCGCAAGCAGCAGCACGGCACGCGCCTTAACTCGCAATGAGTTCACGGAAGCCTATCCTCCTTAATCACGCCAGACGCGCGACGTTCTCCGCTGAACGCCCTCAACGAGGCGATTCTGGCGGCAGGCGAGGCGTGCCGACGGCCTTTCCCTTTGCGCCAGGCGTATTCCTGACGCAAAAGGACCTATCCTAATCTGACAATCTATTCCATTGCGCAAACTGGGAGTGGACTACGAAGGATGCGTGTTTGCTGAGGAACCGGACTTCGAGGCCCGAATAGTCTGGTATAATGGGACAAAGCAAATTTCGTGCCAGATCGAGCGAACAGAACATATCAGCGAGGACATTCCATGAAAGCCATCTTACTCTGCCTCTCTCTTCTCGCAGGCGTCGCTATCGGCAGTGTTCCGGGGAACGCGCAGAACGCGCCCAGGCCGCCGACTGCCCCCGCGATCCCGGCGGAAGCCTCCGAAGCGGAACGGAACGCGCTGACGCAGGCGGCGCTGCTCCTGACCAAAGGCCAGTTCGCGGAGGCCGAAGCTCGCCTGAAGCCGCTCCAACGGCCCGCCGTCGTTCAGGTCTATGTGGACTGGCTGCCCGTTCCCTCTGCCTTGAAAGAGTCCTATCGCCGGGCGGCGCAGAACGCGATGCACCAGTGGAACGCCGGACTGGGCGGCGCGACGCGGTTCCAGGCGACGGAGCGGCCGGAAGAGGCCGATCTGCTCGTGCTGTTCGAGCGGAGGGTGGCCCGCACGCAGAATGGGCCGGTTAACCTGATCTGCTCCGATTTCGAGACGGACAGCCCGACGAGCGCGCCCGGAACCCCGTCGCGCCACGCCGCCCGCCTCTATCTCGCGCTCAACGCTCCCAATCTATCGGGGCCGCACTCCGAAGCCTCCATCGCCCACCTGTTCGGGCAGGGGTTCGGAACCTATCTCGGCCTCGGCCCGTCGGAGGGCCGGACCGACCTGATGGGGCCGGACACGCATACGCCCGATGTGGCCCAGCAGCCTTCCGCCGCTGACCTGACCCTGGTGCGCCAGATTCAGGAGGCCCGCGCGAAGCTGCTGGACTATGCCCACCGGCGCGTGGCCGTCTATCTGCCGAAGCCAGTCCTGGCCGTAGAGAAGAGAGAGGAAGACGCGGGCGATGTCTGGCGCGGCGAGAAGCCGCACTTCACCTTCGTCATCAAGAACGCCGGGGATGCCCCGCTGGAGATCACCGCCAAGCCCAACTGCGGCTGCACCGTCGCGCATTACGATAAGGTGATCACGCCGGGCGCGTCCGGCAAGATCGAGGCCGACGTGAATACCGCCGCGTTCCGGGGCCGCATCCAGAAACAGATCACGGTCACCTCGAACGATCCGCAGAATCCGCAGGTCGCCCTGCACCTGGCCGCCAATGTCAAGTCTATTCTGAGCGTGCTGCCGAGCGAAGCGCCGGTCATCGGCCTGAAGGATACGGGGCCGACCGTGCAGGAGTTCCAGATTCAGGTGGCGGACAAAGAGCCGGTGGAGATCAGCCGCGTCACCAGCAGCGCGGCATACGCGACGACAAAGGTCGAGCCTCTGCCGAGCGGCGCGAACGGCGGCCAGAACTACAGGCTTACCGTCACCATCGGGCCGGAAGCGCCGATGGGCCGCTCCGTGTTCCTGCTCACCGTGCAGACGACCTCGAAGCGCGAGCCGACGCTGAACATCACCGCCATCTGCGATAAAGGCATTCTTGCCATGCCGGTCAGCGCGTTTCTGGGCAGCATCGGCCCGGCGACCACGCTGCCGGTGAACCAGATCGTCACCTTGCAGCGCCGGGAGGGAACGTTCCATCTCAAGCAGGTAGACACCGGCGACGCCAGCCTGAAGGTGCAGCAGGAGACGGTGAAGGAGGGGCAGGAGTACCGCCTGCGCCTGGTCTACAACGGAGGGTGGCCTGCGGGCATCGTGCAGCGGAAGATCACGGTGCAGACGGACGATCCGCGCCAGCCCTCCATCGTGATCCCGGTCTTCGCCAACGTGCAGGCGGGAAATAGCGCAAAGCGATGAAGGCGCGACTCGCGGCAGCGCGTCTGGCGGCCTGCGCGCTGCCGCTCTGTCTCATGGGCGCGCTGGCCTGGCAGGGGCCGGCCCTCTCCAGCCGCCAGCCGAAAGAGGCAGAGACGTTCTCCGTCGTTCTCACCGGCGAACTGAACGGGCATATCACGCCGTGCGGATGCAGCAAGCCGATGCTCGGCGGCCTGCCGCGCCGCGCCAGCTATCTGCGCTCTCTCGGTGAGAAGAGCGCGGTCGTGCGCGTCGAGAATGGCGATCTCACGGAGGCGCTGGGACGGCAGGACGAACTGAAGGCGGAGACGATCATCGAAGCCCTCACCCTGCTGCGCTACGATGCCGTCAATCTGGGGGAGAAGGATTTCCGGCTGGGCGTGCCGTATCTGCTCTCCCTTCAGGCGCGTTTCAAGGGCGCGCTGCTGAGCGCCAACGTCTGCGGCATGGACGGTTCCCCGCTGTTCAAAGAGTCGGCGATAATCACGCGGGAGGTCGCAGGTAGCACACTCCGTATCGCCCTGGTCGGCCTCCTCTCCGAGCAGTTCGCGGAGACCGTCCGCAGCGTCAATCCCGATCTCCAGGTGAAATCTCCCGAAGAGGTCTTCGCGCGGCTGGAACCGGAACTGGCGGCCCGGAGCGATGTCCGACTGCTCCTCTATCACGGCCCGAAAGAGGAGGCGGAAGACCTGGCGCGGCGGTTCCCCGGCGTGCAACTGATCGCCTACACGCACGCGGGAGATCATCCGGCGGAGGCGCAAAAGGTGGGAACGGTGGCGCTGGCCTGCGGCGGGCAGGACGGCAAATATGTGACGCGAATCCGGTTCGGCGCGGAGAAATCGGAGCGTGCCTCCGACCTGCGGAACGTGGCGCTGACGCCCGATTTCGCCGACAACGCCGAGATCATGCAGATCAAGCATAGCTATCTGGAGCGGGTCGCCGCCGAAGACCTGCTCGGCAAAGCGCCGAAAGTCGCCACGCCGAACGGGGACACCTACGCGGGAACGGCGGCCTGCGTCTCCTGTCATCGCGAAGCCGGTCAGGTCTGGAAGGCTTCGCTCCATGCCCGCGCGTTTCAGACCTTAGCGGAGGAGAAGGAGGAGAAGGACCCGGACTGCGTGCCGTGTCATGTGGTGGGATTGGAGCGGGTCAGCGGCTTTGCCAGCCATGAGAAGACGCCGCATCTGGAGAACGTCGGCTGCGAAAGCTGTCACGGCCCGGCAGCCAAACACGTTCGTGATCCGCAGGTCAAGTTAGCTCCAGCAGGAACGGCCTCCTGCGAGACCTGCCATGTTCCGCAGCACAGTCCCAACTTCGATTTTGCCACCTACTGGCCTAAAATCAAGCACGGACACGACGGCGCGGCGTCGAAGTGAGCCGTGCCGCCAAACCCCTCCGGACAGTTCCATTGCGCAAACACACAGAGACCTCCTGCACGGTGCAGGAGGTCTCCTGTCGTAGGAACGATGCTCTGTTGTCGCCGATAGGCGTGCCTCCTTCCCGGACGACGGACTCCACAGCGAATGAAGAAAAGACGTCCGTGTCCAACTTCAATGGCGATCATAGAGGTTGTTCCACTGCCTCTTGCCTCCCTGGAACGTCAATCCTGCGGGATTTTGCGCGGCGCTTCGCAGTGGCAAGATTATTGCAGGGCTGAGTCCGCCTCCTGCTTCGCGCGGGCGGGCAGCAAAAAGCCTCCTGCCGGGCAACAGGAGGCTCGAACCGGACAGAGGGACGACGCGCTATCCCTGGCGGCGTCGAGAGCGCAGGACACTCAGGCGTACCAGCCCCACTGCGGCCAGCACAGAGAGCGCGCCGGGTTCGGGAACTTCGCCGCCGCCCCCACCTACCGGAGGCCCGCCATCTACGGATTGCAGCCCGGAGATGCGCGGCTGCTCGAAGCTGACGAATCCATCGGCTGCATTCAACGTGACCAGAGAGATCTTCTGGGCATTGGTCGTGGTGATCGTCAGGAAGTTGTTGCCGTTCCCGAAGCTGCCATTGCCGGAAGAGGGATAGGTAAACGTGGATGTTCCTCCCAGGTTATCGGTTACCGTCACGGTGGCCGTGCCGCTGCCATTGACGGGATTCAGGATGAAATCCGTGAAGACGTTGCCGGTGGAGAAGATAGAGATATTGTTGAGCGCCCCATCGTCTGCCTCGATTTTCGCCTGGCCTTTTGCATTCTGGACGAGAGTATCTGTGGTCGAGATGAAGGTGATAGGAACTCCTGTTTTATTGGTCGCCCCTGTGACCGTCGTTCCGGTCTCTTTAGCCCCGAATAGGATGTTCTCCTCATCGGTCTGAGGATGGTTTCCCAGCGTGAAGACGATGTCCGCGCGAGAGGGAACGGCAGTCCCCAGGCTCAAAACAGCACAGGCCGCCAGCATAAAACGCACCCGACGTAGAAACAGCATCTTGCATTCTCCTTTCTGAAGATTATACCGGCCCGCGAAGAGTTGGAAAGAGAAGAGCGTTCTCTTCGTGAGATACAGCTTCTCCGGCTACCCAGCACGATAGACTACGTAAAAATAGGGGGCTGCAAGATTTATACCAGGCAACCCAAAACCGTCAGGGCGGCCCCTTAAGAAACACTTAAGTTTTGCGCCTGTGCCTGCGATTCCCCTTGACACCTCTCTGTGAAGCCTGTAGAATCAAAACCAAGCAACGCAATAGTCTTTACTGCGGTATCAATAAGCGAGCAAGCCGTCTCTGCCGCAAACCGAATCGGTAGCGCGCCGCAGGCGGCTGTTTCCTGCCGACGCTCTGCGGCCTCAGCGTGCAGAGCCAGGGTTTCCATCGCACTGCTTCCCTGAGAAGCGGTATTATCAACGCGCTGTCACCTGTAAAGATCGCCTGTTTTTCACGCCGGCCAGAGCGATTCGCCGCAACAGAGCGATTTTGCCCGCTTCTGGCATGGGGTTTGCTCTTCCGAAGCGTGTGGAGCGCCGCAATGTTCGGGCGCGGAGAGATTTACGGGGATTTTCGAGCGCGAACGGGCGGGTTTTGGGGGGTCATGCGCTTTGCCTCCAGACCAAGCCTCGCCGCAAACAGGCCATTCCAGACTGAAAATGCTGCCTCTGGCCGAACGTTTCCTTGACCTGACCTCCTCGCCGGTCGTGAAGCCCGCGAGCCGCAGGGACGAGTCGTTCCTGCCCAACGGCTGTACCCGACGACAGCCCGACCGCTTTCTTATCCCCGATTCATTCAGTTTGTGCGCCCTTCGACCGGGGAGGTTTTCTCCGGTCGGCAGGGTTTTGTTCGTTTCCGTGCCGCGAAGGAAGGGCTGCGAGACCCTTGCGGCGTCGAAAGGAGACATCATGCACTTACGGCCCTTATTCCGGCTCCTGCCGATCCTCGCGCTGCTGGCGCTCTGCATCGGCGCGCGGGCGCAGTGTACCGTCACGACCGACAAACCCGACTATGCGCCCGGTGATACGGTCTATATCACCGGTTCCGGCTTTCAGCCCGGCGAGACGGTCACGCTCCAGGTCGTGCATACCGACGGCACAGTAGAGGGCGGCGCGGGTCACGATCCCTGGAACGTCACAGCGGACGGTGACGGCAACATCGCCTCCACCTGGTACGTTGATCCCGATGACTCACTGGGCAGCACCCTCCAACTCACTGCCACCGGCGCATCCTCCGGCTGCGTAGCTACCGCAACATTGACGGACAGTGTGACCTCGGTGACAATTACATCACCAACCAATGGGAGTCCTGTGACCATTACATCGCTCCCAGCAAATGTAACTATTTCATTCAATTATGTTACGAGTCCCACTGGAACAACCACGGGCCAGGCCGACGTTTTAGGAATTGGTGTATCGAACACCAAAAACCTAACGCCTGGGACAGGTTCGGATAGTATTACCGTCACGATTCCGGCAGGAACCGCAAACAGCAGTTACAACGTCAAGGTCACGGTCACTAATACCACTGGCACTGGGTCAAACAACAAGAATGACAATCAGAACGCTGCGGTCATTATCAACGTCCCAACGATAGTAAGTACGAGCTTGCTGGTAAATTCTGCGACTGGTACTTATGGCGGTACGGTAAATCTACAGGCGACGCTTACGGCAGGAGGCTCCGGTGTGAGCGGCAAGAGCATCAGTTTCACGCTCAACGGCACAAGTGTGGGCAGCAGCACCACAAACAGCAGCGGTGTCGCTACACTGTCGGGTGTAAGTCTGACTGGCATAAATGCCGGTTCATATCTTACTGGGGTAGGAGCAAGTTTTTCAGGCGATAGCGGCTACAATCCCAGCAGCGCCACGAATACTCTTACGGTCAGCAAGGCCGATGCGACCATTGTGGTGACGCCCTACAATGTCACCTATGATGGCAACCCGCACACAGCCACCGGCACGGCTACGGGCGTGGGCGGCGTTGATTTGAGCGCTGGTCTGACCCTCACCGGCACGACCCATACCAATGCCGGAGACTACCCGACAGACGCCTGGAGCTTTGCCGGTGGCACCAACTACAACGATGCCAGCGGGACTGTCCACGATCATATCGCTAAGGCCGACGCGACGATCGCCTGGTCGAACCCTGCGGACATCACCTATGGCACCGCGTTGAGTGCCATACAGTTGAACGCCACCGCGTCAGTACCTGGTTCGTTCGTCTACACCCCGACTGCGGGGACTGTCCTGAACGCGGGAAATGGTCAGACCCTGCATGTTGACTTCACGCCAAGCGACACGACTAACTTTAACGGCACCTCAAAGGACGTGACCATAAACGTCCTCAAGGCCAACGCGACCATTGTCGTGACGCCCTACAATGTCACCTACGATGGCAATGCGCACACCGCCACCGGAACAGCCACAGGAGTCAATGGAGAGAGTCTGAGCGGTCTGGACTTAAGCGGTACGACACACACCAATGCTGGCACCTACAATGGTGATCCCTGGACATTCACCGATGTGACCGGCAATTACAACAATAAGAGCAGCACGGTTGATGACAAGATCAACAAAGCCGACGCCAACATCAGTGTCACGGGCTACAGTGTGACCTACGATGGCAACCCGCACACCGCCACTGGAACAGCCACAGGCGTTAAAGGCGAGAGCCTGAGCGGCCTGGACCTCTCCAGCACAACCCATACCAACGCTGGGGACTATCCGAGCGACGCTTGGACATTTACTGACGCTACTGGCAATTACAATAACGCTAACAGTACCGTCCACGATCATATTGATAAGGCCGACGCGACCATCCATGTCACGCCTTACGATGTCACTTACGACGGCAACGAACACACGGCTACGGGAACGGCAACCGGCGTCAAGGGTGAGAGTCTGAGCGGTCTGAACCTTGATGGCACAAAGCACACCAATGCCGGTACTTACAGCGACACCTGGACGTTCACCGATGTGACTGGCAATTACAAGGACGCCAGCGACACGGTTACCGACAAGATCGCTAAAGCTGACGCGACCATCCATGTCACAGGATACACAGTCACCTACGATGGCAATGCGCACACCGCCACCGGAACAGCCACAGGAGTCAATGGAGAGAGTCTGAGCGGTCTGGACTTAAGCGGTACGACACACACCAATGCTGGCACCTACAATGGTGATCCCTGGACAT
>DASRGL010000457.1:0-37067 GCA_035651115.1 Chthonomonadaceae bacterium
GTTTGCCGCCTACGTGGACCAGGGGATGCTGCCCAATCGCTTCCCGGACATGGGCGAGACGCCGGAATACAATACGGTGGACGCCACGCTCTGGTACTTCGCGGCCCTCTATCGCTATGTCACGGCAACGGGCGATCTGGCGCTGATCAAGGACGCGCTCTGGTCGGTGCTGGAAGAGATCATTCGCTGCCATCAGCAGGGAACGCGGTATAATATCCATGTCGCCGCCGACAATCTGCTCTATGCCGGACAGTCAGGCGTGCAACTGACCTGGATGGACGCCAAAGTGGGCGACTGGGTCGTGACGCCACGCATCGGGAAGCCGGTCGAGATCAACGCGCTCTGGCACAACGCGCTGCGGACGATGGCGCACTTCGCCACGCTGCTGAAAAACAAGAAGGCGACGGCGCAATATAGCGCGCTGGCGGAGCAGACGGCGGCCAGTTTCGCCGCGCGCTTCCCACGCCCGGACGGCAGGGGCCTCTACGACGTGCTGGACACGCCGGACAACAGCACGCCCGACTGGGCGACGCGCCCGAACCAGGTCTTTGCACTCAGTCTGCCCTTCGCGCCGCTGGAGCCGACCGCGCCGGTGGCCGCTGCGATCCTGGCCGTCGTGCAGGAGGAACTGCTGACTCCGTGCGGCCTGCGCACGCTCTCGCCGCACGACCCGGCCTACCGCGCGCACTATGGCGGCGACCAGGGCAGCCGGGATGGAGCGTACCATCAGGGAACGGTCTGGCCCTGGCTGCTGGGGCCGTTCGCGGAGGCGCACTTCAAGGTACATGGCGACAGGGAGGCGGCATCGTCCCTGCTGCGCCCGCTGCACGCGCATCTGTCCGAATTCGGCGTCGGTTCCCTCGCCGAGATATTCGACGCGGAGCCACCGCAGCGCCCGAACGGCTGCATCGCGCAGGCGTGGAGCGTCGCGGAGACCCTGCGCGTCTGGAAACTGCTGACGGGGCCGGAGACAGGAAAATAATGCCATGAGCGATACAGAAACCGTTCGCGTTCAGTTGGATTATCCGTTGGAACATGTCAAAGAGCCGATCATCTATCATCTGGTGACGGACTATCGCCTGATCCCGAACATCCGCCGCGCCAACATAGACGCGCACACGGGCGGGATGCTCGTCCTGGAGATCGAGGGAACGCGCGAAGACCTGGAGGCGGGCATGGCGTTCCTGCGCAATCTGGGAATCACTGTGACCGAGATCGGCTCTGAGCAGTCATGGACGATCTAGGGGAGAGGCCCACCGAAAAGCGGCCTGCCTGTTGCAGCGGGGCGATGCCGCCCGCCTCGGCGCTGCGCCATGCGCCGCTGCATCGGCTGTTCAAGATGGTGGAGCAGGCGTTCCGGCAGCAGGCGCTGCAGCAGATGCGCGCCGCCGGGATCACCGATCTGTTTCCGGGAGCCATCCCCCTTATCCTGCACCTGGGCGATGCCGACGGCCTGCCGATGTCGGAACTGGGCAAACGCTGTGGGCTGGAAAGCTCGACGATGACGCCGCTGGTGGATGAGCTGGAGCGGCATGGCCTGGCGCTGCGCGCCCGCGACCCGGAAGACCGCCGCATCGTGCGCCTCTATCTCACCGAAGCGGGCCGCCATCTGGAACCGCGCCTCCGCGCGCTGCTCCTGCGCCTGCAAGAGACGGCGCTTACCGACATCTCCGACGACGAACTGGCGACCCTGCATCGCGTCCTGGAACGCATCGCCGCCAACCTGAATCGTCCGGCCTGAAAGCAGGCGGCGACTTCACAAGATTTTCCCATTTTTCTTTATTTTGGGGCGCGCGGCAGGAATTCTGCGGCCTCGCGAATCGTATCGAAGCTAGAAAATAACTGACTGATAGTCATTTGTGAAGAAAAACACAGGTATACTGTAGAGGAGGCGCGCGTCCACCGGTTTCCCATTTTTTTCGCCGCCCCTTTCCGTTTCTTTCTGTACCGAACTATTTGATTATACGAACTATACGCAGGCGCGCCGGCATCTCCGGGACGGAAGGCGTTTTCAGGAGGAAACACCATGCAGTGGTTGGCTGAAATCTGTGTGCGGCGTCCGGTCTTCGCGACGGTCATCATCCTGATGCTCGTGGTCGTCGGCTTCTTTAGCTACACCCGGCTCGGCGTAGACCGTTTCCCCAAGGTAGATTTCCCCGTCGTCGTCGTCACCGTGCGGGAGGACGGCGCGTCGCCGGAAGAGATCGAAACCGATGTCGTGGACAAAGTCGAAGAGGCCGTCAACACCATCTCCGGCATAGACCAACTCTCTTCCTTCTCCTATGAAGGACTCGGCCAGGTCATCGTCACTTTCCAGTTGGAGAAGGACATCAATGTCGCGGCGCAGGAGGTGCGGGATAAGGTCAACGGCATCCTGCAAGACCTCCCCACCGACATCAAGCCGCCCATCGTGGACAAGGTAGACCCGGACGCCACGCCGATCCTCGACATCGTTCTCTCCGGCCCCGGCAGCATTCGCGACATCACCGAATACGCCGACAAAAAGCTGCGCCGCCGTATCGAGAACATCAGCGGCGTCGGCCAGGTCAACATCATCGGCGGGCGCAAACGGCAGATCAACCTCTGGCTCGACCCGCAGCGCCTGCGCGCCTACGGCCTGACCTCCGCCGATGTGCAGCGCGCGCTCCAGGCGCAGAACATCCAGATTCCGGGCGGCAAGGTGGACCAGAACACGCGGGAACTGACCCTGCGCACCTACGGCCGCGTGCGGACGCCGGAAGAGTTCAACCATATCGTCGTCGCGAAACAGGGCAGCACGCCCGTCTATATCTCCGATGTCGCCCGCGTGGAAGACGGCATGGAGGAGGCGGAGACAGTCGCCAAGCTGAGCGGCAACCCCACCGTGCTGCTCTCCATCCGCAAGCAGTCGGGCCTGAACACGGTCGCGACGGTGGACGCCGTCAAAGCGCGCCTGGAAGAGATCAAGAAGACGCTGCCCTCCGGCTACTCGCTGCTGATCGCGCGCGACCAGTCCACCTACATCAAAGCTTCGACCCATTCCGTGCAGGAACACCTGATTCTGGGCAGCATCCTGGCGGCGGTCGTCGTGCTGCTGTTCCTGTGGAACATCCGCACCACGATCATCTCCGCTATCGCGATTCCGGCCTCCATCATCAGCACGTTCGCGCTGATGTACTGGATGAACTTCACGCTCAACAGCCTGACGCTGCTGGCCCTGACGCTCTCGGTCGGCATCGTCA
Source organism: Chthonomonadaceae bacterium (assembly GCA_035651115.1). Classification (GTDB taxonomy): domain Bacteria; phylum Armatimonadota; class Chthonomonadetes; order Chthonomonadales; family Chthonomonadaceae; genus DASRGL01. The sequence continues at coordinate 3,222 of DASRGL010000457.1, forward strand.
TAGACGACGCCATCGTGGTGCTGGAGAACATCTTCCGCTTCATCGAAGAGAAGCACATGAATCCCTTCGAGGCGGCCATCGAAGGCACGCGCGAGATCGGGCTGGCGGTTCTGGCGACGACGCTCTCGCTGATCGCCGTCTTCCTGCCGGTCGCCTTCATGTCGGGCATCGTCGGGCGCTTCATGAACTCGTTCGGCCTGACGATGGCGTTCGCGATCTTCGTCTCGCTCATCGTCTCCTTCACGCTGACGCCGATGCTCTCCTCGCGCTGGATCAAGCCGAGTCCGCCCCCGGCGGAAGGGCCGGAGTCGTCGGATCGGATGCCCATCGGCATTCCACAGGCGGAGATAGAGGCTGCGATCCAGGGAGGGAAGGCCGAGGCGGAAGCGGCGCAGTCGCCCGGAGCGTCGGGCGGCTCGAAGCAGACCGGCCTCTTCAAGCCGATTGACGCGGTCTATACCTTCCTGCTGCGCCTGGCGATGCGCCATCGCTGGGTCGTGGCGCTGGCCTGCCTGTTCACCCTCTTCAGCATGAAGTGGATCGTTCCGGCGGTTCCCAAGAACTTCCTGCCGGAGGACGACGAGTCGCAGTTCCAGGTGACGGTGCGCGCGCCGGAAGGAACCAGCCTGGAGGCGACCGAGGCGCTGGGCAGCCGCATCGCCAACGACGTGCAGCAGTTGCCCGGCGTGAAATATACCCTGCTTACCATCGGCAACAACGATCAGCGCACGCACAACCTGGCCGCCATCTATGTCAAGCTCAAAGACGTGGAGCAGCGTCCCGGCCTGTCGCAGCAGACCTTGATGCAGCGCGCCCGTTCCGAGATCCTGCCGAAATACGGCTCGCTGCGCACGTCGGTCGGGCCGGTTCCGGCCTTCTCCGGCGGCGGCGGGCAGAACGCGACCATCACCTACTTCATCGCCGGGCCGGACCTGGACAAGCTGACGGAGTACTCGCAAAAGGCCCTGGCCGAGTTGAGGAAAGTGCCGGGCGTCGTGGATGCGGATACCTCGCTGGTCATCGGGCAGCCGGAACTCGGCGTCCATATAGACCGGCAGCGGGCTGCCGATCTGGGCGTTTCGGTGGCGGACATCGCCAACACGCTGCGCATTCTGGTGGGCGGGGCGCAGGTCACCAACTTCTTCCAGGGCGGCGAGCAGTATGAGGTGCATCTGCGCGCGGAACTGCCCTTCCGCACCGATCCGAGCGTTATCCAGCAGATGACGGTTCCCTCGTCGCAGCCTGGCGTCAGCGTGCCGCTCGACCAGGTGGTGACCTTCGATACCGGGACTGGCCCTTCGCAGATCACGCGCCTGGACCGGCAGCGGCAGGTGACCCTCTCCTGTAACATTCTGCCCGGCACGTCGCAGCAGGCCGTTCAGGACAAGCTCGCCAAGATCGTCAAAGACCTGAACATGCCGCCCGACTACACCTCCGGCGTCACCGGCACGTCGCGGGAGCAGGTGCGGGCCTTCGTCGCGTTCCTGGCGGCGTTCCTGCTGTCCATCGTCTTCATGTACCTGGTGCTGGCGGCGCAGTTCGAGTCCTGGATTCATCCGGTCACGATCCTGCTGGCCCTGCCGCTGACCATTCCGTTCGCGATGCTGGCGATCCTGGTCTTCGGCCAGTCGCTCAATATCTTCTCGATGCTGGGCATCCTGGTACTGTTCGGCGTGGTCAAGAAGAACGGCATCTTGCAGGTAGACCATACCAACCAGTTGCGGGCGCGCGGCATGAACCGCTACGACGCCATCATCCAGGCCAACCGCGACCGTCTGCGGCCCATCCTGATGACGACCATCGCGTTCGTGGCGGGCATGATCCCGCTGGTCTTCTCCAGCGGCACGGGCGCGGCCACCAACCGCACCATCGGCTACACGGTCATCGGCGGGCAGACCTTCTCCCTGCTGCTGACCCTGCTGGCGACGCCGGTGTTCTACTCTATCTTCGACGACATCCTGGCGACTACACTCTGGGGCCGCCTGCGCAACAGATTCGGGCGCTACGGCAGAGTCTTCCGCCGCCGCGCCTAGAGCGCCTTTTGGAATAGGGGAAGCAATCCGGGCCGGAGAGAGTCAGGACGGACTCTCTCCGGCTGCGCAACAGATTCAGGCGCTACGGCAAAGTCTTCCGTCTGAGAGGGGGTTATTTTACATTTTTTCGGGAGTAGAAACGACTTCCCCGACTGAGGCTGTCAGGCGCACCAGCGTGGGAGCGATCTCCTGGAGAGGGAGAACTTGATCTACACTGCCGGAAGCGATGGCGGAGGAGGGCATGGCAAAATGCTCGGAGGTCGCTTCGTCCTGCGCGATGACCGTTCCGCCACATGCCTTGACCGCCTGGACGCCATCGGTAGCGTCCCGGTCGCCGCCCGTGAGGACGACGGCGATGACGAGTCCTCGGAAAGCTTCCGCTGCCGAGGAGAACAGCGGATTGGCCGACGAGAGAACATGCCGGATTCTACAGACCGTCCGAGAGGGCCAGCGACCGGTCGGCCTGCACTATCAGATGACGATCCGGCGGGGCCACGTAGATCGTGCCGGGCCGCATCCTCTCCGGCGGTTCAGCTATTTTGACCTTGAGCCGCTATACGCCGCTCAACATCTTCGGCAGTAAGTTGGGCTGGTGCGCGGTACGATGCTGGATGAGAGCTATCGGAATGGGGAAGTCCGCTGGCAGGCCGGAGAGCTGCGTCTCGAAGGCTTTGATGCCGCCTGCCGAGGCCGCGACGACCACGAGATCATAACAACCGGCTTTCTCTCCTGCTGCACACTGTCTTGCCCCGGCTGTTCCGGGTACTGAAAGTACCCGTCTAGAGGGCCTGCGGCCAACCGTCCTGCCGGACGGGAACTGCATTGGGCGTCCGAAGGACGCTTGGCGGCGCAGCCGCCCCCCAGACGGGTACTTTTAGTACCCGGAACAGCGTTACATCTTTTCGGGGGCGGAGACGCCGAGGAGACCGAGAAGGTTGCGCAGGACGATGCGCGCTCCATTGACCAGCGCCAGACGCGCCGTCGTCAGGTCGGTGGCAACCGGATCGTCTTTGCCGGGCAGGACGCGGCAGTTCTCATAGAAGATGTTGAGCAGGCTCGCCAGGTCCATCGCATAGCGCGTCAGCCGGTGCGGGGCATAATCCTTCGCGGCGATGGCGACCTCCTGCGGATAGTCGGCCAGCTTGCGCAGCACATCCAGTTCCGCCGGATGCGCCAGCAGGGAGCGATTCACCGCCTGCGCAGGCTGCAGCGCGACGCCCTGCTCCTCCGCGCGCCGCAGGATGTTGCAGAGCCGCGCATGAGCATACTGCACATAGTAGACCGGGTTCTCGTTCGACTGCTTCTTGGCGAGTTCCACATCCACCGTTGCTGGAGTCTCGTAGGAGTTGAGCAGGAAATAGAAGCGCGCGGCGTCCTTGCCGATCTCGTCAATCAGGTCTTCCTTGAGTTCGATGACGTTGCCCTTGCGCTTGCCCCCGATGACCGCCTCGCCCTCTCGCACCAGCGACACCATCTGCGTCAGGATGATCTCCAGGTCTTTCGGATCGTAGCCGAGCGCGGCCACGCCCGCTTTCAGGCGCGATACGTAGCCGTGATGATCCGCGCCCCAGATGTCAATGAGATGCGTGTAGCCGCGCCGGAACTTGTTGGCATGATAGGCGGCATCTGCCGCCACGTAGGTCGCCTTCTCGTTCGAGCGCACCAGCACGCGGTCTTTGTCGTCGCCGAACGCGGTGGACTTGAGCCAGAGCGCGCCGTCTTTTTCATAGGTGTAGCCGCGTTCCCGGAGAAGAGCGATGGCATTGTCTACCTCGCCATCGTCATAGAGGCGGCTTTCGTAGAACCACTCGTCATAGACGATCCCGAACGCCTCCAGCGCGGCCCGCTGCGCGGCGACGATCCGTTCCAGGGTGGCTTTGCGGAAGAAAGGAGCGCGCTCCGCTTCCGGCGCGTTCTCGTAGCGGTCGCCGACCTCCGCGACGATGGCCTTCGCGATGTCTTTGACATACTCGCCCCGATAGCCGTCCTTCGGAAAATGCACCAGAGGCTTTTCGCCCGCCTGCGCAACGCCCGGTTCCGTCGTGTCGGCCTCGTCATCGTTTGCTGCTGGAACCAGTACCGGATGGCCTAGCTGCTGCAGATAGCGAATGGTGACCGACTGCGCGAACTTCTCCAGTTGCAGCGAGTTCAGGGCGTCGTTGACATAGAACTCCCGCCCTACGCCCGCGCCCTGCGCGGCCAGCAGGTTGCCCAGCACATCGCCGAGGGCGGCGGCGCGTCCGTTGACGACGCTGATCGGGCCGGTCGGGTTTGCGCTGACGAACTCGATCAGTATCTTCTCGCCCTGCCGCGCCGTTCCCGTGCCGTACCCCGTATCCTCCGCCTCGATCTTGACCAGCGTATCGTGCAGCCAGTCCGGTTTCAGATAGAAGTTCATGAACCCCGGCCCGGCGACTTCGACGCGCGCGATGAGCGGATGACTGGCAGGCAGATGCCGGAGGATGCGGTGGGCGATGTCGCGGCTGTCGTTGAGGCCCGTCGCCTTTTTCAGAGTCAGGGCGATGTTGCTGGAGTAGTCGCCGTGCGCTTTGTTGTTCGGCGTCTCCAGGTTCACCGCGAAGCTATCGGTGGAAAGAGGCAACTCGCCCGCGTCGCGTGCCTCCAGAACGGCCTGACGCACCAGCGCGGACAGATCATCGGTTATCACAGCAGAAACTCTCCTCGGCGGATGAACTCCCCTTCATATCGGCGGTTGAAACCGCTGCTAGAAAGGCACGAAGTCGGCCTGCGCCGACTCGCCAACCCGCGCAGGCGGATTTTGTGCTTTTGCAGCCGCGAATTGATCCGCCGGGCAAAAGGGGATTGTCCGCTCTTCTCGATTAAGAATGCCACAGGTTCCAGAGCCGCTCAAGCTGCGTCAAAACCAGCAGGGTCGCAGTGGAACCGGCCACGATCTGCACCAGGCCCATGCACCACAGCCGACGCAGCGGGCGCGGGCGTCCGGGCAGACTGCGCTGATACTTTTCCAGCAGTTCCTCGCCTGCCGCGATGCCGCTGGCGATCTCGCGCGGGCGGGCCGGTTTGGTGGTGAACCGCTCCTGCAGGAACGTGCCGACCGTCCGCCAGGTAAATAAGGTGACAATCCCGGCCAGCACAGGAACAATACTCATATCCATGTGTGGTATATAAGCCAGGGCCTCTTGCAGACCGAAGAACAGCACGCCCGCCGTCACCAGGTTCGTGCCGCAGCGCGGATGGGCGCGCGGCATCCGGCGGACGATCTCCGGCGTCAGGTTCTCGTTGCGCTCGATAGCGTGGACGGTCTGATGCTCGGCGGCATGGAAGCCCGCTAACCGTGTCGCCCGCAGCAGCAGCAGGAACAGCGCAAAGACTCCGCCCATAAGGGCCAGCGACAGTAGGCCGAGCCACGGCTGCTGCGCCGGAGGCGTGTAGTCCAGGTTATAGATCGGCGAATAGGGCAGACCGGCATAGCGATGCGCCAGCCAGAGAGCGCCTTCGACCAGTTTTTGCGACAGTGTGAACAGAACGGCCATCAGCGCGCCGGTCGCCACCAGCGCCAGGTTGCCCGCTCCCGCTTGCAGGCTGCCGTTGGTCAGATAGACCCCGAAGGGCGTCGCCATGCCCCCGATGACCGCAGGACGCGGCCTCGCCTCGTCCGGCGCAAGCAGGTCGCTTGCCAGGAGGACGCCCAGGAAATAGCCGTCCGGCTCGACGAGGGGAATCAGGCTCAGGCGATGCTCCGCGCAGAGCCGTCCCACCTCTTCCGGCGTCATCTGCGGGGTGGCGACGGCGGCGGGCGGGCGCATCACTTCGGAGACCGGGCGCTCCAGCGCGCTCTCCCGCGCCTCCGGCGAAGGCGCGTTCAGAATGGGCAGCACGTCGTCCAGCGACACCATACCGCAGAGCCGGTTGTTGCGTACCACCGGCAGCGTTGCGGAGAGGGCGCGCGTCAGGTGAATAAATCGCGTCAGGCTGTCTTCCGGCGCAAGCGCCAGAGCAGGCCGCAGAAACGCGCGCAGCGGCAGCGCCGAGAGATCGGTAGACACAGGCATGGAATTTCCCAGAATCGAAACACGCCACTCAGCGAACAAGGAAGGCGGCACGCAGTCCTGTGAGAACGGATGCGCCCGCCATACCAGAGATTATACACGCTAGGCGGGCGATTTGCAACCGGCGCGGGCGGTACGAACCTGCATTGGCCGGAAAAGTGAGGAAGGGAGCGCGCGTCTTTGGCCGGAAGTCGCTTGACGCGCCGGATGAAAATACCCTATAATGAAGCCATGAATACTCGATCTCTCTCTAACTACGTGACGCTGTTCCTGGCGTTTCTCGGCGCCGGCATCGCCTCCCTGCTGACCTACGAACACTTCAGCCCCAGCTTCAATCTGCCCTGCGGCATGGTGGGGGGCGGCTGCAAGGGGACGCTGCAGAGCAGCTACGGTCACGTCGGGCCGATCCCGACGGCGGTCTTCGGCCTGGGAATGTATCTGCTGCTGATCGCGCTCTGTTTTATACGGAAGAAGCGATTGGAAGCCGTGCGCACGGCAGAGGCCGCGCGCGCCGCCGCCTATGCGACCGCAGGAGCGGCCGCCGAGGAGAGCGCCCCGGCGACCGATGAGACGCCCGTGGGAGATATGGCCCCGCCCGCCCCTGCGCCGGTCGTACTGGAAGACCTGACCGCGCCCGCCTACGCCGCCCTCAATCAGGTGAATATGGCGATCTGGGGGCTGGCGCTGGCCGGTATCGCTATCTCCTGGTGGCTGCAATACACCGCGCTCTTTGTCATCCAGTCGTTCTGTCCCTACTGCTTTAGCTCCGCCGTCCTGATCACTCTCATCTTTCTGCTGGCTTCCCGCGACTACCTGATCGAGGGGCGCAAGCTGACCGGCGAACAGAAGATGCTGGCCGCCGTCCTGGGCTTCATCGCGGTGATGATGGGCTTCATGTATCTGCCGACGGTAATGGAGCAGTTCCGCAAAATCCAGTTGGGAATCGCCATGACCGAGGTAAAAGACCGAGGCGAAGGCACGTCCTCTCCCCTGCCGCGCGATAGGATCGTGCGCGCTAATATGCACGTCAAGGGCGACCCCAACGCGCCGTTCCTGCTCGTCGAGTTCGCCGACTATATGTGTCCGGGCTGCAAAGAGGCGTCAGGGAAGCTCGACGAGTATCTGAAAGACCCGGAGATGAAGAAGAAAGTCCGGCTGGCTTTCCGTAACTTCCCGCTGCCGATTCCGACTCATAAATGGAGTATGCAGGCGGCGCAGGCGGCGGAGGCGGCGGGCGCGCAGGGCAAATTCTGGCAGATGCACGACTATCTGTTCGCGCATCAGGAGATGCTGGAGTCGCCCGGTTTCACCGCGGATCGGTTCGAGGATTTTGCGCGTGCGGTCGGCCTCGATGTGGAGCGGTTCAAACAGGCGATGGCCTCCGAAGAGTTCAAGGCGCGGTGCGAGCAGGATCGTGAGGATGCCAAAGCGGGCGGCGCGAGCATGACCCCGACCTTCTTCCTGGTGACCCCGAAAAAGGTCTGGAGTTTTGCCGGTGTCGCCAAGCTGACCGAAGTGATGGACAATCCGAAGCACGAAGTCTGGAAGCAGTGAGGACGATGGCAGGAAGAGAGCAGGAAGAGAGGCGCTCCCGCCGATGGGCGCGCGCGCTGGCAGTGGCGCTGCTGGCGGCGGGCCTCGGCCTGTCCGCCGTGCCGTCGGCGCGGGCCGAGGAGATGGTCTGGGTTACGGGGCGCGTCGTCGGGGCGGACAACCGCCCGAAGGCGGATGCGGTCGTGGCGGTCTACGATGACTCCAACAAGGTCGTGGACTACGCGCGCACCGACCGCAACGGGGAGTACGCGCTGGCCGTTCCGAAGCGTGTTCTGCACCTGGACAAGCGCGGCAAGGGCTTCTTTACCGAGGTCTTCGGCGGCATCACCCGCTTCGTCGGAGACGCGGCGGGCTTCGTCGCCAATCCGCTGCGCGCAGGCGTCAAGGCCGTCACTTCCAGTCAGGTCGCCAATGTCGCCGACCCTCTGACCAAAGGCGGCATCGCAGCGGGGGGCATCGTGGCCGATCAGGTGCTTTTCGCCATGACCCCGCGCGACCGGAAGCCGCCCCCGCAGGAAGAGCGCAAGCAGCCCGGCGCGCTGCTGATGAAGGTGGTGACGGGCGGCAGCGCCGATATGGTGGGCGTGGCGCGGGTCTACTGGGTGCAGCAGGAGGTCTTCAAGGCGGGCGGCAAGGAGCAGCGCACGCTTTCGGCCTGGCTCGATCCGGTGCGCCTGATGCCTGTCGACTCGGCGCAGCCCTCGACGGTCGAGTCGGACTACATGCGGTTTACGGCGGCGCGGTTGGAGCCGAGCATCGCCGAACCCGGCCAGCAGGTGCGTATCCAGGCGAAGCTGCCGCTGCCGCCCGATCCGCCGGTCTATGTCGTCGTGGTGGCCCGGAACAGCCGCACAGGGCAGATGTGGGAACTGTCCCCGGTAGGCGAGGGCCGTTTCGAGGGCGTATTCACGGTGGACAAGCGGTTCCCGCGCGACGATCAGACCATCAGCATCCTCGCTTATGCCGCCAAAAACCAGACGCCCGGACGCCGTCCGGACGCCGAAAACGCTATCGCCCGCGCGGGCCTGTGGGACACCAAGAGGCCCTTCCGTTTCGATCCTCTGCTGATCGTCAGCCGCAATCGCGCCGACCTGACCCTCACGGTCGTCTCTCCTGACAACAAGAGGTAAGCCCTCGGATCGGTGGATACCGCACGGCCTGCCCGGAAGCGGGCAGGCGCTCCTGCGCCCGACTTCCCCTCGCGCCGGAGACTCTGTCGCTTCCGTTGGCCCTCCTCTCTTGTCACGGTACTACTATCGGATCGCTGAAGGAGACAAGCCAATAGAACGCCATACTCATGTAGGCCCTGGCGTAGCCCTCGAGTCACGCCGGGATTTTTTGAAGCGGTTGGGGCGTCTCGGCGCGGCTGGCGCCGCCGGGGCGCTGGGAATGGAGGCGCTGGCGGGATGCGGTGGCGGCGGCGGCCAGACGCCTCTGCCCCCGGTGGAAGGCAGAGGCGTTCAGCATGTCATCGTCTCCTGCCAGGAAAATCGGTCTTTCGATCACTATTTTGGCTTTGCGCCCTTCATCGGCGACTACGGCCCGCCTTCTGGCTTCACACAACCGGGCCATAACAATACCCGGGTCGTCCCCTACCACCTGACCACGCACTCGCCCGCCGACATCAGCCACGATTGGCGCTCGATGCACCGGCAGTGGAATCGCGGCGCGATGGACGGCTTCTATCAGATCGGCGGTCTTCATTCGCTCGGCTATTTCCTGGAGACCGATCTGCCCTACTACTATAGCCTCTTCAAAGACTTCACGCTCTGTGTCAACTATTTCAGTTCGGTGCTGGGGCCGACCCTGCCGAACCGACTCTATCTTGCCAGCGGGACAAGCGGCGGGCAGACGACCAATCATGTCCCACCGGGAAGCCTGGACTATCCGACGATCCTCGACCTGCTCGACCAGCATCATGTGACCTGGAAGGTGTACCATTACGGCACGACCGACATCATCGGAGAGAATCTCAACCAGTTTCAGTTGTTTGCCAAGTGGAAAGACGAACCCCGTGTCACGAAGTTCACGACCGCCGACTATCTGCGTGACCTTGCCGCCCATACGCTGCCCCAGGTGGCTTTCCTCATCATCAGCGCAGGGTATTCCGAACATCCTCCGACGAACGTGCAGCTTGGCATGGGGATGCAGCAAAAGCTGATCGAGGCGCTTCAGAAATCGGCCTACTGGCCGCTGTCGGTCTACCTGCTTACCTACGACGAAGGCGGCGGCTATTTTGATCATGTCCCGCCGCCGCAGTTGGACGCTTACGGCGCGGGCATCCGCGTGCCGACTTGGGTCATCTCGCCTTATGCCAAACCGGCGCACCTGGAAACCACGCTCTATGAGCATAGTTCCATCCTGAAATTCATCGAGACGGTGTTCAAGCTGCCGACGCTGGCCTCGATCAACCATCAGTTCGATACGGAGACGCCCGCGACCGGAAATGAGGCGGCGCAGGGCGGCGTGGGGCCGCCCGCGCCGCCGCGCGATGGCCTGAGTTCGATTGGGAACCTGATGGAGTGCCTGACCGGAGTTTAGGCGGGCCGGTCGCATCAACGCCCGGTACGAGGCGACCTTTACCTATGGCTACGACAAGGCCAGACAGTTGCCCAGCATCACCAAGCGGAGGGCCGGGCTAAAACCGCAGGCCGAACTCGGCCAGCAGGGAGTCGGTGCGGAACAGTTCCACAAAGCGCGTCTGACAGAGGAAGAGGGGATGCTCCAGGCCCAGGCCGAACGAACTCAGGCGCCTCCTGCAGAGCCATTATAGCACCGCTGGTGACGCCTTCAGGGAGCGATCTCTGACGCCGCTCGGCTCCCTGGGTAGACCTTCTCCCCCGTGGTTCTGGGGCAAACACGCAGAGAACGGCGACTTCAGTCGGTGCTGTCTATTGTGGCGCGGGGGCGCAGGGCCGCGACCCCCAGGCCCAGCAGGAGCCAGAAGAAGATGCTGACCTGCGCGTACTGCCAGGCCGGGTTCGACATGGCATCAATGCAGAAGCCTACCATGCCAGCCAGGCTCGCCAGCAGCAGCGACCGGCGAATGCCGCCATGCAGATGACGCAGGCGACGCAGGCCCGCGACCAGGAACGTCGCGATGATGGCGGCAAAGAGCGAGACGCCCACAAGCCCCTGCTCCGCCGCCGTCTGCAGCCAGAAGTTGTGGGCCATCTCCGAGAGCGCGGGGCGATTCTGAAGAACGACGCTCGCCGGACGGCCTTCGCCGCTGTAGGGAAGCTGGTAGAGAGGAAACATACCGAGACCGATGCCGAACACGGGCCGGGTCACGAGCAACTGTTCCGCCGCATTCCAGTAGAGTTGCCGGGTGATAAGCGTCTTGTTTCCGGCGTAGATGCGCCGTCGAATGGTTCTGCCGATGTCGCCTTGCAGCGCGACGAAGGCGCAGCAGGCGACCAGCGTGAGCAGAGGCACGATGTAGTGCTTCTTGAAGGTCGTCACACGGTCGCGCGTGCGGGAACCGATCAGGCTGAAAAGCGACAGCGCGACCAGCATCGCGACCGCCCCGAACCAGGCGCTGCGCAGGCCCGACATGATCAGGCAGACGAACGTCAGCACGGCGCAGACCTGCGCCACCAGCTTAGGCTTCGGTTCCTGCTCCGTCACGGCGGCAATGAGCGGCATCGGCAGCAGAAGCATCAGGAACCCGCCGAACAACTGATGATCGCCGAACAGAATGGCGTGTTCATTGGTCGCCTGCACTGCCAGCGTGCTTAAGCCCAGGATCGAGAACAGGCCCGCGACATAGACCAGTTCATTGCTGATTCGGGTCAGATGGCCGGAGCGGCGGACATGATAAGCCAGCGCAAAGTAGAGCAGCACACCGGCCAAAAACCGCTGCAGTTCGGTCAGGCCGAGGCGGAATAGCGGCGGGTCTTTGGGGCCGAGCAGCAGCGAGACGACAGAGGCAAGAAAGAAGAGCAGGACAGCCAGATTCGCTCCGGTGCCGAGAAAGGTGACAACATCGCCTATGCGTTGGGGCAGGCGTGCGCGCATAATCAGCAGACCGGCCAGCAGGGCGGCAACGACCTGAATCGCCTTGATCGCCAGGTCTTGCATGGCCTGGTTCGAGGGAGAGGCCAGCAGGGGAATCAGTACGATCATGCTCAGAACCACCAGCAGGATGCGGTTCTGGAGAGCCTGCTGCCAGGAATCGCTGGATTGCGTTGAGGCTTGAGTGGCGGCGCGCATCGGTTTTCGGTCGGCTTCCTTTCCGGCATACAGGGGGATCGGGTCGGAGAAACCGCCTGGTGAAGAGACGCTATCGGAGTTTCTCTGCCCTCATATCCACCCTGCTGGAACACTTGTAGTAGGGCCACCTCCTTCTCAAGGAGGAGACTACAAGCTATGGGCCGGACTTGATATAACCAGTATAGCACAACCGGCAGCCGACCGACCGCAGGCCCGGCCTGCCGCTGTGGGAAGGCGAGAAAAAATCAGTGCGCCCCCGAACCGCGCAGGACGGCCGGCACGGTCTTGCAGATGATTTTCAGGTCGTTGGTGAAAGACATCGTCTCGATATAGGCACGGTCGAGTTCGACCCATCTCTCGAAGGAGAGATTGCTGCGCCCGCTGATCTGCCACAGACAGGTCAGGCCGGGCCGCACTGCCAACCGACCGCGCTCATAGTCCGTGTACTGTTCGACCTCGGAAGGGATGGGCGGGCGCGGGCCGACAACGGACATATCGCCCGCGAGGACGTTGAAGAACTGGGGCAGTTCGTCCAGGCTATATTTGCGCAGGATAGCCCCGATACGGGTGACGCGCGGATCACGCTTGATCTTGAACACGGGGCCGGTCACTTCGTTGAGATGCATCAGTTCCGCCTTTTTCGCCTCCGCGTCCACGCACATCGAGCGAAACTTATAGCACCAGAAGTAGCGCCCGCCTTCCCCGACGCGAATCTGCTTGAACAGGACGGGGCCGCGCGAGGTCAGCTTGATAAGGACGGCGATCAGCAGCATCGGAAGGGCCGCCAGGGTCAGGATCAGCAGCGTGAAGACGACATCGAAAGCACGCTTCGCCCGAAAATAGGGGACTTCCTTGCGGGGAAAGAGCGGATCGGCATAGTCTTTCGCAAAGCGAGAGGCCGGCGAGGGGACTGCTGCGACGGACGCCCCGGCGGAGGGAACTTCGCGAATGACGATCTGGATACGCTCTTGCGAACGGGGCTTCGGCGGAGCCGTCTGCACGGCTGAGGCGGCATCGCCATGCGGGCCGAGTTCAAGCGAGGAAGGATTGTCTTGGCGGAGAGAATGCATCTATTGTATCTCCTCACGACAGGATGAACCGCGCCGCGCGCCTCCGGCAAAAGTCGGATCGGATACTGCGGGCCGACAGGGCGCTCGCGAAGGCGCTGCGGCGATAGGAACAGAAAGCTATCGCACGGACTCCGCTCTGGAAAGCGGCTGCGCGACACAGAGGCTCGGCTGGCTGATCAGCATCTCGAATCGGTCGGCGATGACATCTATATTGAAGTGCGCCTCGGCATAGCTGCGCGCATTCCTGCCGCACTGGAGGCGCAGTTCCTTGTCATGCAGCAGGCGTTCGGCGGCTTTGACAAACGCATCGGTATCCGTAGGCGGCACGACCAGACCGGCCCGATGGCGCTCGACGATCCGTGCGATCAAGTTGTCCGGCGTCACGGCCAGCAGCAACGGTCTTCCCGAACAGAGATAGGTCAAGACTTTGGAAGGCACGCAGTATTGCGACCCCGACGGCTCCAGGATCGCGATCAGCAGGTCGGCGGAGGCCATCACCATCGGCAGGATATCGAAGGGCTGGAACGGCATGATCCGCAGATTGTCGAGGCGCATCTCCGCTTTCATCTGCTTGAGCAGGGGGATGCCGGAACCTTCCGCCGCCGTGACGATCTGCACGCGCGGGTCGCATTTGAGCGTCTGCGCCAGCCGGGCCAGCAGTTCGGGATTGTGCTTGAGGCCCAGCGTGCCGGCGTACAACAGGCAGATCTTATCCAGCAGGCCGTGCTGTTTCGCCCAGGCATTGTTGCGCGGCAGCATGGGGAGCTGCTCGATGGGCGCCCAGTTTTCGATGACGTGGGTCTTTTCGCGCGGCACGCCCCACCTGTCCGTATAGTTCCGAAAGTCCTCCGTAATCAGGACGACCTCATCGCTCTGACGGAGCAGGGAGCGTTCCAGTCGGATATAGTGCTTGCCGACGAGCGCCCCAAGGAGGGAGAGCCGTTCTTTGAGGATGGCATAGGCCGCCACGCTGTTCAGGTCCTGGACCCAGAAGACGAACTTGGCTCCTCGCCGCCGCGTATGCCGCAGGAGGCTGACCTGAGAATCGAGAGGGGTATTGGCGGAGATGACCACATCCGGGCGGAAGCGATCTATCTCCGGCCCGACGGTGCGCCCGTACTGGACTTCCCAGGCCCGCCGTTTGACGAAAGAGCGTTTGAGCAGCGGCTTGGGTAGATTGATGCCGAGGGCCGTCAGGCGGGCCTGTTCTTCTGGGGCGGTCTGGATAGTGGCGCGCGGCGGTTCCGCCGCATTGTAGATATATTCTACGCTATGACCACGCTCCGCAAGAGTCCGCGCCAGTTGCCAGGGGTAGGGAAAGCCGCCATAATCATGCATCAAAATACGCATAAGGGTCCTTCTCCCTTTCGGTCAAGGTACAACGCAAGGCTTCGGGCAGACTATAGAAAGACCCACTTCGGTGCTACGGAAAGCCTGCATAGACTCCGAAGACGAGAGGTGACACAACGACCGACACGATTTCGTCATCCGCAGCCTCTTCGGTAGTCCCTCCCGACCGTATGGATATATCTCGAACAGCCTGTCGCTGAGGAGAGACATCAACACGGTTGGGGAGGACTACCGCCTCTTCTATGGTTTTGTACAGCGGGATCAAAGGAAAGAACCGTTAAGGTTCAAGATGCGTTGCACGGACTACAGTGGTCACCAGCGCATCGAGAGAACGGGCGCTCGCAGGAGCCAAAGACCTACTGTGCATCCCCCGACATGCTAGATCTACAGAGGGTGGTGTCGTGGAAGAACCCAGCGTTGCCCGGAGTTCTTTTCCTGATGAGGATACAGGCTGCCTACCTGAGCGACTTGTCAGGCTGCCAAGATTACGTGGTAGCAAGATTTATGCCAAACATCGGAGAGGACAGGATATTTTCCTGTAAAATTTACTGTCCTCTCCGATGTCCGCCGCCGCTACGCTTCGAGAAAAGGAGCGTGCGTTACTGACCCGCATGTGAGTTTGTAGATCGCCCTCACCCCCTGGCCCCTCTCCACGCGGCGGGAGAGGGGAGAGTTCAGGCAAGCAGGCGCGGCTCAGCAGGAGCCTGGAGTGGAGGGAGGTCAGTGGTGCGCGTCTTCCGTCCAGCGTTCCTGGTTGTAACGGTAGATGTCTGTCAGGATGGCGCGCACGTTTTTGGTATGGGACCAGCCGGGGAAGTGCGATTTGAACTTGGAGACATCGCTGACGTACCAGATATGGTCGCCGATCCGGTTCTCCTCGACGTAGTGGGTCTGCATCTTCTGGCCGGTGATCTCCTCGCAGAGCGCGATGGCTTCGAGCATGGAGCAGTGGCTAAACCGCCCGCCGCCGATATTGTACGCCTCGCCGCAGCGCGGCTGCTGGAAGAAGTGGAAGAAGGCGTTCACGAGGTCGTAGCTGTGGATGTTGTCGCGCACCTGCTTGCCCTTGTAGCCGAAGATGCGGTACTCCTTGCCGGTGGCGGCGCACTTCATCAGGTAGGCGAGAAAGCCGTGCAGTTCCGCGCCCGAATGTCCGGGGCCGGTCAGGCAGCCTCCCCGGAAGATGCCGGTGCGCAGACCGAAGTATTTGCCGTACTCCTGCGCCATGATGTCCGCCGCCACTTTGGAGGCTCCGAAGAGAGAGTGCTTGGAGTTGTCAATGGACATCGCCTCGTCAATGCCTTCCTTGAAATAGGGATGGGACGAATCGATCTCCCAGCGTGTCTCCTGCTCGATCAGAGGCAGCGTGTTCGGCGTGTCTCCGTAGACTTTGTTGGTAGAGGTGAAGATGAACACCGCGTCCGGGCAGTGCTGGCGCGTGGCTTCCAGCAGGTTCAGGGTTCCGTTGGCATTGATGCTGAAGTCCGTGAAGGGTTCTCGCGCCGCCCAGTCGTGGGAGGGCTGGGCGGCGGTATGGATGACCAGCTTGATGGCGTTGCCGTAGCGCGCGAAGATGCGGGAGATGGCGTCGAAATCGCGAATATCTACGCTCTCGTTGCGGAAGTTGGGATAGGCCGCGCACAGGTCGTCCAGCACCCAGCGGGTGGACGCATCGGAACCGAAAAAGTAGCGGCGCATGTCGTTGTCAATACCGACGATATCGAAGCCTCTGGCGCTGAAGAAGCGCACGGACTCCGAACCGATCAGCCCCGCCGATCCGGTGATTATGCAGACACTCATAGGTTTCTCCTTACCGCAAAAATAGTCGAGAACGCTCCTGGCGGGCCGGGCCTTGCCGCAGTGCGCGGCGGCGCGGGCTGCCGCCAGGAGACGAGGGTTTCTTGGCGCGCTCTGGCCCCATCAGGGGAACAGAATCGGCCCCAGATGGCTGGCGATCTTCTGGCTCCCCTGTTGGTTAGGATGGATGCCGTCAAAGGTGTCCACGCTGGGATCGATCCACCCGTGGGGATCAATGAACTGGCAGCGCGGCGATTGCAGCGCGGTGACGGTCGCCTGGATCGCCGCGTTCCACGTCGCCGTCTTCGCTTTCTGGCCCAGCGTGTCCAGGATACCCATCAGAAAGAATTTCGTATTCGGACACTGGCTCAAGACCTTTTGCAGATAGTCCGTCAAGGCGGCCTGTAGATCGGCAGGCGTCTCCGGCGGGTCGGCTCCGGCCGCATTGTTCATGTCGTTAATGAAATGGTCAATGATGCAGATATCGGGCTGGATGCTGATGATCTCGCCGATACGGGCCTGACCGGAATGGATGGTGAACTGCGCCGCGCCGGTCGGGAACTGCTTGAACGTCGAGCCGCCGATCCCACGGCTGGCAATGGCGTAGTTATGGGCCTGCGCGATGCCCTGATAGTAGGCAAAACTCAGGTCCGGCAGGAAGGCTCCGGCGACGATGCTGTGTCCGGTGACGGCCAGGACTTTGCGCGTCGGCGGTGGGCTGCTCGTGGAGAGCGCGCCGCCTGGAAACATCAGCGCATAGATATGCGAGGCGGTCGTACCCAGCCCGACATTGGTCAGGACGATCCGATGTTCCTGATTCGGGTCCAGGCCGGAAGCCAGCGTCTCCCAGTTATAGGTTCCCGTGTTTGCCAGGGTGACGACGGGCTGATTGACGCCATCTACCGTCGCCTGCCATTTGCCTCCGGTCTCGTAGATAAAGGCGCGCACGGAACGGCACTTCGCTTTCAGGATAAAGGAGCCGTCCGCGTAGGTCGTGGCGAAGAGGCCGTTCGTCGGCGTGCCGTCATCGTTATTCTGGTGAACGAACGTGCCGGCCTCCGGCACGATATAAGGCGTAACGTTCGCGCTGCCGAGAGGGTACTGCTGGCGGCCCCAGTCCTGCCCGTCCACATCGGCCATGCTCAGGATCGCCGGGGCTGACCCTTTCACCGCGATCATGTTGACGCTGTCCACCACGAACTGCGCGACATCCACCGTATTCGTCGCCTTGAGGCTGACCGTATGCGGCGCATCCGCAAGGCCGGAGAACAGCGTCAGAGTCGTAAACTGATTGATCGCTGGAGGATCCATCGTTTTATAGGCCGCGCCGTCCACGCTGACCTCCAGGCTGCCCGGCTGGGCCTCAAGCATATTGAGCGTGCAGTCCGTCCCTTTGATGGCGAAATCCAGTTGACAGCCGAACGACTCGGCGCGGCGGAAGGGACGCTGCTGGGATCCCAACTGCACGGAGCGGAAATCGCCGGACTCGATAACGGCCGGGTTGGTTTCCGCGAAGTCGTTGGGTAGGGTCTGAGAGCCGCCCACACTGGTACTGTTGTTATTCCCGCTGCCGCCCGAACCGCTGCCGCACCCGCACAAGACACAAAGCCCGAGGATGATCAACCCATAGCTAAGGCGCTGTCCCACTGTGACTATACCGTTCATCGTCCCACTCCTTACTCTTTCCGGTGGGTCGGTGCCGGGAATGCCCGGTGGGTCGTTGCCGGTTCGTCAAATTGTCGGGTCGCTTCTGTGGGTCGTGGCTTATTATGGGTCGCGAAGCGATGCGTGCGCCTGTCCTTTCGCAAGCGCGTCAGAAAGCAAGGCAGGTCAGTGCGTTTCGCTCCACCAGGAGACAAAACGCCGGATGCCTTCCTCAAAGGGCATCCTGGGTTCGTAGCCGAGACGCTGTCGCGCTTTGCGAATGTCCGCATAGGTGGTGCGTACATCGCCGGGCTGATCGGGCTGGCGATCCAGCACCGCGCGCTTGCCCATCACGCGCTCGATGGTCTCCACCATCGTCTGGAGAGAGACCGGTTCGCTATGGCCCAGGTTGTAGATCTCGTATCCGCTCGGACTGTCCAGCGCGGCCAGGACGCCGTCGGCAATATCCTCCACATAGGTATAGTCCCGGCTGGTGCTGCCGTCGCCGAAGAAGGGAATCGGCTCTTCGGCGGCGATCAGGCGGACGAACTTGTGAATCGCCAGATCGGGCCGCTGGCGCGGGCCGAACGCCGTGAAGAAGCGCAGGCAGGTGATCGGCAGGCCGAGCAGGCGATGGTAGGTATAGCAGAGCATCTCGCCTGCCTTCTTGGTGGCCGCGTAGGGCGACTCCGGCAGGTCGGTGCGATCCTCTTCCGAGAAGGGAACGCGCGCCGCCTCGCCATAGACCGAGGACGAGGAGGCGAACACGAAATGCCGGACCGGATACTCGGCGCAGGCTTGCAGCAGGTTGAGCGTGCCGTTGATGTTCGTCTCCGCATAGGCGACCGGAGCCTGAATAGAGGGGCGCACGCCCGCTTTCGCCGCGAGATGCACCACGCGGTCGGGCCGGAAGTGCGCAAACAGCTTGCAGATGGCCTCCGTGTCGCGCAGATCGGCCTCGACGAACCGGAATCGCGGATGTTCCCGCGCGTCGCGCAGGTTGCGCTCTTTCATGGGGCGCGGGTAGTAGGGGTCGAAGTTATCCAGCCCCACGACCTGCTCCCCGCGCTCTAAGAGACGCTCGGCCACATGGGAACCGATGAAACCGGCGGCCCCGGTAACGAGAATGGCTGCCAAATCGCTTTCCTCTCTAAAGTCCCCGACCTTTCAAGGCCGTGCGGAATAGGTCTGTGTTGCCGCGTGCGGCTGCACCACGCGCTTCTTGATGGGAACCGCCGGGTTGCCTGCATAGACCATGTACGGCTCGGTGTCTTTCGTCACGACCGCGCAGGCGGTGATGACCGAGTGCGTGCCAAGCGTGACGCCGGGCAGGATGGTGGCGCGCACCGCGACCCAGACGCCGTCTTCGATGGTGATGGGATGCACCGATTTGCCGAAGGCCGGGTCGGTCCAGTCGTGGTTGCCGCAGCAGAGATAGACATCCTGCGAAATACAGACGTTGCTGCCGATCTTGACGGGAGCCAGCGAATCCAGCCAGACGCGCTCGCCGAGCCAGCAGTTGTCGCCCAGTTCCAGAAACCAGGGCGATTTGACATTGAGTCCCGGCTTGAGCAAAGCGCCTCTGCCGATCTTTGCCCCGAACAGGCGCAGCAGAAACACCTTCAGGGCGGAAGAGGGGTTCAGCGGGTTCTGAAGGAAGAGCGCATTGACGCAGTGCCAGAGGGCGCGCACGATGAAGCCCCGGCCCTTGTTCAGCGTCGGTGGATTGCGATAAAGCGAGAAGTCAACGGTTCCGTTGGCTTCTTCCCGCACGACAGCCTGTGTGTGTCTCTCAAACATCTCGACACTCTCTATATCGGCGGATGCCTTGCTCATAGACGGCAAGAAGCTGATCCGCGACGATGTCCCAGGTGTAGTTTGCCGCGACGAAGGCGCGGCTTTTGCGGCCCATCTCCCGCAGCCGGTCGGGGGCGGAGAGCATCTCCGCGAGGGCGGCAGCCAGCTTCTCCGGCGCGGGGTCGGTGATGCGGCCCACGCCTGCCGGGACGACTTCCGGGAAGTTGCAGCCGGGCGAGAGCAGCACGGCGGTCTCGCTGGCGAGCGCCTCCAGCACGGCCATCGAGAACCCCTCGCCAGAGGCAGGCAGGCAGTACAGATCGGCGCGCGCCAGCAGGTTGAACTTGTCCTCCCCGGTCACCATGCCGGGAAACAGGATGCGCTCGCTCAGGCCCGCCTCCAGCACCCACTGCCGGTATTTCTCCTGCAAGCCCCACTCGTCCGGCCCGGCCAGAACCAGCACGGCCTTCGGGAAGCGGGCGTAGACCTGCTGGAAGGCTTGCAGCAGCTTTTCGGCTCCTTTGCGCGGATGCAGCCGGGCCATGAACAGAATCACGGTCGCATCGGGCGGCAGCTTCCATTTCGCGATCCCTGCCGGATCGGGCTGCCCGCGATACAGGGCGATGTCAATGCCGTTCGGAATGACGCAGCAGGGAGTCTGCACGCCGAGCGCGCGGTAGCTGGCGACCTCGGCTTCGGCCAGGGCGATGAGCGCCGCCGCCTCCTGCATGATGGGCCGCTCGATCTTATCAATGTACAGCTTCTTCTTCAGCCCGCGAAACTGCAACTGCTCCGGGTCCAGGACGCCGCGCTGATGATAGAAGAGCGGCTTGCGGCAGCGGCGGGCCGCGTTCGCCGCTGCATAGGTCGGGTAGACGAACGGCAACTGTGTATGCACCAGGTCTACCTGCGGAACCAGCCGGGCGAGTTCCCGCTTCATCTTTATTTATGGATTTTTCGATTTTGTGCTTGGCTGATTGCTTCGTCATAAAAGTGTTCGACGCGCTTCATAACTTTCTGATATTCTGCGCGGTCATTAATCAATTGCCAGTTTCGTTTACCCGCTGAGTGCCGCAAGGCTGTATCATCAAGGGCATGCAGTATAGCGGATGCCACCGACTCCGGTCTACTTTGATCGCAGAGTAACCCATTGACACCGTCGTCGATCCATTCTCGCACAGATTCGATATTGCCTGCGACAGGAAAGGATTGGCAGGCCATACTTTCCAAAAGTGTATTAGGTGTGCCATCATGGTCAGAGGGAGAAATGGTTACATCCGCAGTATGAAAAAAAGCAGCCATCTCTTGGTGCGGGACATAAGGGAGGAGCCGCGTGGCTGACCCAATTCCTAATCTGGCCATCCAATTCTCAGCAAAGGCGTTGCCCTGCATCATTGCACCCAGGAAAATTGTCTGAGGCTTTTTGGAAAGAACAAGCGGTATAGCTTGGAAGAATATATCCGTTCGTATATAGGGTTTAACGCCGCGAGGATTGATAACTACGGGAGCGTCTTCTGGAATGCTCCATTGAGTACAGAACTCCTTGTTGCGAAGTCCGGGATGAAAGATGTCAGTATGGACGCCGCCATTACCAGGAACCACGAGTGCTGGTTTTGCGGATCCAAACCCAAGTTCCTGCGCTAGTCGTAGGTCTCGATAACAATCAGGATGTAGGGCATCTGCCCGGCCAAGAGCGCGTTCTACCATACGTCGTGATTTGTCGGAAAACTGTGTCTGCCAGGTAAAATCGATTCCCCAAACTGATAAGATCAGGGGGAAGGTGCTATTTTCTAATGCGAATGCAGCTAATACACCCTCATAAGTTACCCTCATAGCATGAACAAGATCAGGCTGTATTTGTTTTACTAGAGAACGTACATACCATTTTTTCTTGTTGATGGCGGCAGGAACAGTGTAGTCGCGCATACGTGCGATAACGGACCAGAGTCTACTTCCTCTCAAGCGGGAAAAAAACGGCGATCCATGCGTGGTAAGACTGCTACCCCCCTTGTCGAATAGTGATGCACGGATCTTTGCCGAGAAGTCTAACGATACAATATGCAAAGATTTTACGGGCATATCTTCTGTACTACATGGATAGCTAGATATAAGATGAACTTCATGACCCTTCTTAAGGAAGTAACGTATCCAGTTTTGAGTATGTGGACTACGTCCGTCCGCTAAGAAACAGAGTTTCATGTCTGCGGCCTCACGAAATACTATGTGCGTAGCGAATCGCTTGCAGAAATGCGTCTACCATAGCTTTGACTCCGAAGGTACTTCGAACAGCTTTGCGTGAAGCCACACTCATTTGTTCTAGCTGATCGGGCTGCTTCGAAAGTCTAATAAGGTGCTGTGCCATATCTTTTGTATCATTTGCCCTGAAAAATACGGCATTCTTCCCATCTTCAACAACGGCAATTTCCGGACTGTGCGGCTCCTTGTCGGCCACTAGCATAGGTACACCAAAAGCCATGCTATGAATAGCGCTCAAACCGATATAACCTGGCGACACCGATATCCATGACGTATTGAAGTAGGGAGCCAGCTGGTCTTGGTTATACGTGCTTCCAACAAATTCGACACGGTCATCAATGTTAAATTGTCTTACCAAGCGTTCTAGATTAGTTCGTTCTGGGCCATCGCCGACCAAAGTCAAAACTATATCCGAACTCAGGCGGGAGGAAGCATTTGCAAATGCTTCGATCAGGAGACCGGGCTTTTTTTCTGGAATTAGTCTGCCAATAAATAACACACGATTGCGCCTGGTCATTGGTAGATGTTGTACAAGGCTATCAATTTCGTCAATATCTATAGAGTTCCAGGCTACGAATATTTTGTTTTTCGGTACACCATGAGCCGTCAATTGATCTGCTGCTGCCTGTGTATAAAGAATAATAGCATCAGCGTGCTGGGCCAGCCATCGGTAGATTCGTATTGCTGTATCGCTGGACCGAGGTCGGATACCATGCCCCCACCATATGAATTTCAGCTTCTGACGTTTGGCCTGAAAGAAGGCAGCGATATTAGAGATAATACGAGGGTTGAACTCCGCGATTATTATGTTGTACCGTTTTGAACGAATCAACGACGGCAACCCCATCTGATATACTAGCGTCTCTCTCTTCCCGATAGATAGATTGCGCAATTGCGTGACATTCAAACCCTCTGGGGCTACAATGCTTTCTAATGCGCAATCTGGCTGTCCTTGACCATAACTAAAAGTCACGCCAAAGGGTGCTGTTGCTGCCAGGTGTTGAAAAAAGGCTAATCTATAGGGAGGCAGAAGCCTCTGGACGATCAGAACAGAGCTTTGATTAACGTCTCGGCATGCCTGTAGCGCAGATGGAGTCATGTTCCTCACCGTATTGTTTATCCCAATGCCGTTGGATCTGTTGCTTGAGAAAATCTACTGCTATATGGTTGCTCAATAATTGTCTCGGGCAATAGTAAACTGCGCTGCCTTCAACACAATCCAACTTGCCGTTACAAAACCCATCGTATAACTGAAGCTTGACAGAAGATCGCCACGCATAATGAAAATGACGAAACCGACTAGGAAAGGATAAGTAAGGCTTAGGAGAGATACTTTCTCTCCTGTTTGTGCGCTCCTCTGCCAATAACTGATGTCAAGTCGACATAGAACAAAGGCAAAAGCAGCAGCAAAGATCACTACGCCAACAGAACCGAAGTTCAAATACCCCTCCGCTGGAAGAGTGTTGGATAGGTTTTTATTTGGAATATGATAATACTTAGCAATTAGTTTCCCAGATCCGACTGGTTTATCCTCCCATATCGTCCGGGGAACAAAAAAGAAAATAACTCCGAACAGCTGACGGCCATACGCTATCCCCGGACCTTCATTGATATATTTGATGGTGTTCGTAAACATTTGAGTTCCATCGAAATCCCCGCCGAGGAGTAATGAGATATAGCTCCTAGTTCGGTACTGGGTAATCTTGAGATCAGCAAATTGAGTTTTCTTTCTGCTGATATCGAGGACTGGCATAATAACAAGACACGAAAAGTAGAAAAGAATAGGTATCCATAGGGAAGAGATTCGGAACCGTTTACGCAGAGTGATGCCCGTGAAGCCGAACGCCAGAGCGCCAAACCAGAAACGGGCTGTGGAAGTAGGAAAATTAATCAGTAGCGCACAGATACCGATAACCAAAATACTCGAGTAATAGCCTTTCCTTCTACTTGAAAACGTCAGAACTAACAGCGAAAGAGCTGCCACAGGTAATGCACGGCAGAAAATGTTCACAATTAACCATAGAACTTTGGTATCCTGTTCCGAGGCCGCCATACCAACGGCTCCTCGAAGAAGCATCCCCTCTAACCCGAATGTCGCTATAGTAGTAGCTGTTGCCGCTATTGAAAGGAATACAAGCAGCAGATAGTTTTGATCGCCTGTCCGTTGCGCCATATCCGGTTGAGAAAGCAATGCATGTCTTGAAGTTTGTACTCGATACAAAACATGATAAGTGATAGTGTAGACAGACAGCCAAATCAGAATCAATATATTTGCCTGCATATGGTACGTTCGGAATGCACCGATATCCGTCATTTTAATCGGTTCATCAAGAAGAAATTGATAAATAGGCACGTAGAAGAAGAACAGCAACACGAAAGTCCAATGAACACAATCTAAAGAAAAAGGTCGTTTGTACGCAGCAAAGAAGAGCCCCGCGAAGCTAAATAGGCCAATAGCTAAGAAGGAAATTAAGGAAATTAGATTTTCTTCAGATAGGTCAATGCGATAATCCACAGAAAGAATAGGTGTAACGATAGCTAAAAACAAGACAAAGAAGGCGAGCGTGTATTTCATCTGATACCGGCTGATCTTATCTGAATAGTAGTAAGTCGTATCCATTACAAAAACTCCTATGATGCTAGAAAAGTAATACGCCGCCGGAACTCGGCTGCGAACCAATTGCTGCCGACTGAACGTATCCAGGGATCCCGGAACTGAGCTAAAGCGAAAAGGCAGGAAAGCAATTTCATCTCTATCAATGCCATCCCTCGGTGTCCATGTTTGTAGAGTGTATAGCAGCGACCAACGCGGTTGTGCCAGATTACTTTCAGATTAGCTTTCCGTGAGGAAGTCTTACCTAAATGCGTGACACCGCTGATCGAGAGGTAGCCTGTCTTCCATCTCTTAGCGTGGGCGCGCATGGCAAGCTCAACCTCCTCAAAGTACATGAAAAATGCCTCATCAAAGAGACCGATCTGCTGCAAAGTGGTCGCACGCAGCAGCAAACAAACCGCACTCACCACTTCAACATAGTCTACAGCAGAATCATATGGGGAACGAATATTCGGTGTAGAACGCGACCAGAGTCTACCCATCAGGCGTTTCCAGAGCGGACGTGGAAAGGTTCCGATGGTAATTTGCGTCTCCCCCGAAGGGTATTGCGTGTGCGGTCCGAGTAGACCAAGTGACGTATCAGCCTCCATTGCGCTGACCATACGAGACAACAGCATCGGATCATGAAAATAGGCATCCGAATTCAACAGTAGAATATAATTGACATTCTCGCTGTCTAATAGAAAACGTATTCCAATATTGTTACCTGCGCCGAATCCTCCGTTGTATCCACTTTCAAGCAATCGGAAGCCGTTTCCATTCATTTCGCGTAAGATTTGGACATCATTTTCACAAGAGGCATTGTCTACAATGACGACTGTAACTTCAAAAGGGAAAATGCCCGAAGCCTTCTGTAATGTTTCGATAGCCTTAAGGCATAAGCTCGCTGTATTGTAGTTTACTATTACTACACCAACTTTCATCCTTCAAATCTCCTTTCTCGTTGAGATAAGAAGTGGAGATTTGATGAGATTCCTTATCGGTACTTTGACCGAGCGATATATAAAAACCCCCATCAGAAGTAGGGTTAGTAATATTGCGACGACAAAGCCCATACTGTGGCTTACATGATATTCTAGGAAACCGCGTATCTGGCCGATTGCGGCGAAGGCCAATATAAGAGATAGTAGGGTAAGAATCAGACGTCTGCTATCCAGCTTACAAGGAAGTATTCGGAACGCAGCTGTACCAGCCATGAGGACGTACGATCCATAAGCGATAAGTGTGTTCCAGGCCGCAGCTACGAATCCGTAAGTCGGAATAAGCCACAAATTAAGTACAACGTTAATAGTCAGTGCAATAAGGCTATAGGTACACAGCATTTTTGAATCGTTAGCAAATTCGAGCGGCTTGTGTATATAGTTGGCAATTTGCCACAACATTGCACCCGCAGCGATGATTGGCATGATGTTGTGGCCGCGACGGAACTGCGGGCCTAAAAGCACGCCGGCAATGTCTCCGGAGTAGAGCCAGGCTATACCAGTCACCAAGATACCAACCAAAACTAGCTTCTCAATAATGCTTCCCAGTAGGCGGGCTGTCTCGTGATAATTCTTCTGCCCCCAAACTTTCATGAGCCAGGGATGACCTGCAAGCAGAATAGGCATTCCAAGTAGAGTAACACCTTGTGACATAGGCGCATAGTTTACGGCGTAGATGCCCACTTCGGCAGACCCACGCAACATTTGAAGGAGGTAACGGTCGCCCACATTTAATAGCGAGGAAGCCACTAACCAACCGGTCATTGGAAAGCCGTAGACGAACAGTCTACGGATTACTACATTCAATTGCCGGGCCGATAGCTTGGCAAATCTGTCTGGAGCAGGCAATTTGGCATCGGGCCACATCCAGACAATCAATATTGCCTGAACGACCGTATTTGCCCACATTATGGCCGACGGATCGCGATAGACCCTAGTTACTAGGAACAATGCTAGACATAATTGCATTGTAGTGAATAGACTGCGATACAGCGTATAGCGGCGAGGACGCAGCTGTGCTTGAAACAGCGTAGTAAGTGGAGTGAAGAGTGAGTTAGTAATAAGAAAAGATAACGTGGCAAGTAGTATGCTGTGTGTGTGAGAGGGAAGAGCGGGCATAATAATGAGCGATATGCCAATACTGAGCAGTGTTAACCCGGCACCAATGCGTAATAGAGAAACTGTGGATGCTTGTTGAATATGTGCCGTTCCTTCATCAGCATTTTCTGCTGGCAAATATCGATTGATACCCTGGGTCAACCACTGTGTCGTGAGGCTAGAGAAGAGTACGGCAAGATTAAATGCTATGTTATAAGTCCCGTATTGGTCTGGTCGTAGAATATTAGTGAAAAAGAATATTGCAAGGAAGGACGTCACCGCAGGCAAGAAAGCACTCGGTGCGTATTCTATAATTTGTTTTGCAAAGGTGTTCAATTTATTCACCTTACTGTAAGCTACTGTGGTTGGCTATTGGGAAGGAACTCGTGAACCGCCCGCAAAGTAATTAAAGTTAGTTGAGGTATCATCCGCAGAGATTTCCTGTTCACCTGTTTTGTCGACCAATATCTTTCCAGATCGTTTTAAGACAAAACGTTGCTTACCTAGCGCGAACGTCATCTCCGCATGGGCGACGCCAGCATCCATGCTAAAATCCTGATGTGTATTGCCGCTGTAGATAGTCAGCGTAGCGGGGGCGCTCAAGAAAGTGGTTACAAAAACCTTATCTTTAAGCTTGTCGGCTCCTTTAGGACGCTCCAATCGTTCCTTGGTAGGATCTGGCTTAGATTCAAGATTCTTGGGAAATAACCGGTAGAAGTAGAAGATTTTTTCCTCAGTAATAGAGGGCCTATTGCCTGTTTTGAACCAATCAATATAGTATCGACTGGCATCAAGATAAGCGACGTGAGACAGCATTGGACCCCAGCGTTTGGTCCAAAAAAAGTTCGTTTTTTCAGGTGGTCCAAAAGGAGCTACGTAGTGTGCTTCCGACCAATCATTCCAAGACACAATCTCTATCCAGTTCACGCTCTGCTGGATTGCAGTTTCCCACTGTTGGGCCATGCCGCGAAAGCCTTCTGTTTCAAACACGCGATAATTACGTCCAAATCCCCGATAAAAGGGAGAAACACCAGCCACGAAAATTTTGTTTTCAAGTTTCGCCTTCTGTGAGAGCAAAACAATATTCCGGCTCAATTCACTACCGGTCCCGGCTGCTCCAAAATAAAAAAATCCATCCGCAAAGCTTGCTCGATTAAAGACCTCGTCTGCATTCTCCGGCGTGTAAACCCTCTGTAGGTGTGTGCGTTGCGGAAAACAGTGGGATATCCATACAACCGGCTTATGGATTTTACGTAAATCGTTCAGAAATTTACCGTCTCCTGGGTTTCCGTATGTAGAGAATACAGGTATTCCCCCAAATCGGAATTGGTTAGGTTGATCGTAAACAGAAACGATCATATCTTTCATCTCTTCATCATCTAGGCGGTCTGCCGACAAGAAAAGTTTGAAGTTTGTTCCTAATTGATGTGCTGCCTCGTAGAGCATCAAGGCCCACTTCTTGTAATAGGGATATTTTTTTATCCAACTACCGCAGTTTAGAGCAAAGCCATCAATGCCGCGCTCCTGTGCTTCAAGAATTTCACTCTTGAAGTCAGTAATAGTTGGTCTTGTGCCTACGACAGGACAACAGACCATATAATGGGCAAATACCATTTTAGGTGGAACAGCTTCTCTATTTCCTACCTCCTGCGCATATCCGGCCCAGGATATACATATCAAAGTTGCTAAAAAGTAAACGATGAGAGGCCGTACCAATCCGAAGCGCATTCCAAACAAATGATTTTTGTACTGCACAGCTTATTACCTCCACCCTATCCCTACTATCGGCCAAACCGGAAGCCAAGCAGATTCAGGATCGAAAGCCCGGACCAGAGCTGACCGATATTGAACTGCTGCTTGCTCTTGGGCGGGATGAACAGAATGTCATCGCCCTTTAGCACGACATTGGTCTCCAGCTTGCCCTTCTTCAGCATGTCCTCGATATTGACCGGATTTGCGACCGGTTTGCCATCCACCATGTGCAGGATGCCCGCCTTCTTCAAGTCGCCGTCCTGCGTCTGTCCCCCCGCCAGGCTCAGCGCCTTCAGCACCGTCATCGGCTCCTTCTCCGAAATCGGATAGTAGCCCGGCTTCGTCACCTGCCCCAGCACCGCATACCGCTCCTCGATCTGCGGGATGAACAGCACATCGCCCGGCTCCAGTTTGAACTGCGTCACCGCATCGTCCTGCTTATTCTCCAGCAGGGCGGGAGCCAGGTTCAGAGGAAGATGGTTGCCGTTGCGCAGGATATAGGCGTTCTTCAGAGACGCCTTCTCCGTCGGGCCGCTTGCCTCCGACACCAGCGAGACGACCGTCGTGTTCTCGTCCAGATCGTAAGCGCCCGGCTTATTGACCTCGCCCATCACATGAATCTGCCGGACCACATCCCGCTCTTCCAGCAGCACCAGATCGTCCACCTGCAAGGGAACGTTGGCCTCGCTTTCCGGCTTGAGAAACGCCTCCGCGATATTCAAAGGGATGATCTCGTTGGAACTGGCCCGCATCAGCTTACCCGTCACGCGCCCCGGCTTCGGAGTCGTCAGGCCGCCCGCCATCGTGATCAGGTCCATCAGCCGCCAGTTCGGTTTCAGATCGTAGCCGCCCGGCGTCTTGACCGCGCCCATGATGCGGGCGCGGCGGGAGTGGACTTCCAGGACGGACACCACCACCTCGCAGTGGTTGCGGGTCTCCTCCAGCTTGGTCTGAATTTCCGCTGCCAGTTGCTCCGGGGACTTGCCTGCGGCCTTCAGCACGCCGACGGCCCCATAGGCCACCGTGCCATCCTGAAGGATCGGCAGCGACTTCTCGTTCAGGTCGCTGTGATTACGCACGTAGACGGCAATCACATCATCCGGCCCCAGCAGATAGGGAGTCGCCTGCTGGCTGGCCCGCGCATACGGGGAGAACAGGAGAACCAGCGCGGGGACAAGCAGGAAGGCGCGTGTTTTCATGTCAGATCCTCTCCTCCGAGTCTTCGGTCACGCGGTTGACGACCGCTTCCGTCGGTCGGGCAAGGCCGTTGCCGTTGGGTTTGACCAGTTCCTCCATCTCCTCGGCGCGGGAGCGTCCGTGATGGCCGTTGGCCGGCTTGAGTTCGCTGCCGCGCGAAGAGTAGTAGCCGTACTGGCTGTAGTAGTAGCTGTCGCGCTTGGAGGTCATGTCAATCTTGTTGAAGACGACGCCGAGAACGTTGGCATGGGCCTGCCGCAGCAGGTCGAAGGCATGGCGCAGCGCCGATTTCTTCGTCTCGCCCAGGTGGACGACGTAGACGACGCCATCCACCATCGCGGAAAGCACCTGCGCGTCGGCGGTCGCCAGGCAAGGCGGGCTGTCGAAGATGACGACATCGGCGTGTTCTTTGAGTTCCTCATGCAGTTGGTGCATGGCGCGCGAATTGAGCAGTTCCGCCGGGTTCGGGGGCAGCGATCCGGCAGTCAGGACGCGCAGGCCCGGAATGCTCGTCTCTTGCAGCGCCGATTCCAGCGAGCGGCGGCCCAGCAGCACGTTGGTCAGCCCGGCGTTCTGTTGCGGCAGGCCGAGTTTGGTGTGGACGGTCGGGCGGCGCAGGTCGGCGTCCACGAGGATGACGCGCCGCCCGTCGAGCGCCATCGCAACGGCCAGGTTGCAGGCCGTGACGGACTTGCCTTCGCCCGGTATCGTGCTGGTGACAAGCAGCGAGCAGATGGGCCGGTCTACGGTCGCGAACTGGACGTTGGAGCGCAGGACCCGGTAGCTCTCCAGGGTGGAGCCGCCGCGCAGGTCGGTGATCAGCGGGGCCTCTTCTCGCAGCACGAGCGGCACATAGCCGAGCGCGGGAACGGAGGAGATCTGCCGCGCCTCGTCCGGGGAGTTGATGCGGTCGTCCAGGAACTCTTGCAGCATCGCGAAGGCCACGCCGAAGATCAGGCCAAGCAGCGTCGCCAGCACGATATTGAACACCGGCCTGGGCGCGACTTTCTGTATCTCTGTCGGCGGCGTAATGGTCAGTACAGGCTTATGTACGCTGGCTCGACGCAGTTCCAGATTTGCCAGGTTGGTGGAAAGCAGCGCAACATTATTGGTGCGCTGATCTACCTCCCGCTGAAGCTGCGCCTGCCGAATGTTGGAGCTATTGAACCTGTTCAGTTCGGCATCCACTGCAGCCGCGCGATGGTTCGCCTCGGCGAGAGCGGCCTGGGCCGCGACCACCGCCGCCCGCGCATCCGTGATCTTATCTTCTGTCGTCTGGATGGCAGGATTGACGATACGTTGCTGATTGGTCACTCTCTCCGGTATCTGAGCCAGGCGCGCTTTCGCGGCCTGAAGTTGGCCGAGAATCTCCTGGATTTCCGGGCTATTGTCCTTGAAGAGGACGCGCTTTTGCGCCAACTGTTTTTCCAGGTCGGCGATCTTATCTTTCTGCGCCTCGATCAGGGTTGTGTTCGACTGGACGATGGGATTGTCTATATACTCCGGCAGGGATCTGCGTACGGCCAGCAGAGTATCGAGCTTGGCCTGCGCATTGGCGACATCCTGCTTTGCCTTGCTGACATCGGCATCGGCAGCCATCGCCTTGTTAGTCTGTATGCTGGATTCGACCTGATTGTCGCGAACTTTATGCTGTCTGCGATACGCTTCCAGCTTGGCCGACGCTTCATCCAGCAGCCTCTGCTCTTCTTCCAGGCGTCTTTTGGCGTAGTCTTTGGCGGTGTCTACCTCTTCGGTGCGGTTGCCGGTAATGTAATTAAGGTAGACCTTGGGGATTGCGTTCGCAAGCTGCAGTGCCCATTGCGGACGATGGGAGTCTGCTGCAATCTCGATGACTTCTGTATCGCCCACCTGCTTGACGTTCAATCGGACGGCGCGATCCATCTCTTTCAGGCTGCGGTCGAAGGGGACATGGGCGGCTTGGAATGCTTTCTCCTGCAAATCGTCGCTTTGCAGCACTTCGATCTGCGTCTCGACTTCATAGCCGGTGGAGGGGGTGAACAGCGGAGCGAGCGGGTTACTGGCATCCGCCGTGGTGACCACAGGCGTTTTGCCTTCGACCAGGATGCGCGTCGTGGTGCGGTACATCGGCCTGGTCATAAAGGTGATCAGAACCCCGACGATAAGAATGGCAAGCCAGGTCTGAATAATGACCGCTTTGCGCCGACGCAGGAGATCGAGATAGTCCCGCAGGGAGATGTCGTTAGCTTGCGGCGGTTTTTGTTGCATCATGCTGATAGATTCCTCGCCTCTCGGCTTATTGAGACGGTTGACCGGCCCGAACCATGTGTGTGCCGGAGTCTCATTCTGTGAGGTTGCAAATCGAGTGCAGCCATTCCGTTTGTATCGGCTGCCTGCTGGGGATGAGGAACGGTCATGCCGGAAAGAACAGACGATTGCGTCGTTTGCTTTGCCTGCCTCTTGTCTTATGCAAATTTCGTGCCAATCTCTATGGTAGCTCGTCCCGCAAAAATACGATGACTGCAACTTTCATGCCAGAACGAAAACGAGGCTTCCGAAAAATGATGAATTTGCGCGGATTCATTCGCCCCCGGCCCCTTTTCTCCTGCGTCTCTTTCCGCCTCAGACTCCCTCCTGGAATTTCGGTAGTCTTCCCCAACCGTGTTGAGGTCTCTCCTCAGCGACAGGCTGTTCGAGATATATCCATACGGTCGGGAGGGACTACCGGAATTTCTCGGCAGGAAGAGGAAAGTGAACGCCAAAGGGGAAATAGTCTTTCGGATCGCCGGGAGACTTCCTGATCGGCATCCCTTCCCTCGATCTTCCGGCGGCGCGAAAGGAGAAACCGCGATGACGCACAGTCCCGATGGTTCCTTGCCTGTACGACTGGAGACGCTGCTGGAGACCACGCTGGGGTCGCCCGTCGGACAACTGCGCGCCGTGCCGGTCGTACTGGGGGCGGACGCGCCCCGCGCGTTTCTGGCCGTCTATTGCGCCGACTTCGATGTAGACCCCTGGGTCGAGATGTTCTTCTTCCCCACCGACACGCTCAAGATGGCGCTGATCACGGAGCAGGGCGAAATCCTCTGGCGGCGCGATCTGGGGCGTGGAGTCGTGCCGGGCATGTGGTTCTGCCCCGTGCTGCCGTTCGATCTGGATGGCGATGGAGTAGAGGAGATCTGGTACGTCGGCAACCCTGCCGCCGACCATCCGCTCGGCCTGAGCCACTACCGGCTGGAGCGCCTGGAGGCGCGGACGGGGGAGAGGACGGGACTGTGGCCCTGGCCGCACTACGGCGGCGACCAGTCCTTGAGCCACACCTTTCGCAATTTTCTCGTGGGCGGCTGCGTGCAGGGCGAGCCTGTGCTGGTCACGGCGCAGGGAACCTATGGGGCTATGTTCCTGCAAGGCTGGCGGCCCGGCATGACGCCTCGGTGGGAGACGCGGATCGGAGAGGAGACGCCGGGTGCGCGCGGCAGCCATATGTGTCCGATCGTGGATATAGATGGGGACGGCGCGGACGAACTGCTGTGGGGCGAGCGGTGTCTGAGCCTGGATACGGGCGCGGAACGCTTCTGCGCCGACCGGGACGTGTATCGCGGGCATTCGGACATCGTGCAGCCGGTCTGGATACAGCCGGAAGGAGGGTGGCGTATCTACACCTGCCGGGAGAGCGATCACGCGGCCTCGCCGCGCGTCGTCTGTTTCGACGCGACCGGGCGGCGGCTCTGGGGCCAGGTCGAGAAGGGCCATATAGACATGGGCTGGGTCGCGCGGCTGAAGGACGACCGGGAACACGTCGCGATGGCGATCCGCATCGGCCATAAGACCTGCGGCCCGGACGGACGGTTCCACTTCGACCGCGATGAGTTCACGTTCGATCTGCGCACGGGCGAGCCGTATTCGCTGCCGTTCAGCGTCTACGGCACGATCCCGGCAGACCTGAACGGCGACGGCTGCCATGAACTGGTGCGCGGGCTTCCGGGGCAGGAGGGCGAGGTTCTGGATCGGCGTGGGCGGAGCCTGGGAAGCGTCGGCGGGCCGATCGCGCTGGCCGGGAAGTTTCTGGATCATCCGGGCGAGCAGGTTCTTGCCTATCATCCCAACGGCACGCTGCGCGTCTGGGGCGACCGGAACGCCTGCGATAGCGAGGCGGCGCTGGCTCGCTACGCGCATCCGTTTTATCGGGCGAATCTGCGCCTGACCAGCACCGGATCGAATCTGGGTTCGCTGGCGGGCGTTTAGACGGAACCTCCCCCCAACCCCCTCCTTCGTAAGGAGGGGGAGAGCCATATTGGACTCCCTCCCCTTGCAGAGGAGAGGACGAACGCCTTGAGGCTCCCTCCCCTTGCGAAGGGGAGGGCGGGGGTCTTATAAGGGTAGGTTTTTCAAGCGGCCCTCTTGTGTACGCTCTGCGGAGGCGGCTGGGCCGCCGTTGCCGCCGCAAAGGAGGTCGGCCAGGGTTCGGGAACAAACCGTCCT
>DASRGL010000458.1:0-4947 GCA_035651115.1 Chthonomonadaceae bacterium
CAGGACATTCGGGATGATGTCTGCGCCGATGGCTCCGACATCGTGCAGGATGCCGTCAATGCGATAGCGCACCAGCATTCGATTGCGCTCCGGCTGAAAATGCACGTCGGATGCGCCCAGGTCCAGCGCCTTCTTGAGCAGAAAATCGGTATTGGTGACCGCTTCGGTCTGGTCGCCGCCCATTTCGCGGGAGACGCCGGCCTCGCGCAGAATCAGGCGAAAATGCTGCGGCGCGCCGGGTCGCGCGCCGGGCTGCCCCGTCTGTGTCATCGTGTCTTGCTCCTTGCACGCACAAACCGCACGCCAGAAGAGTGGGAGATTGGCACGGGGATTATAACATATCGTGGAAGAGGCCGTCAATTGTACGCCCGACGGCGAATTCATTCTCCGGGCGAAAGGAATTAAATCTTGATCTGCCATTTGTGGGGCGCAGGGGCTTGCGCGCCACCGGCGTCTGCGGCGGGCGGTTCGGTCGGCGTGAGGTCGCCGGCCTCCTCTTCCGGCTCAGCTTCGGCGGACAGAGAGAAGTCCTGCGCGGTGACTTCGGGAATCAGATGCGCCAGGCTATCGGGTACAGGGACGGTCGCACGTACCCTGTCTATGGCCCGCTCCTTCTCCTGAACCAGATATTCGAGGAAGGGCGGCGGCGCGACCGAGGGCTGCACGACGGCGTGTTCGGGCGCATCCTCAAGGGCTTCCGTCAGCGCAGAATCGTCGTCCTCGGAAGGCTCCGGCTCTGCGGCGGCTGCGGGAGCCTGTTCGCCCGCCTCGATCAGCGGGGTCACGACAGGCGCGGCGGCCTCCGGGCGCACCTCGGTCAGCGCCAGTGTCGGCAGCGTGTCTGCATCGGCCCCGGCGGTCGGGACGGCCTCTTTCCGGCCTTCGCCCATGAAGGAGACGGATGGTTCCGCATCGTCTGACAGCGCGGCGGCGACACTGCTCTCGGTGATGGCCGCGAGTTCGGCGGGCGTCAGGCGCGCGATCTGCGCCGGCTCCGAGGACGGATGCCGTGCATAGAGAGTGTGCCGCAACTGCGTCACCTCGGCGCGATGGTACTGCAGCGCCATGTTGACCGCATCGAGTTGGCGGCCCTGCGCCTCCACCGTCCCCTGCAAAGCGTGGAACGCCTGCTCGGTCAGCCGGCGGGCCTCTGCCTCGAATTCGCGCTGCCGGGCCTCCGCTTCCGCTTCCAGGCTGCGGATCATGGCCGCGCGCTCCTGGTTGATCTCCTCCATCTCGGCAAGCTGCTTCTCCTGCAAGACGTTGCGGGCGATCAGGGCTTCGACCTGCCGATGATGCTCCTCCTGCTGCCGCAGCTGCTCGGCGGCGAGTTCGGCATGAACCCGCGCCAACTCCTGCGAACGGGCCACCTCCGCGCCCGCGCGGAACATCATGAACAGCAGGCTGAACGCGGCCACATCCATCAGCCAGAGCAGCGGCGTCGTCCTCTGCGCCTGTATCCAGGCGGCGATGTCCGCGCTCGGCTGCCGGGCCTGCACCAGTTGAATGAGCGTCGCGGAGCCGATCAAGAGCAGCGCAATCATCACGCTGAACGAGATATAGACGGCAAACCGTCTTTTCATCGAGACCTCCTGTCCTCTGGTTGGAAAGGCGCGCTCTGCGCTCCGACAGGCAGCGAGTCTGGGGCAGATGCGGCAGGGAAGGGCTTCTCTATCGGTGAGGAAGAGTCACATCGCTGGGTAGAGCTTGCCTTCTATTATCGGCAGAAGGCAGGCGGCGCTGAAGAGTCTTTTACACGCCGCGCCACAGGCCCTCTTCCTAGCTCTTCTCAAGAATGAGAGGAGAGCGGGGGCGGGTCAAACTCCTGGCAGGGCCGATTCCACCGCCTCCAACTCCCTCTCCAGCGGCGGGCCGAGACGTTCCAGGCCCGTCGGCGTGACGAGATAATCGTCTTCGAGACGCACGCCGAGGCTTTCGGAGGGAATATAGATTCCCGGCTCGATGGTGATGACGTTGCCGGGCGCAAGCGGGGCTTCCCGGTCGCCCACATCGTGGACATCCAGGCCGAGAAAGTGACTCAGGCCGTGCGGCATGAAGACGTTCATCGTCTGCTCTTTGCCGTCGGCGTCTCTGGCGCGCAGGGGCGACGCCTTCAGAAACTCCTTGCAGCGCTCGTCCATCGTCTTCAGGGTATCCACGCCGGGCTGATAGCTCGCAATCGCCTGCTCATGCGCCGCCGCTACCAGCGCGTAGACCTCGCGCTGCCGGGGCGAGAAGACGCCGCCGACCGGATAGGTGCGTGTCAGGTCTCCCGCGTAGTGGCCGAACCGCGCGCCGATGTCCACGACCACCAGATCGCCCGCGCCCATCTGGTGATGGTTGTCCTCGTAGTGCAGCACCGTGCTATGGAAGCCCGCCCCGATGATGGTGGGGAACGCCAGCGCCGCGCCCTGGCTGCGGAACGTCGCGAACACCGCCGCCTCGACTTCGTATTCCCATTTACCCGCGCCCGCCGCGATGACGCTGCGCGCCCGCTTCTGCCCCTCTACGGTGATGGCGATGGCCTCCCGGATGCGCGCGATCTCCGCCGGGGACTTGACGGCGCGCTGCCGCGCCAATGCCCCGGCGCAGTCCCGGAACTGGACGACGGGTGCGATGTCGGCGATCTTCTGCATCAGGGCGTACTCGCGCGTCAGCTTCGCCTGTTCGCCGTAGGGAGTCAGTGTGTAGAGAAGCGGATTGCGGCGCAGCCAGCCGGTCAGCGCGCCCCAGAGTCCGCCCGCGTCGGCGACTTTCGGAAAGCCGGTTAGCGTGGCCGTCTCCTCGCCGGGGCCGAGTTTCGGGCCGGTCCAGGTCTCTGTGGTCGCATTGCGCGCCGGAAGGAAGAGGATCTCGCGGGCGTCTGGGGGCGCATCGCGCATCCCGGCGGTCGCGGGGACGCCTTCCGGCAGCAGCGCGAGGAACGCGCCCGGCGTGTCCACGCCGGTCAGATAGAAAAAGGGACTGTTCTGACGGTAGGTTCCGGCGGAGGCGAAGGCCGCTTCGTCCTCGGTCGCGCCGCGTATCAGGATCAGGCCGTCCGTACAGGCGGCGCGGAGCGCGTCCCGGCGCGCTTTGAACTCTTCCGGCGGGAAACCGTCCAGCGGCTTCGGCGGCGCGCTGCTCGCGGCCTGGCCTTCCGGCATCGGCATATCGGCAGGCGGGATCGTCATAGGAACCTCTTCCTGTAAAAAGGTCGTTTCACTTTAGCATAGTCGCGCACCGATGTCAACCCTGTCCGCTCTGCGCGTCTCGGCGCGGCGGTCCGGATTTTGCGGCGGCTTCGCGTCAGCGCAGCGTAAGCAGGACGCCGATGACGATGAGAATCGCGCCGTAGAGCAGATTGGCGGAAGGGCGCTCGCCCAGCAGCAGGAAGCCCAGCGTCATCGCGATAACGAAGCTGAGTTTGTCTATCGGGGCGACTTTGGAGACCGGGCCAAGCTGGAGCGCGCGGAAATAGCAGAGCCAGGAGGCTCCAGTCGCTATCCCGGAGAGGACGAGGAACAGCCAGGCGCGGCTGTTGAGGCTGCTCAGCTTGTTCTGGCGCGTCGCGATGGCGATAGCGCAGGCGAACGCCAGCACGACGGCCACCCGCACGGCGACGGCCAGATTGGACGGCACGTTCTCGACGCCCTTTTTTGCCAGGATCGCCGTCAGCCCGGCGAACAGCGCCGAAAGCAGCGCCCAGCCCTGAAACGATAGTCGCATCATCCTGCCTCCTCGCCCTCCGTCGGTCGGATGGCAGCGCCCGCGCGCCAGGCATCGAGGGCGTCCGCCGCCGCGCGCAGTTCCTCGGCCATCGCTGCCACCTCGATGGTCATCTGGTCGGCCTCGCCCGGTTCGGGAAAGGGGCCGAATCTGCGAGTGATCCGGTTCGGGTCGAGGTCTTCCAGCGTCTCCTCCAGGCGGCGCAGCAGCAGGGCGACCCAGCGGAGCGTGGTGCCGACCGGCTGGCGCGCGTCGGCGGTGAAGGCGTCCGGGGCGTGTCGGCGTGCGATCTCCTCGGAGAGCGCGCCCAGATGGGCCAGCGCCGGGCCGATCTGCGCCCAGAGTTCCGGCGGCAGCGGCGTGAGCCTCTGCCCGCCCGCGCCCGGCGGCCGCCCCTGCACCGCCGTCCGCTCGATCTCCTCCAACTGCCGGGTCAGCGCGCGATGCGCCGCCAGCAGATGCAGTCCATGTCCTGTGGAACGCGAACTCATGATTTTCCTTGCGCGATCAGGCCGCTACGTGCGGCCTGTGATTCATTGCACACCCCTGTGAAAGGCCGGAACAATCCCGCCAGAGAGGGCGTTAATTAAGGTAGAGAATGGCAAATAAGGAGCGGCAAATCGGGCCTCTCCGAGACAAAAGCAGACTTCTGAATTCCCGACAGGGCGGCGTCTGCGTATGGACAGAGGCCGCGCAAGCAAGATGGGAGGTACGATCATGATGACACGCAGACTACTCTATTCGCTGTTGGCGCTGTTGGCGCTGGCGCTGATGACGCCCGCCGCCCACGCGCAGATGAACCCCTACGCGAGCGCCTATCCCTACGGCGGCGGCGCGCCGGTGATCCTGGGCTACGGCCCCGGCTACTGGCCTGTCGGCCCCTACACCTACTATGGGCCTGTCGCGCCGCCCATTGACCCGTATACCTACTACGGTAGCCCCGGCTACGGCTACCAGAATCCGGCGCTGGCGGGCGGCTACTACCAGGAAGCCAATCCCTATGTCGCCGACGGACGGTTCGCCAACGCAGGCATGGCTCCGAATATGCTCCCGCGCACGTCCGACACCATCGAAGCGCGCCGGGAATCGAACAACACGATCTGGATCGGATGGCAGGGCGATACTCGGCTGGTCAATCGCATCAGCTTCGCACTGCCGGATAAGAATCACCGCCAGATCACACAGCGCGTCCGCACCAGTCCCCCCGCGCAGATTCGCTTTACGCGGATCAAGGACGCC
>DASRGL010000459.1:0-14165 GCA_035651115.1 Chthonomonadaceae bacterium
GAAAGAGAGGGGGATGGCCGCTGACCGCCCCGGCATCTTCGACAGTCAGCGCCAGCGGGATGCTCGTCAGCGGGAACGGCAGCCGCTCATGCTCGATCCACTGCTTGGCCATGATCGCGTTGACGCAGAGCATGACGCAGAACAACGCCAGCAGCAGCGACGCCCAGGCCAGCAGCGGAACCAGCCAGGCTCCCCAGGGAACGATCCCGCCTGTGCCGTTGAAGAAGCCGAGGACGCTGAGGCGATCTCTGGGGCCGAGCCAGGCAGGAAGGAAGGGCAAGAAAGTGTTCCAGCCCGGCTCCTGCGCCGCGAAATGGTAGGGCGAGACGATATGCGGGATCATGAAGCCGATGGCGTAGGGATGCGTGATCTGGCCGGCGATGAGCATCATCATGTAGATGATGAGCAGCTCGCCGCGCGTAAGCGCGAACCGGCGTCCCAGGCGTCGCAGCAGGGGGCTGAGGAGCAGCACGTACAGAAACAGCAGGTAGGTGGGGGCAGGCGGCGGCGCGTTCCCGGCGACCTCGGCAGCGGAGTAGCGCAGGGAGAGGATCTGGGTCATGCCGACGATCAGGGCCATCATCAGCACGCCGAGAACGAAGGCGCGCAGGGTCACGGCGGCGCGCCGTGTCGGCATAGACCCCGGAACCTCTTGTGTTGCTGCCGCTTCCGAAATCAATCCCTTCCCTCCGATAGCTAATCGTCGTCAGCATCGGGGTTCTGCCAGACGCCCGCATAGTCGAAAGGTACGCATAGAGCGCGGCGCGATGACGAGCTGGGGCATCGCACTGCGAACCGTCAGGGTTCTGCGCTTTCCCTGGCTCTGGCAGCCCGCGCCTGTTGTTTCTGCTGCGAGGTCATCTCCTGGGAAGAGGAAGGGCCGAAAGTTCGCCATCCGAAAAAGGCCATCATCAGAACGACGACCGCCACGATAGCGAGGATGATGCCTGGCGAAAGCTCCTTTTTCATAAGTCTCGCGTCACTCCTGTCAGGATAGCGGCGGGTATTTCGTGCCGTATCCGTTGCCCTTCGTGCCTGGTAGGTTGGGGGCGAAAAGCCCGACGAAGGCGCAAGCCTAAAACACGTTCCTCCAATCGAGGAAGGCTGCGCTTCTGAGAGTAGATTAGTCGGTTGACTTGCTGCGGCATGCGGCGGGGTTATCCCCCGCCGCCATGAGAAGAACCGAGCGGAGAATTCAGCTCGTTTGTGGGAAAGTTGAGCTTGGGCGTCCTTAAAGCGGTTTCACGCCGGCTTTCCAGGGATCCCAGAGGCTGTCATTGGGGTTGGCGATCAGGTCATTGACCAGCTTGTCGTAATTGATCGCCTTGGCGTGCGTGTCGCCCAGAACGCAGTTGATGACGCCGCTGTGTCGCGCTTTGCCCCGCTCAAAGGCGCGCTTGTTCCCCTCCGGTGTGCTGATGTCTTCCCATTCTCCATTCCCGATGTTCGTCCAGTAGTTGGTGTACCCTCTGGCAATCGGATCGAACTGGATGGGATCGCCATTGAGGATGCCGGAGATGACCACATTGCCGTTGTCATCGGTATAGCGCGCGGCCACATTGTAGTAGGTAGCGTCCATGATGATGAGGGTGTCCGCCGGTTTCACCATCGCCGCAAAGCCAAGAGGAGCGGTAGGTTGGAAGCAGTAACGGTTCACCCCATAGGAGTTCTGGCCGCCCCAACTCAGGGAGTCCGCCGGGTTGCCCGGGCCTGCCGGGTTGACGCCGGCCCACGCGCCGGACCGAGATGGACAGCGATTCACGCCGTAGTTCTTGATATACGGCTGAAGCATCTGATTCCAGAAGGTCGAGCCTGCGGTGCCGGGGTCCATGTGCGGATCATTGGCGAAGGGGTTGGGTGTATTGACCCGATAGGGAAATAGCACCTCGTCGTAGTCCTGCCCATACATGTACATGGCTAAGCCCATCTGTTTGGCATTGCTGAGGCAGGATATCTGCCGCGCCTTCCCGCGGGCCTGGGCAAAGACTGGAAAAAGGATAGCGGCCAGAATCGCGATTATCGCGATAACGACGAGCAGTTCGATGAGGGTAAATCCGAGGTTGCGACGTTTCATGGAAACACTCTCCTTACTGTTTAGGGGAACATCTTGCGAGATGAGTTAACAGTAGATCGCCGGATCGCGAACGAACGGCGGAGAGCTAAAGAGTATCCGTCCTCAAGTGAGGACAGACAATGCCTGACCAACGACATCTTGTAGTGTGCTACCACCCCCTCTCCGGAAGCTGAGAAACGGCAGGATAGTCAGAAGGGTAGATTGAAGTTCTTGCTCTTTAAGAGATCGGATTGGTTATTTCGCTTCGGTCTTTTCTATAATGGTAGCTCTGCATTAAACGGTGAAAAAGGCATTAGTGGGTTCGGCACGCTCGTAAAGTTGATTACCACATCCGCTTTGCGAGTTTGCCATGAACCCACACGCTTTATTTTGTCCTAATCCCGCTTGCCCGTCAAGG
Organism: Chthonomonadaceae bacterium; assembly: GCA_035651115.1. Lineage (GTDB taxonomy): Bacteria > Armatimonadota > Chthonomonadetes > Chthonomonadales > Chthonomonadaceae > DASRGL01. The sequence goes on from DASRGL010000459.1 coordinate 2,472, forward strand.
GGGCAACAGAATGCAGGCAACCTGCGCGTCCATGATAGCCTGCGCGACCGTTGGCGTTGCCAAACCTGTGGCAAGACTTTCTCAGGACGCCAGGCAACGCCCTTCTATCGGCTCCGAACCGATCCGGCGACCGTGATAGTGGTGCTGACTTTGCTGGCCTGGGGCTGTCCTCTCCAAGCCATCGTGCAGGCGTTCGGCTTTGACGAACGCAGCGTCAAAGCCTGGCAAGAGCGTGCCGGAGCGCACTGTGCAGCGGTGCATACCGCGCTGGTGACCGAGCAGGCAAGGGACTTGCAACAGGTGCAAGCCGATGAAATCCGCGTCCGCTTGCAGAAGCGCGTCGTGGTCTGGATGGCGCTGGCCCTCTGCGTGCCGACCCGCCTATGGTTGGGCGGGGTCCTCAGCCAGAGACGCGACAAATCCCTGCTGCGCGCTTTAGCCCGCCTGGTCAAAGCCTGCACTGCCTTCGGCCCGGTCTTGCTCGTGTCTGACGGCTTTCGGGCTTACGTGGATGCCTGGCAGAAAGCGTTTCGCGCGCCTGTCCCGACCGGCCAGAGGGGACGCCCTCGCCTGGTGGCTTGGCCGGGTGTGGTGATTGGGCAGATGGTCAAACAGTACCAGAAAGGACGTGTCGTCGGTATTCAACAGCGGTTAGTACAGGGAACGATAGACCAATTACTGGCCCTGTTGCCGGACGAAAACAAGATCAGCACGGCTTACATTGAGCGCCTCAATGCTACGTTTCGGGCGCGGTTGTGCGGCTTGGTACGCCGAGGACGCGCTTTAGCCCGTCTGCCCGAAACGCTCACCTCCGGGATGTATCTGGTGGGCTGTCTGTACAATTTCTGTACACCTCACCAGAGCCTTTCGGAAGAAGTCGAGACGACCCCGGCGATGGCGGCGGGCTTAACCGCTCATGTCTGGAGTGTGAGCGAACTGCTCTGTTTTCGCATTGCGCCTACGCCCTTTGTACCGAAGAAACGCCGAGGGCGCAAGCCCAAAGGAGCCAAGCAGATTGTCACCGTTTAATGTTGACCTACCTCTATAATTATAACACTCTGCTATCCCCATTATAACACTCTGCTATCCCCCTGTCAACCGCTCAGGCGGCAATGCCTCTCAGAAGGCTTTAGCCCGGACAGAAGTCGTAGGTCTTGATGTTGATGAAGCGCCCGTGATTGAGGAACACCGAGAGCAGGCTCCAGAACGCGCCGACGCCATACTCGCCCAGGATGAGGCCGAACATGAACGGCATCACCTGCCGGTTCAGCTTATAGCCGCCATAGCGCAGCACGGCCCACTTGATCAGCGTGCTGAAGATGAGGCATGACCAGTAGTACTCCGCGCCGAAGGTGAGCGCGATGGCGTAGCCCGCCGGATGGAACGGCCACCAGAGGAAGCGCGTCCGCATCCAGCCCATGCCCATCGCCGCGATGAAGCCGAAGCCGACCCAGATCTGCCCCCAGAAGTCCGGCTGCACGGGCGAATCGTTCCAGGACTTCAACTGCTGGAACTGGCCCCAGTTGTGCGCGGTCATCATGTTGACGCCCGCGCCGTATTGCAGGTGCAGCGCCGCCCAGAAACTCGCCAGGCCCCCGACGAACATCGCGAACATCATCGCAAAGCCCATGCCGCTCATGTTCACGCGGCCCTGCTGCCCCATCTTCATCGCTTCCAGTTGGCAGGGCATGGCGTTGGTGCGGTAGCCGCGCCCGGAAAACCACCAGAACATGCTCATCATCGTCAGGTTCGCCATGCCGACGCCCTGTGTTCCCATGAAAAGCGTCAGCAGGTGGGAGCCGTTCAGGTTTCCGGCCATCTCGTGGGCGGGCGGGCCGAGTTCGGCGCGCAGGCGGGTGATGCCGACTGAGAGCAGGAAGAAGAAGCCGAAATAGAGCAGGATGATGCTCAGCGTCATGCCCGCCTTGAGGCAGAACCAGATCAGGAAGCCGGAGCCGCACAGGATGCCCAGCACAGCCATCCGATAGCTCATCGGCTCCTGGCTGTCGTCGAGCGTGGAGCGAGAGGGATGCAGCACCTTCTCCCAGACCTGCTTGAAATGCCCGCGCGCCGTCCACAAGGCCACGACGATGATGGAGAACCACGCCCCGAACGACTGCTGCGTGAGATAGGGGAAGGAGGAGGCGCGGCCCTGCGACTCGACGCCCAGCATCGCCGCCAGCACGAGCAGCGCTTTCTGAAAGAGGTAGAAGAACCAGAGCGAGAAGGAGAGATCGAGCGGCAGGAAGTAGCCGAGCGCGATGATAAACGGATAGAGTGGCATCGGCATCCAGCCGACCGCATTCCAGGGATAGGACTGGAAGTAGTCGCCCAGGTTGCGGCTGGGGTGGTCATGGCGCACGACGATGAGCGGGACGGAGGGATAGAGGACGGCCAGTCCGTTCCAGATGTCGAGCGATGCGCCGAGGACGATCCCGATCCAGAACGGCTTATGGCGGAAGAAGGCGAGCGTGCCGCCCTCCTGGGTCATCGCCATCGGCAACTGCACGATGGGATAGGAGAGTTTTTCGTTGTCCATCCACTGCTTGCGCAGGATCACGTTCATGCAGATCATGACGGTGCCGAGCGCGAGGATAAAGCAGCACCAGAAGAAGACCGGCCCGGCCCAGGCCATCAGGTGCGGCTTCGTGTAGAGGAGGCTCGATCCCAGCCCCTCGTAGAGCGGGCGCAGTATCTCCTTGTCCTTGACCATCGCCCAGTCGGGGAAGTGCTGATTGAACGCATCCCAGCCGAGCGAGGGCTGCTGACTCTGGAACCAGACAGGAAAGCCTTCGACCGCCGGAATGCCCAGTTGCAGCGAGTCGTGTCCGACGAGCGCGGAGGCGATGGTCATCATCACGTAGCAGGTGATGAGTTCTCCCTGCGAGAAGGCGCGGCGGGGAAAGAATCGCTTGAGGATGAAGATATTGACCAGGACGAGGAGCAGCAGGAAGAAGACCGTGTTCCACATCAGGGACATCGCCGTTTCGTGATTGCTATGCCAGATGCCCTCCGTCTCCATGATCCAGTAGCAGTTGATGAAGATGAGAACGGTGCTGAGGAGCAGAATGCGCGGAGTGACGCTGCGCGCCGGAGCCGGGGCCAGTCCGGTCGCGCCGTTCGGTTCCGGCTGCTGTCCATTGCCCTGAAGAGAGTTTTGCGAGGCAAGAGGATGATCCGTGCGCTCGCGCCCGTGCAACGCCGACATGGGGCTGTCCTTTCGTCTGGGCCGTCGGGAAATCGGGAAAGACTGCTCCTGGAATACGCCCTCTATTCGCTGTCGTGACCGGTGAATCCTTCCCTTCAGGCTGAGAAACGAAAGGCGAGACGCCAGTCTCTATCGCTTTATCAGCACGATAAAGCCTTCCTGTTCAAAATGGTGGTCATTTTTTCGGCACGCCATAGATATAGTGGTCCAGATTGTCCGATAGATCGGGCGGCAGCTTGGCCCATTCCTCCGCCGGCACTTGTGTGGCTAGTTCCTTGATGACTTCCTCAATTGGACGGTTGTAGTTTCTGGCGATAGTGTCCTCTTCCGTTTCGGAAGGTAGTACGGTCAGCCGAACTTTGCGCCCGGCAAATTCCGCCGCACGTGAAACAATCTCTTCCCAGGTCCCTTCGATTTCCAGAACTGCTTGTGCCATCTTCTTCCTCCTGCCAACATTGTACCATAGGTTGGAGAGATGCAGCCCGGTCGTCTATTTGCGGGCCGGGGAGCGCGCAACGCGAATGGCAGTCAGCAGGAGGCAGGCGAGGCAGGCGAGGTAGAGGCCGATGCGAAAGCTGGCCGGTTCGTAGCGAAAGGCGACCGTGTGATGGCCCGCAGGCACGGCGACGGCGCGGAACACAGGGGCTTGCGCCTGCCGCGAGATAGAGACGGGCTGACTGTCCAGGGTGGCGTGCCAGCCGGGATAGAACTGGTCGGCCAGATAGAGGGTCGTCGCTGCGGGCGCGTCCACTTCCAGCGTCACGCGCGTCGGGCCGTCCTCTTTCCAGACGACGGGCGGGGAGTTAGGGGCGGTAAGCGCAGCGCGCGGGCGCGCGTTGGGCAGCGCATAGATCGCCATCTCTTTGTCGGCGTCGTAGAGCGGCGAGCCGGACGGCGAGGCTTCCGGCACGAAGGCGGGAGAGGTGAGCGAGGGCGTCAGCGCGAAGGCCGCTCCCGTCGTGGGAACCAGCGGCGCGTCCGGGTTCTGGAAGAAGACCATGTTGCCGACTTCCGGCGGGCTGGCGTCCCGAAAGCCCTGCGGCGTCGGGCGGGCGAACAGGTTGGCGAACGCTTTGTACTGGCCGGTGAACAGCGAGTCGTAGCCCTGAACGTCGCGCAGGTCGTAGGCGGTCGCGGCGTTGGGCGGCAGAATGGCGGGCGGGGCGCTGTAGAGGCTCCATTTCTGGTTGATCGGGAAGATGCGGTCGTGTCCGATACGCTCCCGCAGCCGCTTGAGGCCCGGCGTCTCCGGGTAGACGGCGTCGGGCGGGGCCGTCGGGTTGACGCCGATCCCGACCAGGAAGAGATCGGCCAGCGCGAGAAGCAGAGCCAGAGGAGCCAGCATCGGCAGGCTCCCTGCCTTGCCCCGCCGCAGTTCCCTCCGCGCCGCCGGGAGCAGCAGAAACGCGCCGCCAAGCGCCGCCACGGCAAATCGCGCCCAGCCGACCCCGATGCGCTGGAACGCCTCGCTGACGCTCGGAATGGGGAGGCTGAACTGAGGCGGCGGCGAGGCCAGGGTCAGGCTGACGAGCAGCAGCCCCAGACAGAACAGGCCCGCCAGCGCGCCGAGAGCGAACGCGATCTCCCGCGTGGTCGGCAGGCGGCGCAGCAGCGTGTTCAGGCCGAAGCCCGACAGAACGGCCCACGCCAGCGCCCACAAGACCAGCGACCGCGCGGGCGACCCGGACTGCCCGAAACCCGGAACGAAGAAGTAGAACAGGGCGTTCAGAGGCGTGCCGAGCGCCAGCAGCAGCGCCAGCGCCGCCAGCCCGCCGAAGAACAGGGCATACCGGCCCCGGCTCCGCGCCGCCGCCTCTGCCTCGTCCAGCTCGGTGGCCGCTTTCCCGACCCTGCTGACCGCCCGAATCAGCGCCAGAACCCCCAGCAGAAGCGGCACGATCCCCACGTAGGCGGCGGTCTCGGCGGCATTGTGCCGGATGGCGATCCGGCTGCCATCCGGCAGCTTTTTGTAGTAGTAGCCCCAGTAGGGATTGTTCGGGTCGTAGTCGTTGCCGAAAAACTCGGGCAGCATCAGGGTCATCAAGCCTTCCGGCTGCGCGGCGTACTCGGTGTAGGCGGTATAGCCTGCCGCCGTCGGCTTCCCGACCCGGTGGGAGACGCGCGACAGTTCCAGCGAGGGCAGCAGTTGCGGCAGCGCCAGCATCCCGCCCAGTATCAGCGCCGCGACGCACGCCGCCAGCCCGCGCGCCGCCGCGCCGAGACCGTTGGCCCGCCAGCGTGCCAGCAGCAGCGCAACGGCCCAGAGGCTTCCGGCCAGCAGCCCGTAGAACGCGATCTGGAGATGCCCCGCCAGCAGCATCATGCCGATAACGAGGGCCAGGCTGCCCATCTCCCGTCCCCCTCCCCGGCTGCTCCCTCCCCCTGTTCTTGGGGGGAGGGCTGGGGAGGGGGGCTTAAGGCTCGCATGGACCTGCCGGAGCAGCAGCGGGAACCAGCAGGAGGTCGCCAGGAAGGTCGGCAGTTGCAGCCAGGCGACCTCCCAGGCGGAGTAGGCGTAGACGATCCCGCCGAGGAGCGCCGCGACGTCTGTGCAGCGCAGGCGGCGCAGCAGGAGGAAGGTGAACCAGCCGCAGAGCGTCAGGTGCAGCAGCGCCGCGACGTTGAAGGCGAGGGCGGTCGGAAAGAGATAGAACGGCAGGTTGCCGGGATAGAAGACGGCGGACTGGCTGTTGGCGACGAAGGGCGTGCCGCAAAACTGATAGGGGTTCCAGAGGGGGATCGCGCCGGAGCGGAGAGTCTCTGCCGCGAAATGCCGCCAGGGATAGAACTGCGCGATGCCGTCCCAGCGCAGCGGGTTCCAGGGCGGCAGCGGTTCGCCGGCGGCGCGGGCCGTCCAGGGCGCGACATGGCCGAGCATTCCGGCGGGCAGAAACACCTCGCCCGTAAACGTGGAGCGCCATAGAAACAGCGCCGCGATGAGCAGATAGAACAGGGGCGGCAGCCAGGGAGGTAAGGCGGGCAACACAGAGGAAGGTTCCGAGGATCGCATCGTGGCGACTGTTGGCAGCGCCGTTGGGGATTCGCGCGGCGCAGAGGAAGGTTGGTCTTGCGGAGGGATAGAGGGAGGAGGCGGTGCAGTCACGATGGCTCAGTGAAGAAAACGATATTTTTCAGCGCCGTTTCGTTGTTCGGGTCACGGCGCAGGACATCCTCGAATTCGGCCTTTGCCTCATCGTACATGCCCAGCATGGAGTAGGTCAGGGCGAGATGGTTGCGCATATCCAGACGCGAAGGATCCAATGTTACCGCGTGCTTCAGCTCTTCCAGAGATTCATCGAACCTACCCGTGAAGCCATAGACCAGACCCAGTTGATAATGCCCCTCGCTCGAGTTCGGGTCTTCCTGCAACAACTGGCAAAACTCAGCCACTGCTTCATCATAGCGGCCCTCCACTTTGAAAGCGATGCCGCGCTCCAGGTAGTCATTTACATGGCTGCTCATCAGTGTCTCTCCCACAGGTGGGACTGCGATGATCGTGTTTGCTAACAGGGACTATCCGAAGGTGCTGATGCGTGCCGGACCAGCCTGTGTCCCTGTTCGGGCAAGTATAGCACGTTCCGTTAGAGAAATCAAGCGGGGAAACGAGCCGAAGATAAAGGAAATTTAAGCTGCCTTTACGGGGATGCGGCGACATAGGGAATCACGTAAGGGCCGCGCGGGATGGCGAGCAGGCGGGCATCCGGCCCATGCCGTTGCAGCGCCAGGCGAACCCCGGCCTCCACGCTCGGCACGGGGGTCACGAAGCACTGTGCCAGCGTCTCGGCGGGAATGCCGTCGGCCACGCACAGAATCTCCGCGTGCCGCGCCGCCTTTGCCAACTCCTCCACCTCCCACTCTTCCGGCACGAAGACGCCGGGCTGCGAGATGTGCCGCACGAACGCCTCCAGGTCGTCCGTCTCCAGCAGAACGCGCGTGAAGTCCGGGCTGCCCACGCCCTCGGCGCACTCGGCGGCGAGGACGATGGTTCCACCGGGCTTGACGACGGGCAGCGCGCCGACCATGCCCTTGACCGCCTGATAGAAGGTCGCATCGAGGGGATGGCCCGCGCAGGTCGTCACGACGATGTCGGCGGACTGCGGCGCGGCGGCGCGGACGTGCCGCGCGGCAAACGCCACGCCTTCCAGCCAGGCCCGCTCCAGTTCGCCCGCGAAGACGCCCGTGATCCGGTTGGCCTCGTCGAGCGTCACGTCGAGGATAAGGTCGGGCGGCACGAGGCGGGCGATGGCGAGCGACTCCTCGTGTACCGGATTGCCCTGCACGCTGCCGTTGGTCGCCAGGGGGGATTCGAGGAAGCGGGGGCAGTGCCACTGCTGCACCGTCTCGAAAGCGGCCAGGCCGGGCATGACCAGCTTGCGCCCGCCGGAGTAGCCCGCCATGAAGTGCGGCTCGATCAGGCCGAGGGTGATCTTGAGGTCGGCGTCGCAGTAGGTCCTGTCCAGCCGCACGGGGACGCCGTTGGGCGAGGTTCCCAGGTCTCTGTGCGCGCCCGCGTCCCGGCAGTCGTGGTTGAGGATACGATAGCGTGTGGCGATCTCCGGGCCGACAAGGGCATCCAGTTCCGCGCCGAGGTTGGGGCGGTGCGTTCCGGTCGCGATGAGGAGCGTGATGCGTTCCGGGGGCAGGCCCGCCGCTTCCAGCGTGCGCAGCACGGGCGGGAGCAGCGTCGTGTTCGGAACCGGGCGCGTGATGTCGCAGAGGACAATGCAGGCGTCGCGCCGTCCTGCGGCCAGTCGCGCCAGCGACGCCGTGCCGATGGGGCGCGCCAGGGCGGTTTCGGTGGCGGCTATCGGGTCGGCGAGCGGCGGCGCGGGCGTCAGGCCCAGAACGCCGATCAGGTTGGCGTCCGGCAGTTCCGCTTCCAGGCCCGTTTTGCCGTAGTCCAGTCGCACGCGCATTCGCTCTGTCCTCTCCTCACGTCCGTTTTGATGGCAGCCCTGATTTCCACAGCCGCCGTTGAGATTCCTGCGTGGCAAGGCCCCTTTGCGCCCCTCACCTCCGGCAGCATGAGTTGGGGGAGGTGAAGGCAGAAGGGGTGTACCAAAAAAACCAAAAATCGTATAAAAGAGGGGGTTGACAAAGGACAGTACGTTTGGTACACTCTGGTTGAAGGTAGGCTGAGGGAGGGGTATGCGGGGAGAGAGACAGGACGCAGCGCAGTCGCCCTATGCGCAGCGCATCGTCGCCCAGCTAGAGGAGCGCATCCGGTCAGGAGCCTATCCCAATGGACAGTGGCTGCCGACCGAACGCTCTCTGGCCGAAGAGTTCGATGTCAGCCGGGCGGTCGTCCGCTCCGCGCTGGACGAGCTGGAGCGCAGGAGTCTGGTGGCGCGCGCCGCCGGATGTCGGCCCCTGGTGCGCTATGAGCGCCGGAAAGAGGCCCGCCCTGCCGTCGGCGCGCGGCGCAATCTGGCCCTCTGGATCACCCTGCGGCCCGGAGAGACGGACTGGAACACGATAGCGGTCACGCGCGGCGTGCAGCGCGCGCTCAACCATAACGCCTTTCGCCTGGTCATGGCTGGGCCGGTCGGCGACACGCTGGAAGCCCTCATCCGTTCCGAAGCGCAGCAGCTGGCCCGCATGGCGATGGATCAGGAGATCGCGGGCATCATTCTCTGGTATCACGGCAGCGAAACCAACCGACCGGTACTCGAGCGGCTGCGCGCTGCCGACATCCCGATGGTCTTTATAGACCGCCTGCCGCCTGCCGGATTCGACGCCGATTTCGTGGGCGTGGACGAGACCAAAGCGGCGCGCGAGATGGTGCGGCATCTCCTCGCGCAGGGCCATCGCCGTATCGCCCACATCACCAACCCGGAGCAGGTCTCCTTCGTGAGCAACTGCCTGAACAGCTATCGGTGTACGCTGGAAGAGGCGGGCATTCCCTTCCGCCCGGAGTTGGTGCTGACCGGCGAGATACAGAACCTGCGGGCCGGGGAAGCGGCGGACGCGCTGGCCGAGCGCATCCTGGCGATGCCCGATCCGCCGACCGCTGTCTTCGCCGTTACCGACTACGCGGCGCTATCGCTCGTCGCAGCCTTGAAAGCGCGCGGCGTGCGCGTCCCGCAAGATATCGCCGTCGCCGGTTTCGAGAATCTGGAGCAGTGGATGCCGGGCGAGCCGTTTTTGACCACGATCCACCAGCCCTTCGAGCGCATGGGCGAGGAGGCGGTCAACCTGATGGTCTACCGGCTCGAAAACGGCCCGGCCAACACCTATCGGCATCTGCTGCTGGATGCCCCGCTCCTCCTGCGCGCCTCTACAGAAGGATAGAACCATCCTGCCGTCCTGCGAACGCGCGCTCCGGGCAGGCAGGAACTTTTCGCATCCTCAAGGTATCTATTGCCAGCAGGTCTTTGCAGGCCGCGCCTGCCCACTCCCAAAGCGGCCATTCTCTGCAATCGGAGGAAACGACCGTGACTCGAAAAGCGTTTACCCTGATCGAACTGCTCGTCGTCATCGCCATTATCGCTATCCTTGCCGCGATCCTGTTCCCTGTCTTCGCCCAGGCGCGGGAGAAGGCCCGTCAAACCATGTGCCTGTCCAATCTGAAGCAGTGGGGACTTGGTTTCAACATGTACGCGCAGGACTATGACGAGACCTTCCCGGAACAGGAGAACGATCTGGGCGGCAGTTGGCTTCAGGTGATTCAGCCCTATGCGGAAAAGGCGCAGAACATCACCGTGATCGGGAAACCTCTCGACAACCCGGATGCATCTCGCGGCGTCACGCACCTCAACATCTGTCCGAGCGAGAGCGCCGATCCCCGCTCCTCCATGAACAGCAGCGGCAATCCGCGCCCCAGCACGGGCGGCGTCTCGCAGTCCTACGGCATGGCCGAGTGGGGACAGGGAGCCTGGCGGCCTCTGGCTGCGTTCAACTATCCCGCCGGAACCTTCCTGCTCGGCGAGAACTACCTGAACTTCAACCAGATGGTCTACTATCCCGTCTCGGTGGACAGCAATCAGATCGGAACCTACTCGCGGGGCAAAGCCGAAGGCGGCACGGACTGCCGTTTCGATAGGGACATAGATTGCAGCAACGCGGGTGGTTTCTTCCCCGCCAAGCCGGATGCCATGCCCGGAGTGACCGGCCATTTCGCCTCCAATCTGGCTCCCCGGCACAACGGCCTGAGCAATTTCGCCTTCGTGGACGGACATGCCAAGGCGTACCGGGCCTCGCAGACCTATAAGCCCGACGGCTCGTTCTCCATGTGGACGATCTCCAACACCTGGCAGCGTCTGCCCTGACCTCTGCCGGACATGCGCGCGTGTTCCTCGGCCCCCATACCGCAGCGCCGGATGGGGGCTTTTCCTCTCCCGGCGTTTCTGTTATAATGCGAACGCCTATGCAGACCCCACCCCGGCCCTCCCCTTCGCAAGGGGAGGGAGCATTAAGGCGTTTGCTCTCCCCTTCGCAAGAGGAGGGAGTTTGGGAGCCAAATTCTCGGAGAAACCGCAGAATGAATCTACAGGAACCGATCTCACGGCGCGTCTTTCTGGCGCGGGCTGCCGGAATGACCCTGACGCTCGGCGCGGCAGGTGTGTGGCAGCCCTGGCGAGCTGCTGCGGAACGCGACCCTTACGCGGGCGGCGTCTGGCTGGCAGGCGATCACCATATCCATACGCGCTACAGCGACGACGGACAGTATCTCATCCAGCAGCAGGTGGCGCACGCGGCGCGGTACGGCCTCGGCTGGTGCGTCATCACCGATCACGGCAGCGAGCATCACGATAAGGTGGCGCTGTCTCAGGCCTATCCCGATCTGCTGGAAGCCCGCCGCAAACACCCGGAGATACTGGTGTTTCAGGGCGTCGAGTGGAACATTCCTGCCGGGGAGCATGGCAGCGTCATTCTGCCGCCGACGCGGGACGAGGCGCAGCGCATCGCCGAGTTCGAGGCGCTCTACGATTCGGCGAATCGGTCGCGGGAGAACACGCCCGCCAACACGGAGGCGGACGCCATCGCGGGCGTCAAGTATCTGCAATCCCTCACGCCCAGACCGCTCTTCATGGCGAATCACCCGGCGCGGCGCGGCCTGGACAGCCCGCACGAGATGCGCGCCTGGGCGGAAGCGGGGCCGGACGTGGCGCGGGGCTTCGAGGGAGCGCCGGGACATCAGGCGGCGACGCTGACCGGCAGCCTGCGGGGCGAGTACGGCAACAGGCCGGGCAAAGACGCCTGGCCCGGCTACCCGGAGGAGTCGTATCGTACCTGGGGCGGCTACGACTGGTATGTGGCAAAGGTCGGGGGGCTGTGGGACAGCCTGCTCGGAGAGGGACGGCCCTGGTATATCACCGCCGACTCGGACAGCCATCGCCACTGGAACGACCGCACGATCGTGGACGATTCGACCTTCTTCAGCAAAGGCTACACCACGCCGACAGACCGCAAGATGGAAAAGAACGCGAACGTGGACTTCTTTCCGGGAGAGTATAGCAAGACCTGGGTGTTCGCCGCGCGCCGCG
>DASRGL010000460.1:0-9098 GCA_035651115.1 Chthonomonadaceae bacterium
GTGCGAATCCTGTGTGCGATAAAGATGGTCACGCCCTTCCCACAGAATCACGATGTCCCGTTCCTGAATCTCTCCTGCCGCCTGGAAATCTTCCAGGGTGATCGGCGCGTTCTTCTCCTTGTGCCGGAAGTCGAGGCGGAGCGCAGGGCCGACGAAGGTATCCGGCGGGAAATCCGACGTATCTTTGCCGCCCGCGTAGAAGTGCAGGGAGACCTCGACGTGCGTGCCGGAGTGCGACCAGAGATAGACGTCGTGCATGATGTCGCCAGTCGGTGTTTCGCGCGGTTTGCCGCGCTGCTTGATCTCGACGGTGTACTGCTCCTCTCCCGGCAGCAGCCGATGCGTCAGGTCAATGATCCGATAGTCCCGCATTCTGAATCTCCTCTCAAACAACCTTCATGCCATTCATTTGCGTTTATTTGCGGCTAAACTGAACCCCATGGACTCCGATCTGCGGCACGAGCGCCGTTCCGCCCGCCGCCGTGATCGCCTCGGCGACCGCCTGCCGCGTATCCGGCGAGACGAGCGCGACGATGATGCCGCCGCCCCCGGAACCGGACAGCTTTGCGCCGTAGGCTCCGGCGTCCAGCGCAGCCGCAATCAGCGCGTCAATTTCGGGGCAGGAGACGCCGATCTTCTCCAGGGCCAGTTGGTTGAGCGTGAAGAGACGGCCCAACTCCGGCCAGTCGCCGCGCTCCAGGAGTGGCAGGGCCGCGCGGCTGACCATGCCGATAGCCTCGAAGGTCGCCAGGCGACTGGTGGGCCGTTCCGCCAGCCAGCGCCGCACCCGCGTATTGACCTCGCTCGTCGCCGCGATGACGTTCGTGTTGCCGATGACCAGCGAGAGGCCGGGCGCGCAGGGAACCGCCTCCGCCAGTCCCTGTCCCGTGTACCGGATCACGCCGCCGAGCAGGGAGGTCTGCGTGTCGAGCGCGGAGGCGATGCCGCCGTGCGCGAGGATGTCGCCGCGATGCGCCCAGGCCGCGCGCTGTTCTAGGGTCGGCAGTTCCGGGAGCAGGGGCGTGAGGGCCGCGACGAGCGCCGTGAACGCCGCGCCACCGGAACCCAGGCCGGAGGAGGGCGGAATATCGCTCTCCCAGGCGATCTCCAGGCCGTCCGGCAGCGCCTCCCCGAACGCGGAGGCCAGCACGTATTGGGCGGGCGCGAAATAGTCGGCAGCGGACAGGGCGCGAATCGCCTCGTAGTTCTCCGCTGCGCGCCACGCCTCCACCTGACGGGCCAGTTCCATGATCGCCGGGCGGGAGACGATCTGCCGCTGCGTTCCGCTCCGAAAGTGAAACGCGGCCTGACCCTCCGCCGTGATGGTGCAGCGCGCATACAGTCCGACGGCTGCCGCGAGCGCGGGCTGCCCACGATTGACGGCATGTTCGCCGAACAGAATGACCTTGCCCGGCGCGTCCGCCGTGACGGTCAGGGGCAGGCTAGGCATCGGCATCCCAGGTTCCTCCGGCGAGAAAGCCGCCGTCCACGTTGAGCGTATGGCCGGTGATGTAGGCCGAGGCATCCGAAACCAGCAGCAGCGCCGCGCCGACCAGGTCTTCGGGCGTGCCGGGCCGCCGCGCCGGGATGCGGGCCAGCAGCCACGCTTTCTTGTGTGGGTCGCCCCAGAGCGGGCCTGCCGTGAGCGGGGTCATGATAAAGCCGGGCGCGAGGCAGTTGACCTGGATATTGTCTCTGGCCCACTCCACCGCCATCGTTTTGGTAAGCTGCATCAGGGCCGATTTCGTGATGCCGTAGACCGAGAGGTGGCCCAGGCCGACGTGCGAGTTCATCGAGCCGATGTTCAGTATCTTCCCGCCGCCCTGCGCGCGCATGATCGGGTGCGCGGCCTGGCTGAGAAAATAGGCGCTGCGCAGGTTGACGGCCACGATGGTATCGAACGTCTCCGGCTGGACTTCCGCGATGGGCTGGCGGCGGTTCATGCCCGCGCAGTTGACGAGAATATCGAGGCGGCCTAACTGCGCGTGCGCCTCAGCGATCAGACGACGGCAGGCGTCCACGTCGCTCAGTTCGGCGGGCAGCGCGACTGCCTGTCCGCCCGCCTCCTCGACATGCTGCTGCGTCTCTTCCAGGCGGGAACGGTTCGTGCCGTGCAGCCCGACGATCGCGCCAGCCTCCGCCAGCGCGACGGCCAGCGCGCGTCCGATGCCGCCGCTCGCGCCCGTGATGAGCGCGGCCCTGCCTTCCAGCGAGAAAAGGCGATGAAAGAGGGTAGGGGAGCCGGGCATGGGCTAAATCCGTTTCACGCGCAGGGCGATGTCCTCGATATAGGGCGGCGAGGCCAGAGTCACGCTGCCGCCCTCGGTCTCCTCCGTCTTCTCGATAGCGCCTGTGCGCGGGTTCAGCCACTCGGCGCGGTAACGTCCGGCAGGCAGACTCAGGGCAAGGCTCGCCTGATTGCCGCCTCTCACGAAGATCGCGTAGGCTGTGCCGGGCTGCGCCAGGCAGTAGGCAGTCGCGCCTTCGGGCAGGCCGCCCTGAATCGTCGTCTCATCGGGAGCCATCTTGAGAAAGTCGAAGTTTGTGAGGAAATCTTTCAAAATCTTGAGCTGGCGGCGCAGCGTCGCGCTGCCGCCGCCCGGCGTCGGCTCCACGACCGGCGCCGTGCCGTCGGGATGCGCTGCCGTGAACGAGTAGTCCAGATGGTCGAAGATGCTGCCCCCGGCCAGCAGGAACTCCCACGCCTGCTGCCGATAGACGGCGTCTTCCGTTCCCTTAAAGCCGCTCTCGTCGAAGGCGATCGGCTTGTTCAGGTTCCAGTTGATGCGCACGGCATCCGGCGGGCTGGCGTAGTGGAAATTGAAGATGGAAACGGCGGGATGCGGGTTTTCGATCTTCGCCGAGCCGTTGGCGATGTTCTGCGCGATCAGATGCTTGTGCGGGAAGGCTTTTTCTGTCTCAGTAATCGTGTCGGCGATATGATGCTGCCAGTCGAGCGTGACGCCGCCGAAGTACGGTTCATTGCAGATCTCATAGTAGACGTTGTCGAAATCCCGCAACTCCTCGACGATCTTGCGCGTCAGCTTCTCGTGCAGGGCCCGCATCTCGCGATTTTGAAGCGTATAGACCTCGTTGCGCGGCATCGTCCCGATACCGTTGATATTGTTGCGGGCGTTCATCGGGCTGACGTCCCACAGTGAATCCTCGTAGAACGGGCAGAACAGCACCACCTCGACAATGACGCGCTGCGCGCCCGCCTGCTTGCAGAAATCTTTCAGGCGGCGGAAATAGGCTTCATTCCACTGGTTCAGATCGAACTTATTGCCGCCGTCCGCCGCGCCCGGCGTGCTGCTGCGCGGCCAGGGCGCGATAAAGTCCTCTGGCGTCGGGGCGAGCGTGTTGTTGGGGATGTTGAATACACCGGGAACCTCGCGATAGGCCCCGGAGAAGGTGCGCGTCAGGTTCAGCCCTTTCGTGTGCAGTTCCTTGAGATAGGGAACGTAGTCGAAGGCTCCATTCAGCACCGCGCCGTAGTGTTCCGCCGAACTGATGAGGACGGTCGGCTGGCCCCGAAAGAGGAAGTAGCGCGGATTTTCCGGGTGCAGCCGGATAGGAACCGGCTGCGCGGCGGCGGTCGTCTGCACGGTCGCCGCTGTCAGGAAGAGGGGTAGCATGGTCAAACCTCCTGTTGCAGTTCCGGGTACGTTCAGTACCCGGCGTCCATCGCGCGCCGCTGCGTGTCTTCCGCCTCGGCCAGATGCTCCCGCATGGCCTGGCGCGCGCCTTCCGGGTCGCCCTGTTCGACCTGCGCGAAGATGGCCCGGTGATGCCGCAGGGTACGCTCGGTCGCGCCGGGAACCGTAAATCCGAGATGCCGGACCTGCACCATGATGTCCGCTACCGAGTCGAGCAGGAGGCCGAAAAGCTCGTTCTGTGTGGCCTGCGCCAGCGCGGAGTGGAACGCGATGTCCATGCGCGCAAAATCGTCGCGCGTCCGAACGCTTTCGGCCATCTCCCGCAGAGTCGCCTCCATCCGGCGCAGGTCGTCCTCCGTCCGCCGCTCTGCCGCCAGGCCCGCGATCTCGACCTCCAGCACGCGCCGCACCTCGCTGACCTTTGCATAGTCCGGCTGCGGCTGGCCCGCCCGCAGGAACAGGCTCATCGCCTGGGTGACGGACTGCGCGCTGGGGGAGCGGATGACCGTGCCGCTGCCCGGCACGACTTCCAGCAGGCTCCGGGCGGTGAGCGCAGAGACCGCCTCGCGCACGACGGTACGGCTGACGCCGAACTGCCGGGCCAGTTCGCGCTCCGGCGGCAGGCGGTCGCCGGGCCGGAGGCGGTTGGCGGCGATCATCGCCTCCATCTGGCGCGCGACGCGGCTGGACAGCGTGGACTCGCGGGGGAGGGCCGTGAACAGTTCCTCGGATTCAGGCGATGGGGCTGGCTTGGACATAGGCTCTCCACAGAGAAAATAGAAATCGAACCGTGCGGTATATGGCATACCATCTTATGTTCAGACCGGACGTACTGGAAAGTATACCCTCAACTCCGGTATATTGGTACGAGGAATCCAGAATCCGGATCGCAATTTTGCCGGGTTCGGCAAGAATTCTAATTCCTCTGGCGGTTGAAACCGGAAATTGTCCGAACTGTGATTTATGAGATTATGGGATGGACTATGATGGAGCCAATCATAGTCCCTCCGGTAATCCGACAAATCACAGTTCAGACATTCCGCGAATTCATTCGCCGGGCAAAATGTGAGGGTCTGTCAGGGCTGCTGACAGGAGTTGCCCGCACGAACAGCGAATCCTAACAATGCCTTGCTTGCTTCCGTATCTATCCGCCACTGGCGAACCGCCGCCATCAAGGTTACAATAAGGCAGGAAACGCGGAGCGCGAAGGGAGACGAGACAATGCTGAGACTGGACGCCGAGAAACCGGTACATCTTTGCGACGGCATGACGCGCCGCGACTTTCTGCACGCGGGCGCGCTCTCGATGCTGGGCCTGACCCTGACTCTGCCGGAGTTTCTCGCGATGAAGGCCGAGGGCGCGGTGCGCAAAGACAAAGATGTGAACTGCATCATGTTGTTCCTGTTGGGAGCGCCGAGCCAACTCGACACCTGGGACATGAAGCCCAACGCCCCTGCCGAGATACGCGGTCCCTTCAAGCCGATCAAGACAAACGTTCCCGGCATACAGATTTCGGAGATATTTCCGCGCATGGCGAAGCGCGCCGACCGCTTCTCCATCATCCGTTCGGTCTACCACACCGCCGCAGCCGTCCACGATACGGGCCATCAGATGATGCAGACGGGCCGCCTCTTTACGGGCGGGCTGGAACACCCGCACATCGGCTGCGTGCTGAGCTATCTCAAGGGAGCGCGCGGCGATGTCCCGGCCCATGTCCTGATGCCGCGCCCGATGGGGCCGACCGGCGGCAACCTCCCGCACGGCCAGACCGCCGGGTATCTGGGCAAAGCCTACGATCCGTTCGTTCTCAACGCAGACCCTTCCGACAAGAACTTCAAAGTCCCCGATCTGCTGCCGCCGGACTATATAGACGCGATCCGCGCCGAGCGGCGGCGCAAGCTGCGCGAGGCGGTGGACGGGGCGGTGAAAGCCTTTGAGACGAGTCAGGACGCCCGCCTGATGGACAGCAATTTCCATCAGGCGTACACGCTGATGTCCTCGGCGAAGGCGCGAGAGGCGTTCGAGATCTCCAAAGAGAGCGAGGCGACCCGCGACAAGTACGGCAGGAACAAGTTCGGGCAGTCCTGCCTGCTGGCGCGGCGGCTCGTGGAGCGCGGCGTCCGCTTCGTCACCATCAATATGTTCGAGACGGTCTTCGATGAACTGACCTGGGATATTCACGGCTCCGCGCCCTTCACGCCCATAGATGCCTACCGCACGCTCTGCGGCCCCTGGTTCGACAACGGCTACACGTCGCTGATCGAGGAGCTGCAGGAGCGCGGGCTGTACGAGAACACCATCGTCGTGGCGATGGGCGAGTTCGGGCGCACGCCCAAGATCAATCCAGCGGGCGGGCGCGACCACTGGCCGCAGTGCTGGAGCATGATCCTCGGCGGGGGCGGCATCAAGGGCGGGCAGGTCATCGGCGCGTCGGACGAGATCGGCGGCTATCCGACCGACCGGCCCACGACACCCGCCGATGTCGCCGCGACGCTCTTCTCTGCCCTCGGCATCTCCCTGACGACGGAACTGCCCTCGCCGGGCAATCGCCCGCTTCCGGTCGTCGAGTATGCGGCCAAACCGATCACGGAGTTGCTATGAACCGCACGGCAGACACGCAGACCCCTTTGAAGCCTTCGCTCTCGGATACCCTGCGTCCGGAAGTGACCGAGGAACTGCTCCAGGACCTCACGCGGCGCATTGTGGAGGCGTTTCATCCTTACAAGGTCATCCTGTTCGGTTCCTACGCCTACGGCACGCCGCACAGAGACAGTGACGTAGACCTGTTCGTCATCATGGATTCAGAGGAGACTATGCATGACCGCATCGTGAAAGTTTACGAAGTTGCCGAGGTGCCTTTCCTGCCGATGGATGTTCTCGTGCGAACGCCTTCAGAGGTCGAAGCGCGCGTCGCAATGGGCGATTTCTTCGTTATCGAGATTTTGGAAAAAGGAAAGGTTCTATACGACCGTGGCGCTGCTCGATGAGGAGCCGCAACAAGCCGGTTGAGAATTCGGAAAGAGAGCAACAGAAATGAGCGCAGCAATAGAAACGATCCCGCAATTCTACACGGCGGCGGATATGGAACGGTTTCCAGATGATGTGCGATATGAGTTGATCCGAGGAGAACTCTGCCCTATGCCCCCTCCTGGCGCAGAACATGGCAGCATAACGGCCCGCTTATCAAGCCGTGTGACGATCTATATCGAGGACAACGAGCTAGGCGAGTGCTTTGCCGCCGAAACGCGCTTTGTCATCGAGCAGAATCCCGATACGGTTCTCGCCCCGGACTTTGCCTTTATCTCTAAAGAGCGTCTGCCAGCAAAACTGCCGAAAGGTTTCCTCCGAATTGCGCCCGATATTGTCCTGGAAACACGCTCCCCAGGCGACACCAAACGGGAAGTCTCCTTGAAAGTGGCGCGCTGGCTGCAAGCAGGGGCAAAAATCGTCTGGGTCATTGACCCGGAGACGCGCACGCTGACCGTGCATCGTTCGGGAATGGTTCCACGCATTCTTGGTCTGGAAGACATGCTGACCGGCGAGGAGGTTCTGCCCGGCTTTACGCTGCCGATCCGCCGTCTGTTCCGCGATGCGGAAGGATAACGCCGATGAGAAGGCAAGGAGCAGGGAGTGACTGACTTTTTCTATAAGCCGGAAGACGCCTGGGCCGCCGATTTCATTCCGTTCTACTGGAAAGGCGCGTATCGGCTCTTCTATCTGAAGGACTGGCGCAGCCGGGAACAGCACGGCGAAGGCACGCCCTGGTATCAGGTACGCACCGCCGATTTCGTCCATTTTGCCGATCAGGGCCAGATGCTGGCGCGCGGCACGGCGGAGGAGCAAGACCTCTACGTGTTCACCGGCTCTGTCATCGAGGCGAACGGACAGTTCCACATCTTCTACACCGGACACAATCACCATCTCAGCGCGCAGGGCAGGCCGCAGGAGGCCGTCATGCACGCCGTCAGCGACGACCTGGTGACCTGGCGCAAACTTCCGGAGGACACCTTTTTCGCGCCGCCCGACCGGTATGAGCCGCACGACTGGCGCGATCCGTTCGTCTTCTGGAACCCGGCGGCGCGGGAGTGGGGAATGCTGCTGGCCGCGCGGCTTACGACCGGCCCCTCGCGGCGGCGCGGCTGCACGGCCTACTGCGCGTCCAGAGACCTCAAGACCTGGGAAGTCCGGGAGCCGTTCTGGTCGCCGGGCCTCTACTACACGCACGAGTGTCCCGACCTGTTCCGCCTGGGCGACTGGTGGTATCTGGTCTTCTCCGAGTTCAGCGAAGCCTCGCTGACCCGCTATCGGATGAGCCGTTCGCTTGATGGCCCCTGGCTGGTTCCGGCCAACGACTCCTTCGACTGCCGCACGCACTATGCCGCCAAAACCGCCTCGGACGGGACACGCCGCTACCTGTTCGGCTGGAACCCGACGCGCGGCAGCCAGAAAGATACGGAGGGCGGCTGGGACTGGGGCGGCAATCTCGTGGTGCATGAGATCGTGCAGGAACCGGATGGCACGCTCTCCGTACGCGTGCCGGAGACGGTAGACCGCGCGTTCGGCATCCGGCAGCCGTTCGCCTTTCGACCGGGCCTGGGGAACTGCACAATAGACGCAGATGGCGCGGTCGAGATCGCTGCGTCCGACTCCTTCGGCTGTGCGGTCGCCGGGCCGATGCCCGACCGGTGCAAGCTGATGATGACCGTGACCTTTGCGCCAGGCACGCGCGGCTGCGGGCTGATGCTTCGCGCCAGTGACGATTTAGAGACGGGCTACTACATCCGCCTGGAACCCCACCGCAGCCGCTTCGTCTGCGATCAGTGGCCGCGCGGCGGCGACGTGCCTTATCGCGTCGGGCTGGAAAGGCCGCTGGCGTGGAAGCCAGGCGAACCGATCGAGATCAAAGTCTTTGTGGACGGAACCGTCTGCGAGGTCTATGTGGCGGGCAAGGTCGCCATGAGTATGCGCCTCTATGACCATCCGAAAGGCAGTTGGGGCGTCTTTGTCAGCGAAGGCGCGGCGCGCTTTGAGAATACCACCCTGCACACGCTTTGAAGAGGACGACCCCTCCGAGGAAGGCGCGTTAAGGAAGAGACCAATGCGAACCAGTGTCTTGCTTCTCAGCTTACTGATTTTGACCGGGACTGCGAGGGCGGAGAGCGCTCCGACGCCGGTGATTCTGCCGTCTCAGGTGACGCTGACCGGGCCGAAGGCGAGCCAACGGCTGATCGTGGAGGCGCAGCGCGGCGAGCGGTTTGTCGGCGATGTGAGCGCGAAGGCGGCCTTCGCCTCCTCGAATCCACAGGTGGCGCGGGTGGATAAGAGCGGCGTCGTGTGGCCGGTCGGCGATGGGGTGGCGACTGTCACAGCCAATGTGGAGGGGCAGACAGCAAAAGCGGAGGTTCGGGTGACAGGAACACGCGCGCCCTTCGTCTGGAGTTT
>DASRGL010000461.1:0-9564 GCA_035651115.1 Chthonomonadaceae bacterium
GGCCCGCCCCGCCCATGGCCCACATCCACGCAGGGCCAGTCTGCACAGAGCGGCGAGGCGCAGATAGATCGCCTGGTGTCGCAAAAGCTGGCGGCGCTCGGCCTGGAGACCTCGCCACTCTGCTCCGACTCCGACTTTCTGCGGCGGGCCACTCTCGACGTGATCGGCCTGCTGCCGACGCCGGAGGAGGCAAAAGCCTTCCTTGCCGACCGCGACCCGCAGAAACGCGCCAAACTCCTAGACGCCCTGCTGGAACGCCCGGAATACGTGGACTTCTGGACTCTGAAATGGGGCGATATTCTGCGCTGCTCCCGCCAACTGCTGACCGACCGGGGCATGTACGCGCTCAATAGCTGGATACGGCGCAGCGTGGCGGAGAACAAGCCCTGGAACCGGTTCGCCCGCGAACTGCTGCTGGCGCAGGGCAGCGCCTTCGCGGACGGCCCGGCCAACTTCTTCCGCGCGGCCAGTTCCCCGGAGACGCTGGCGGAGACCACCTCGCAGGTGTTCCTCGGTGTCCGCATCCAGTGCGCGAAGTGCCACAACCACCCTTACGAGAAGTGGACGCAGAACCAGTACTATCAGATGGCGGCCTTCTTCGCGCGAATCAAGGCGAAAGACGGCGAAACGCCTGGCGAACGCGTCATCTATACGTCCGCAGAGGGCGAAGAGATGCACCCGAAGACGCACAAGGCCGTCGTGCCGACCGCGCTGGACGCCGCGCCCGTTCCGGCGAGTTTCACCGGCGACCGGCGGGAGGCGCTGGTCGAATGGCTGACCTCGCCGCAGAACCCGTTCTTCGCCCGTATCCTCGTCAACCGTCTCTGGCGGCACTTTATGGGACAGGGGATCGTGGAGCCGGTGGACGACCTGCGCGTGACTAATCCGCCGTCCAACCCCGCGCTGCTCGACTGGCTGGCGGCGGACTTTACCCGGCACGGCTACGATCTGAAGTACCTGATGCGCGCCATCCTGCGGTCGCAGACCTACCAGCGCGCGGCGGAACCGAAGGGCAACAACGCTCCGGATACGCGCTTCTACTCGCACTACGCCTTCAAGCGGCTGGGCGCGGAGCAGTTGCTGGACGCGCTGGCTTCGGCGACCGGCGTGAGCGAGAAGTTCGCCGGGTATCCGTCCGGGATACGCGCCGCCGCGCTGCCCGATACCGATGTGCCTTCCTACTTCCTCGACCTGTTCGGGCGGCCTGCGCGCAAGGTGACCTGCGAGTGCGAACGGATAGACGCCCCGAGTCTGGGCCAGGTGCTGCACTTCATGAACGGCAAGGACATCGCGGATCGGCTCACCTCCAGGACGGGCCGCGTCGCGCAGCTTCTTGCGGCGAAACGGACGAACGCTGAGATCGTCGAGGAACTCTATCTCGCGACGCTCTCCCGTTTCCCCACCGCCGCCGAGAAGCGACGCGCGCTCACAGTCTTTGCTCCGGGAGCAGACCGTCAAAAGGCGGGCGAAGACCTGCTTTGGGCGCTGCTCAACTCCAAAGAGTTCCTCTTCAACCATTAGGCTCGGATAGAACGCTCCCATAGTGATGATGCCCATGCGCTTCCTTTCTCTCTGGCTTCTCAGCGTGTGCGCGGCGCTGCTGGCGCTCCCCGGCAGCGCGCAGACGGCTGCCAAACCCAACGTCCCACGTCCCACGCCTGCCGCCCCGCGCCCGCCTGTCTCCTTCTATAAAGAGGTACTGCCTATCTTTCGGACGGCCTGCCTCGGCTGTCACGGCGGCGACCAGCCTGCGGGCGGGCTGTCGCTGGCCTCCTACGCCGACCTGATGAAAGGCGGCAAGAGCGGGCCGCCTCTCGTGGCGGGCAAGGGCAGCGACAGTCGGATCGTCAAGCTGCTGCTCGGCACGCAACAGCCCAAGATGCCGCCCGGCGGCCCGCTGAAACCGGCGGACATCGAGCGCATTCGGCAATGGATAGATGGGGGCGCAAAGGCCGATACGCCCGTCATGGAACGCAGCGGCAAGAAGGCGGCGACCGTGAAGCTGGCGAAGGCGAGAGCGCGTGGAACGCCCCGCCGCGCCGTGCCGCATCTGCCGCCGCGCCGCAACATTCCCACCGCCGTGACCGCGCTGGCCTTCAGTCCGGATGGAAAAACCCTGGCCGTCGGAACCTATCAGGAAGTCCAGATATGGGATGTGGCGGCGCGCAAGCGGGAGAGGATATGGAGCGGACACGCCGATGCCGTCCATGCGCTCGTCTTCACGCAGGATGGGAAGAAGCTGCTGGCCGGAGGCGGCACGCCGGGATTTGGCGGCGAGATCCGGCTGCTCGACCTGGCTTCCGGGAAGGAGGTCTACGCGGTCGGCGAGCATACCGATGCCGTCTACTCCCTGGCGCTCAGTCCCGACGGCGCGAGATTCGCCTCCGGCAGCGCGGACAAGAGCATTCGCACCTGGGAGTTCGCGACCGGCAAGCCGCTGCAACTCCTCCGCGACCACTCCGACGCCGTCTGGGGGCTGGCCTATAGCCCGGACGGGAAATACCTGGCCTCCAGCAGCGCGGATCACAGCGTCAAGGTCTGGGACACGGAGACCGGCAAGCGGCTCTATACGATTGGCGCGCACGACGACGTGGTCTACGATGTCGAGTTCAGCCCGGACGGCAAGAGCCTGGTGACGGCCAGCGCGGATAAGTCTGCGAAGGTCTGGACATTCGGGCCGGAGAGCAGCGCCTACGTGCGTACCCTCAACGGACATGACCGCTCCCTGCAAGCCGCGACCTACTCCTCAGACGGACAGCGTATCGCCACCGCCTCCGCCGACCGCTCGGTGAAGCTGTGGAAGACAGACGACGGCAGCAATACGACTACTCTCTCGGACGCGAAAGACTGGGTCTATGCCGTCCGCTTCAGCCCGGATCGCAAGCATCTCGCCGCCGGAACCTGGGACGGTACGGTGCTGCTGTGGAGCCTGACGGAGGGCAAGCTGGAAGCCGGCTTCTCCACCCAGCATCCCTGATGCTTTATCTCCCGGCGTCTCCCACTCTTCGCCCTTCTCAATCAAGCGCGGAGCCTTGTAAGGATGTTTAGAGACAGGATGGTGCAAGCGCAACTAACGCTCTACCGTGAGGGGCTTCTCAATCAAGCGCGGAGCCTTGTAAGGATGTTTAGAGCGCAGCGAGAAAGCCGGAGACATCAGACCTACCACCCGTCCGTGTTCCCGCTGTTGCCCCCTGGGTCAGACGAACGTCGTCGCGCAAACCAGAGGAGGACGTCCGCGCCTGCCGGTGGGCCTTGGATGGCGATAGACCTTCTGGATCTGTTGGGCATAAACGCCGTTCTCGTCTTATGAAGGCGACGCCGAGCGCGCGCCTTTGGTGCGCTTTCGGATGATTTCGACCATCCTGGGAGCGGCTTCTGCCTCGATGGGAGCCGCCCTCCAGGCAATCATGAACGGCTCTTACGGTCTTGGGAGAGACAGCCCCAGCGTGCGCCCACCCCGGACACCGGACGGCTGGGGTCTTTTCAGGAGCCCCTTTTTTGACAAACGACCGGGTGACCACCTATTTTTTGTATCCTGGGAAGGAAGCGCGCAGCCGTTCACAGGTGGGCCAGCCGCTCGCGGATCGGGGGAGGCGACCAGGGGGCCGGTAAGCCGAGATCGGCGAGCAGGACTTGGGCGCAGTTGTAGCCCGGCAGCCCGGTGATATTGCCGCCCGGATGGCAGCACGAGCCGCAGAGATAGAGGCCGTCCAGGTGGCCCCGATAGTGACCGGCTCCGGGAAACGGGCGATGATACCCACTCTGGCCGTGCGCCAGCGCGCCCACCAGCAGATCGCCCTCCTGCATGTTCGGCAGCGTTCGCTCGGTGTCCAGCGGGCTGCGCGTGAAACTGTGCAGAACGGCCTCTTCCAGGTTGGGCGCGAACGCGCGCCAGCGCGCCAGCATTCGGCGGCCGTGCGCCGCTTTCGCCCGATCCCAGTTGCGGGCGTCGCCGCGCAGCCGATAGGGCAGCTTCTCCCACATAAACGCGGTATGCTGGCCGGAGGGAGCCTGCGAGGGATCGAACCGGGTCGGGCAGCTTCCCCACATAACTGTCGGCGGGATCGTCCCCGCCTCGTGATGCGCCACGATCTCCTCGAACTGCCGCCGATGTTCCAGTCCCAGAATCACCATGAACGCCTCGTTCAGATAGGGTCGGTCGCGGGCGGCCCTGTAGTCGGGCGGCGCGCTGAGAGCCAGGTTCAGGGCAAAGAGAGGGGCGAGCAGGTTGTAGCGATACTGCTCCGCTCTGTCGCGCCACACGCGCGGCACATCCTCCGGGGCCAGCAGTTCGAGAAACGTCTGCTGCGGGTTCAGGCCGGAGGCGACAAAATGGCGGGCGTGGAACACCTCCCCGTCCGTCGTCTCGACCGCCGCCGCGCGCCCATTCTCGACACGGATGCGCCGGGGCGTCGTCTGCAATCGCACCTCCCCGCCGCTCTCCCGGACGGCGGCAGCCAGCGCGCGGGCGAGATTGGCGGAACCGCCCAGGCACATCTGTGCCTTGCCGCTGCTTGCCAGCAGCGCCGGAATGTGATGCCCGAAGCCCGGACAGCGCAGGTCTACCTCCCGCAGCCCATTGAAAAAGAGCAGCCCGGCCTGCACGGTCGGATGCTCGAACTCCCGCTGCACGAACTCCAACGGCGATAAGGCGCTGACTTCCAGCAGCAGGCGTCCATGCGGACTGCGGGCGAGCAGGGCGCGGCGCGCGTCGGGCGGCAGCGGCGGCGACTGGCTTTCGGGAACCAGTATCTCCTCGACGATGGGCAGGAACGCCTCGCGCCACCGGCGGAGCCTCTCCGCGTCTTTCCGGCTGAAGCTGGCGAACGAAGCTGCCGTCTTCTCAAAGTCCGTCCACCATTCGAGCGCCCGGCCGTTTGGCAGGATCAGGGCGACATTGAGCGCGGGTTCGATATAGACCGCACCGTGCCGTTTCAGTTCCAGATCGCGATACCAGGGCATCCGGTCGAGCGCGCGATGATAGAACGAGTGGGTGTTATGGAGAAAGCCGGGATGAACCGGGTTCTCGATGGTCGTCAGGCCGCCGCCAGGCGTGTCGCTGCGTTCCAGGCAGAGGACTTTCAGCCCGGCCTTGCCCAGATAGGCTTGCAGGATCAGACTGTTGTGTCCCGCCCCAAGAAGGATGCCGTCGTAGGCCGTCATAGTCGCCCTCACCCCCGCCCCCTCTCCCACGCTGCGGGAGAGGGGAGAGTCTGGTTCCTGGCTTTCTGTCCCTTCGTAATCCTGAAGCGAATTGCAAGACAAGGATAGACCTGCGCTCTAGTCCCCCCTCTCCCGCAGCGTGGGAGAGGGGGCGGGGGTGAGGGCTGCTTTTTGCACCCTATTGCCCCGCGATGCACTCTTTCAGAAAGGCGACGCTGCGCGGCAACACCTGCTCCGCCGGCCCCGAAAGCCCGCACTCGAACGCCATGTAGCCGGTGAAACCGACCTCTTTCAGCGCGGCCATGATCGCGCGAAAGTCTATGTCGCCGCTGCCCGGTTCTTTGCGCGTGTTGTCGGCGAGATGGACATGCCCGATAGCGTCCCCGACCTCTCGCAGTGCCGCCGGGCTGTTCGTCTCCTCGATGTGCATGTGGAACACATCCGACATCAGGCGCACGCCCCGGCTGTTCAGGGCGCGCACGATGGCCGCGCCGTCCTTCTGCTGCGGCAGGCTGTTGGACTCGTAGCGGTTGAGCGGCTCCAGCAGGATCGCTGCGCCGACCTGTTCGGCATGGGGAACGAGCGTCTGCAGCATCGCCAGGAGCAGTTCCTTCTCCGCTTCGGCGCGCGTCTTCCAGGGCGACAGGTCGGGCAGGCGGTCGTTGCTGTTGAAGATCGGCACGGTGATCGGCCCGACCGCGCCCAGTTCGGCCGCATAGTCCAGATGCCGTTTCAGCGCGTCCGCGCACGCCTGCCGCCGCGCGCGGTCGGGATGGAGCAGTTCCGCCGGATAGCCGCCGCAGATCGAGGAGGCTTTGACGGGGCTATCGCGCAGCGCCGCCTTGCGCTCCGCCAGGCCCGCCGGATCGTTGAGACGCCCTCCGTTCAGTTCCACGCCCTCGAAGCCGTACCGTTCCAGATTCCGCAGCTTCTCCGCGAAGGTCTCGCCGGGTATCAGTCCTTCCTGACAGGATAGTTTCATCTGTTTCTCTCCTTTTCTCGGTCACTGCCGCCGCAGCGTGCGGGCAACGTCCTAGAATACACTGTCGGCAGCCGAAAACCTTCTTCGCCGGAAATTTCCGTGGCGGGAAGGGGAGCGAGAGCCACACCGGAACTTGCCCGAACAGACGCGAATCTGCTACCATTGGTTAGATAACTTTCAGGAGCGAACGCATGAACGCCCCCAACACGCCGCGCCTTTCGGTCTCGACCTGGAGCCTGCATCGCACGCTCGGATGGACGTATACGGACGCTCCCGGCAATACGACAGACCGCCAGGCTAAACCGACCTATGGTGAAGGCAGCCTCTCCCTGCTGGAACTGCCCGCCCAGGTTGCGCAGCGGGGCATCTATACGCTGGAGATATGCCACTTCCACCTGCCGAGCCGCGAGACCGCCTACCTGGAGACGCTGCGCGCGGCGCTGGATGCCGCCGGAGTCGAACTGTTCTCGCTGCTCGTGGATGATGGCGACATCACGCATCCCGAACAGGGCCGCCGCGACCTGGACTGGATGAGCGCATGGGTCGAGACGGCGGGCCAACTGGGGGCGCAGCGGGCGCGGGTCATCGCCGGGAAGCAGCCCTACAGCCCGGAGACGATGCGACGAAGTCGGGAGGGACTGCGCGAACTGGCGGCGCGCGGGCAGGCGTGCGGCGTGCGCATGACGACGGAAAACTGGTATCCCCTGCTGTCGCGACCGGAGTACGTCCATGAACTGCTGGATAGCCTGGAAGGAACCGTCGGGCTGAACGCGGATTTCGGCAACTGGGACGGGCCGACCAAATACGCCGATCTGGCCTCCCTCTTTCCACGCGCCGAATCCTGCCATGCCAAATGCGCCTTTACCGCGCCCCGAACGCCCGACGCAGAGGACTATCGCTGCTGCCTGGAGTTGGCGCAGCAGGCCGGATTCTCCGGCCCTTATACCCTGATCTACGACGGCCCCGACGCCGACGAGTGGACAGGGCTGGCCCTGGAAGCTGACCTTGTGCGCTCCTTCCTGTAGCGTTCGCCCTACGGAGGTCTCAAGATGGACACACACAACAGACCGGCATCCGACTCGACCGTGCCGCACGTCGTCATCGTCGGCGGCGGGTTCGGCGGACTGCTGGCCGCGCGAGGGCTGCGCAACGCGCCCGTGCGCGTCACGATCATAGACCGGAACAACTATCATCTGTTCCAGCCGCTGCTCTACCAGGTGGCGACAGCGGGCCTCTCGCCTGCCGACATCGCCGCGCCTATCCGCAATGTCGTCGGGCGGCAGCGCAACACCTCGGTCATCATGGCGGAGGTCGTCGGCGTGGATACCGAGGCGCAGCGCGTCCTGCTGCCGGATCGCTCCGTTCCCTACGACTACCTGATCCTGGCGACGGGCGCGCGCTACAACTACTTCGGACACCCGGAATGGGAGGCGCTGGCCCCCGGCCTGAAATCCATCACGGATGCCATCTCGATTCGCGAGAAGATACTGCTGGCCTTTGAATCCGCCGAGATGGAGCGCGACCCCGACAAGCAGCGCGCCCTGATGACCTTCATCCTGGTCGGCGCGGGGCCGACCGGCGTGGAGATGGCGGGCGCGATCGCGGAACTGGCCCATCGCGCGCTTGCCCGCGACTTTCGCCACATTGACCCCACCTCCGCGCGCATCCTGCTGCTGGAAGCCGGGCCGCGCATCCTGACCGCCTTCCCGGAAGACCTGGCGGAGAAGGCAAAGCAGGCGCTGGAACGGATGGGCGTCGAGGTGCGGACCAACGCGGCGGTCGAGAAGGTGGACGAGACGGGCGTGGTCGTGGGCGGCAAGCACATACCGAGCCATACCGTCCTCTGGACGGCGGGCGTCATCGCGTCGCCTGCCGGAACCTGGCTGGGCGCGGAGACGGATCGCGCAGGCAGAGTAAAAGTGCAGGCCGATCTTTCCGTGCCGGGTCATCCCAACATCTTCGTCATCGGGGATACGGCGCTGGCGCTACAGGACGGGAAGCCGCTGCCGGGCGTCGCGCCGGTCGCCATGCAGCAGGGCCGCTATGTCGCCGACCTGATCACGCGCCGCATTCAGGGCAGGCCGGAACAGCCGTTCCACTACCACGACAAGGGCAACGTGGCGACGGTCGGGCGCTCGTTCGCTATTGTGGACCTGAGCCGCGTGAAATTGAGCGGCTTCCTCGCCTGGGTGCTGTGGATGGCGATCCACATCTTCTATCTGATCGGGTTCCGCAACCGCCTGCTGGTGATGCTGGAATGGGCCTGGGCCTACTTCACCTTCCAGCGCGGAGCCAGGCTCATCACCTGGCAGACCCCGTCCGCCGAAGCGGAAACCATGTCTCCTCCCGAAGAGAGGCCGAAAGTGGGCGGGAGAACCTAACCCCCCGTCCCCCTTCCCTGGCCGCTCGTTCCTCGCTAGGGAAGGGGGTGACGAAAACGTGTCCGTTCTCACGCTGTCTGCCCTTCCCGGCAGGCTTCCAACCTGTCATGCTGCGCGGAGCGAAGCCTCTCCCTACCGATGGAAACGAGTTTCTTCGCTGCGCTCAGAAGGACAGACGAAGGGCCAGAAGCACAGAGGAAGAGCCAGAAGGACAGAACCGAGCGTCGGCAGGACAGGAGGCAAGCCGGATACAACGGTGGAGGCTGCCGACACCCCCTTCCCTGTGAGCGCAGCGAACGTAGTAGGGAAGGGGGACGGGGGGTTAGGTCACGCAGGTTTTCACGGAGCGAGCGGCGAACCTACGCCGGGCCGCTCGGCCTTTATCTACCGCCGCGACAGGCGGAACATCGGAGGAGCGCATCCTAATGGCAGGTTTCAACGGCCTCGGCGTGGGGCTGCACAACATTTCACGGCTGTCCAGCGCGAAAACGCGCTCGATCAGCGCGGAGAACTTTCACGGGGAAAAAGGCAAGGCGGGCATGGCGACGGAAGGAACCGGCGCAAACGCGGCCCGCGATCTCGGCCAGGGCTGGAAAGTCTCGCCCTCCATCCATATTCAGCCGCGCCAGACGGTCACGCTGGCCGACATCCAGGGGCCGGGAGCCATTCAGCATATCTGGAACACGGTTCACCCGGACTGGTGGCGGCGGCTCGTCCTGCGGATGTACTGGGATGGCGAGACCGCGCCCTCCGTCGAGACGCCGCTCGGCGACTTCTTCTGCAACGGCTGGTGTCAACGGTGCAACATCGCCTCCCTGCCCATCGCGGTCAACCCGGCAGGCGGCTTCAACTCCTACTGGGAGATGCCGTTCCGCCAGTCCGCCCGAATCACGCTGGAAAACCTGACCGAAGAGGTCTGTCACGGCTACTACTATCAGATCACCTACGCGCTGACCGACGTGCCGCCCGACTGCGCCTATCTGCACGCGCAGTTCCGCCGCTCGCATCCCCTGCCCTACAAAGAGGTCCATACGCTGC
>DASRGL010000462.1:0-6854 GCA_035651115.1 Chthonomonadaceae bacterium
AAATCCTATGGCTCTCCCCTGAGCCGCCTGGGAGAGTTCCTCGGCTCCCAGGCGCTGCTGCTCGGCCCGGCGCTGTTCGTGGGAGCGTTGGGCGCTGGGCGCTGGGCGTTGCGGCCCTTACCCCCGACGCCTCTCCCAAGCGTGGGAGAGGGGAGCCAGAGGCGCCAGCCTCCGCCATTGTTCCCCTCCCCCTGTTCTTGGGGGGAGGGGCTAGGGGAGGGGGGCCGCAACGCCCAACGTCTGTTCCTGCTCTGCCTGGGCCTGCCGGTGTTCCTCTTCTTCTGC
Organism: Chthonomonadaceae bacterium; assembly: GCA_035651115.1. Classification (GTDB taxonomy): domain Bacteria; phylum Armatimonadota; class Chthonomonadetes; order Chthonomonadales; family Chthonomonadaceae; genus DASRGL01. Next base: position 286 of record DASRGL010000462.1, read on the forward strand.
CTGATGGCGCTGAAGGCGAAGGTGCAGGCGAACTGGGCGCCCTGTGCCTGGCTGACGTTGACCGTGCTGTGGGCGGCCTGGCTGGCGGAGCGCGCAGAGCAGTCCGAACGGACGCGGCGGAAAGCGTGGGGGCTGTTCGCGCTGGCGGCGGCCACCAGCGGCCTGCTGACCGTGCTGCTGCTGTTCCCCGCGCTGCGTCTCGGGTTGATCCGCCTGCCGCCCCGGGCCGACACGTCCAACACGGCGTATGGGTGGCGTCAGGTGGCGGCGCGCGTGCAGCAGATACGGCGGGAGATGGAGCAGGGCGGGCGCAGACAGGTGTTCGTCGCGGGCAACGGCTACCAGTATCCGGCGCTCATGGCCTTCTATCTGCCCGACCACCCGGAAACCTACGATATGTTCCTGCATTTCCGCCTGACGATGTATGCGGCGTATGTGGAGCGACTGAAACTGCGGCTGGGGCAGGATGCCGTCTTCGTCAACGACGGCAAGGTGGACGACGCCGACCTCCGGCAGGTTTTCGAGCGTGTGGAGTGGGAGCCGCCGCTGCCCGTCTGGCGGCGTCCGCTCTACGATAGGCCGATACGCTTTATCTACATCGCGCGCTGCTACGGCTACCGACGCTATACCGGGCTGGACTGGGCGCGGGGCGGATAGACACACAAGGGAAAGGAAGGCACGGGAGTTCACTGATGGAGAAGACGGAGGCGAAGCCGCTGGCAAGAGGCTGGTCCGGGCAGCCGATCTGGGACCTGGCGCTCAAACTCGTCGCAGAGATGCCGGGCGGCAGGCTTCTGGACGCGCCTTCGGGTGGCGGCTACCTGTCGGTGCAGTTGGCCGAACGGGGATTTCAGGTCGTCGGGGTGGACATGATCGCGGAACTCTGGCAGTTCCCGGAGATGCCGTTCGTCTGCGCCGATCTGGACAGCCCTCTTCCCTTCGCGCCGGACTCGTTCGATGTCATCCTGCACGTCGGCGGCCTCGGCTATATGGAGAATCCGAGCGCCCTGTTTCGTGACTTCTACCGTCTCTTGCGTCCGGGCGGCGTTCTGGGCGTTACGGCGGACAACATCTTTACGCTGGAGTCGCGCCTCCGGTTCCTGCTGAACGGCACGTTCCGATGGTATCCGCACTGCGAATATCATGGCGAAGACAAGGCCGGGCTGCACCTTATCAACCGCGACCCGATTCGCCTGACAACACTGCTCTTCCTGTTGCAGCGCGCCGGTTTCCAGATCGAGAAGGTCGAATTCGGAGGGAAGCGCGGCTTTGCGCCTTTGCTGCCGCTCGGTTGGCTGCTGCGCGGCCTGACGACGCTCCACAACGGCTTACGCCAGGGCAAGGGCAGCCTGACGCCGCCCCTCGTCAATAGCCGCGACGCTCTGCTCTTTCGGCAGGTCGGCGTGCTGGCCCGCAAATAAAGAACCCCTCTCCTTCGCCAGGAGAGGGGTCAGGAAAAACCTTATGCTGTCAGGGACTCGCGCTGCGCGGGCGCGAGCGGCTCCGGCTCCGGCTGCGGGCGTCCCAGTAAGTCGCGCGCCGCCGCCTCGAAGTCCGGCGCAGTGAGCATACAGAGCCGGTGCAGGATCGGGATCGCCCCATGCTCCACGAACTGATCGGGAATGCCGAACAGCTTGACCTGCACATCGCTGAGGCCGTGTTCCGCCAGCAGTTCCAGGATCGCGGAGCCGACGCCGCCATGTACGACGCCTTCCTCCATCACGATCAGCCTGCGCGTGCGCCGCGCCACCTTCAGGATCGTCTCTGCATCCAGCGGCTTGGCCCACCGCAGGTTGACGAACGCCACGTCAATGCCTTCCTCGCGCAGCGTCTTCGCCGCCTGGAACGCAGGCGCGACCATGTTGCCGTAGGCCAGCAGTCCGATGTCGTCGCCCTCCATCAGCGTCTCGGCTTTGCCATAGACGATGGGCGCGCTCGCCCGCCCCCACTCCACGCTCGGCGCATTGCCGCGCGGGTAGCGAATTGCGATCGGCCCGGCCTGCTTCCCGACGACGTGTTCTCGCACCATGTAGCGCAGCATCGCCGCCAGTTCGTCACCGTCTTTCGGGGCGAGCAGGGTCAGGTTCGGGATATGGCGCAGGTAGGCGATGTCAAAGACGCCGTGATGCGTCGGGCCGTCGTCGCCGACCAGCCCGGCGCGATCCAGACAGAAGAGAACCGGCAGGTTCTGAATGGCGACATCGTGGAGGATGATGTCGTAGGCGCGCTGGAGGAAGGTGCTGTAGATGGCCGTGACGGGCTTCATGCCCTCCGCCGCCAGGCCCGCCGCGAAGCAGACGGCGTGCTGCTCGGCGATGGCGGTATCGAAATAGCGGTCGGGATGGGCGTCTTTGAACTTGTTCAGGCCCGTGCCATCCGGCATGGCGGCGGTGATGGCCGCGATCTTCGGGTCGGTGTCCGCCAGTTCGATGATCGTCTTGCTGAACACGTTCGTCCAGGTCTGGCCGCTCGATTTGCTGCCGCCGGCCGTCCCGACCACCGCCTCCTGGAACATCGGCGGCGTGACCGCGTGCCACTTGCGGGCGTTCTCCTCGGCGGCGTCGTAGCCTTTGCCTTTGACGGTGCGCAGATGCACGAAGACCGGCCCATTCATGTGCTTGATGGCCGTGAACAGGTCAATCAGCAGATCGAGGTCGTGACCGTCCACCGGGCCGATATACTCGTACCCCAACTCCTCGAACAGCACGCCGGACTGGTCGGGGGAGACGAGGTGCGTCAGGTTGTGCTTGAGCATGGAACCGGCGGCTTTGCTCAGAGCGCGGCCCGGCGTGCCGGGAACCATCTTGAGCATGTGCCTGGCCTGGGCTTCCATGCTCTGGTAGAGCGGCATGACGCGCAGCTTCGCCAGATAGGTCGCCAGCGCGCCCACGCTCTCCGCAATGCTCATCTCGTTATCGTTCAGCACGACCGTAAAGTTGCGCCCGCTATGCCCGGCGTTGTGCAGTCCTTCCAACGCCAGTCCCGCTGTCATCGAGGCGTCGCCGATGACGGCCAGCACGCTCTCTTCATTCGTGCGCCCGGCCATGTCGCGCGCAACGGCGAACCCGTAGGCGGCGGAGATACTGGTTCCCGCATGGCCCGCGCCGAACAGATCGTAGTCGCTCTCCTCCCGGCGCAGGAAACCGCTCAATCCGCCATACTGCCGCAACGTATTGAAACGCTCCAGGCGTCCGGTCAGCATCTTGTGGGCGTAACACTGGTGGCCGGTGTCCCAGATGATCTTATCTTTTGGAACGGAGTAGACGGTGTGGAGAGCGAGGATGAGGTCTACCGCGCCCAGGTCGGACGCGAAGTGACCGCCGGTCTTGGACAGGTTGTCTATGATGGCCTGACGCAGTTCGGAGGCAACCTGTTTGAGTTCGTCTCGGGAGAGACTCTTCAGATCGGCGGGGCTGTGAATTCGAGAAAGCAACTCATACATTCGACAGAAGCCCCTTTTTGGACGCCGCTGCGTGATAGCCGCGCGACAGTTCGGAACGCGCGCAGCGCGCTCTTGGCCGGATGATTGCCGGGAATTGTACCACTTTGCCGCAGGGAAGTCAATCGTGCGCGAACCGCGCGCCACGCTCGTCCATCGGCCTCTCTCCTGTTTTACGCAGGATAGCCGCCATTCATTCGCAGGGCGGGCGGCCCGGCACGCAGGGCATCCTGTTGGCGCGGTTATTCCCCTCTTCTGCTCCCACTATCGCTCCCTGACCGGATTCCCGCAGTATACGGGCATTTCCGGCATACCTACGTCCTCTTTCGCGGCAAGCCGACGGCGCTGGCGGATATTCCCACGCCGCGCGCCGATGCCGACGTGAAAGGCGCGCCCGTCATCGGCTGCCCGCAGCGCGGCGACTGGTTCGCCGCAAAGCACGGAGGCTATATCGAGGCGGGAATAGATGCCGCCCTCACCGCCGTCGCCGCGCTCGATGGCAAGCGTAAGCTGATCGTGGCCTGGACGCCCGACAAAAGTATGCTCTCCAACGCCAACATCCCCTGCATCCATGCCGACCCTTATTTCGGAACGATCCCGCCCTGCGAGGCGCGGGAAGCCAGGGGGCTGTACCTCTTCACGACAGATTCTCTGGCGCAACTCCGGCAGGAGTTGCGCCGATCCGGCCTGGGCAGGGCCGGAGGCGTGGCACGCCAGAAACACGCTGGCGGCGGTGCGCAAAAATCGCTTGACAAACCGGCGGCGCGGTGTTACCATACCCTCAAGGCCGGTGCAAAAACGGTTTTGCATCTCTTGACGCACGTATGAACATCGCAGAATTCGCACGCTCGATAGGCGTCTCCCCGACGACCGTCTCGCACGCCATCAACGGACGCGGGCGCATCAGCCCGGCGACCCGGCACATGGTGCTGGAACGCATGAAGGAGTTGGGATTCACCCCGAACCTGAATGCGCAGCGACTCTCGGACGGGCGCACCTACATGGTGGCGCTGGACTTCGCCTACACGCGCGACTATCTTTCCGACATCTTCCTGGTGGAGTTGACGCGCCGGGTGCAGGACTTTCTGGACTCCCGCCGCTACGGCCTGCTGCTCAGCGGGCCGGGCGAGGTGCTGCATCGCTGGGTCAAGACGCGCGCAGTGGATGGCGTCCTCCAGGTCATAGACGGCCCGCCGGACGTGACGCTGCCCCAGGACATCGCGCGCACGGGGACGGCCTGCGTGGTCATCGGCCACTACCCCATCGAAGGCATTCCCCGCGTCGGCTCTCTGGTCATTGATCTCAGGACCGGGGCGCAGCAGGTAGCGCGAATGCTGGTGGAGCGCGGTCACAGGCGCATCGGTTTCATAGACCAGGGCGCAGCCGATCCGGTCCTCTGGGGTTTTCGGGAGGAGCTGGAGCGTCTCGGCATCGCGCTGCCCGAATCGCATATTCTGGGAATCGGGGCGACGCCCGAAGACGGCGAGTGGGCGCTGCACATCCTGCTGGAGCGGCCCGACCCGCCGACCGCCGTCTTTGCCCGCACGGACGCCATCGCCGCCGGCGCGCTCCGCGCCGCCCAGGAGCGCGGCGTACCGGTTCCGCAGGCGCTCTCCATCGTCGGCCACGACGATGTGCCGCTGGCGCAGTGGACGGCGCCGCCGCTGACGACCGTGCGCGTGGACTGCATCGAGATCGCGCACCGGGCCGCCGATACTCTGTTCCAACTCCTGAAGCAGCCGGATGGCCCGGCGGCGACGGTGACGGTGCATACCCGACTGATAGAACGCCGTACGGTCGCGACTATCGCCTAGACGCTCTCTACCGGATGACACGTTCCGCCCTGTCATCGTGTTGGCATACGGTAGGCCAGGAACCCGATCAAGCCCTGGCTCGACCCTGGCGTAAGGGAGGACTCCCTTACCCTGTAAGGAGGGAAGCGATGCTTGACTTCACCCCCCGAAGCCCCGATTCCACCCGAAGAGGCTTCACGCTCATTGAACTGCTCGTCGTTATTGCCATCATTGCGATTCTCGCTGCGATCCTCTTTCCTGTCTTCGCCCAAGCGCGAGAGAAAGCCCGCCAGACCGCCTGCCTCTCCAACATGAAACAGGTGGACCTGGGCTGGCAGATGTATGCGCAGGACTATGACGAGACCTACCCGCTTGTTTCTCAATGCGTTGATGGAACCGACGACAACTGCAACCGTCAAGGCAACTACTGGCTGGTTACGGTAGATCCCTACATCAAGAGCGGCGGCACGCAACAAGTCTGGCTCTCCAAAACCAGCGTCTACCAGTGTCCCGACTACCTCCGCCCTGCCCCGACGGTGGATGAAGCCGGGAATCAGCTGCAGAGCGGCCCTTCGGTCGGAACCTATCCGCTGACCTCCTATGGGGTCAACTGGGCCGTCACCAGCGCCTGGTGGGCCTTGCCTGCCGGTTCGGAAACCTGGGCCGGAGAGAGCCATACGGTCTGCACCCTGGCGGCGGTCGCCAAGCCCGCCAACCAGATACTGCTGGCTCCCAACCACGCCTGCTGCATCGAATCCTGGGGCCGCAGCTATATCACCGATAGTCCCACCGACAACAACTGGAACCGCGCGGCGCGCCGCCACTCCGATGGTGCCAACTACGCCCTCTGCGATGGGCATGTCAAGTTCTTCCGAGGCCCCAAGCCCCAGTACGGTTATGAGGAAGGTTCCTATACCGCCAACTCCACAGACTGGTCGAAAGGTCTGCTGGAAGCGCCCGGCACGCCGGTCGCCACCTACCTACGTAACCGGCCCAATGCGCCCATCTTCTTCTTCCCGCGCGGCGGCGAGTGACGTGCTATAACGCTGGATGGAGACCCGGTTCCTGCGCCGCCTGACGGCACAGGAGCCGGGTTCCGGAGGAAAGCCGTTGGGAGAAAAAGGCAAGATCAACAACTTCGTCGCCGTCGGCATTATCGCGCTGACCGTCCTGGTGCTGGGCTACTTCGTCTGGACGCGCTCTGCGCCCCCCGAGCCGCACCCGCTGCCGGGCCAGACGCTCGCAAACCCGTTCGGCAACGACGATATTGGCGCCAAAGGCCGACTGTCTGGCAAAAGCGGCCCGCAGGTTGCTCCGGGCAAATAAATCAACCGATA
>DASRGL010000463.1:0-17156 GCA_035651115.1 Chthonomonadaceae bacterium
GCGTGCCGGAGACGCCTGCCGGGAAGTTCCAGACCGCTCCGGCAGGCCAGTCGGCTTCCGGCTTGCGGATCGCCAGCGCCTTGCGGCCCGCCTCATCCGGGTGGGCGACCAGGCCGACGCCCCTGACGCCGAAGGCCGACCAGTCTTCCATCCCTTGCGAGAAGTCGGTCTGCTGCTCCGTCTCCAGCAGCCAGTCCGGGTCGAGACGCAGGTTGTAGTGGGGACTCGGCAGGCCGGTCGTGGTGATCACCAGGCCGTCGTTGACCTCGATGGGAATAGGATAGGTCGCGCCGTGATCGCCGCGCGGCGGGGGCGGCTCATCGCGCTTCGGGTTGTGGGCGATCTCGCGGAAGCCGCGCCAGGTCTTCCCATCGTCCGAGGAGATGGCTCCGTGCAGCACGTGCCGCCCGCCGTAGGCATAGGGAAACCGCAGGGTGTTGTTCCAGAGCAGGACGATCCTGCCGTCCTTGAGCCGCACCAGGCCCGCAGGCGAATCCGAGGAGAGAATGCGAGTCGGGCGCGGCGCAGACCAGTTGGCTCCATCCTTCGAGAAGGACTCGTAGAACCGCCCGTTCTGCGTTCGCAGCAGCATCCAGACGCGGCCATCGCTCAGTTGCGTCAGGACAGGCTCGATAGCGCCCTCATCGGTAGAGAGGTCGGGCGTGGAGACCCGCAGGCGCGCGGGCGAGAGCTTCCAGGTGGCGCCGTCGTCGTCCGAGTAGAGCAGCGTGCAGACGCCGCGCCCGCGATAGGTGAACGCCTCGGTTCCCTCGCCGCGATGCCCCCAGGTGACGTTGGAGTAGAAGGAGAAGGGGAAAAGAATCCGCCCGTTCTTCATCTGGAATTCGCAGTTCATGGAGCCGCAGTAGCCGCGCCAGAGGCGCACCGGCGGACGGATATGCTTCCAGCCTCCGGTGGTGCGCGTATGCCAGATGTCAATGCCGAGCGGCATCCCGGAGCCGTCGTCATCGGTCTTCTTCTCGCGCGCTTTCAGAAAGAAGAGCTGGAGTTCGCCGTTCCTATCCACGAGCGGGTCCGGGCCGCCGAAATCGCCCTCCATCGGGAGCAGCAGTCGGGTCGCGCTCCAGGTCAGGCCGTTGTCGTCGGAGAGGCGCGCAATGACGCCCTGCTTTCCGCCGACCGTACCGGTCGAGATGGCGGCTAACTGCCCATTCGGTTTTTTGACGATGCGCCAGCTTTCCGGCAGGTTCGGGACCCAGTGCGGTTTCTCGATGGCTTTTTTCGCCCTGGCGGATTTCGGCACGGTCGCGCCTGCCGCCAGGTTTGCGCCGCCGAGGAGCAGCAGAGGTAGACACCATAGCCATCGCTTGGCCCCCCTCCCTAACCCTCCCCCCAAGAACAGGGGGAGGGAACCGTCAATGCACGAGCCTGCACCCTCATCCCCAACCCTTCTCCCTGGAAGGGAGAAGGGAGCCAGACATCCACGAGTGCGTAGGCTTGTCCTTCTGAGCGCAGCGAAGAATCTCTTGAGACCCTTCGCTGCGCTCAGGGTGACAGTTTTGAGCAAGGTGACAGAGGAACGTACCCGCCTGCGCAATGGCTCCCCTCCCCCTGTTCTTGGGGGGAGGGGCTGGGGGTGGGGGGACAGAATCATCGTATTCATTTCTGCCTCCCGGAGACATCCACCGTGACCGCACGCACCAGGAACCCCGCCGGGTCGGTCTGGTCGGCGGTCGAGCGCAGGCGCAGGTAACAGATATTCGGGCTGCGGCGATTGACCGGCAGCGTCGTGGCCTGCTGTCCGTCCAGCAAGACCCTGCACGCCTGATCGCGCATACTCCAGACGAGTTCGAGATCGTGCCAGCGCCCTGACTCCAGCGTTTTGCCGCTCTCCAATCGCCCGTCCGGCCCTATCCAGAGGTTGTACACGTTGTTGTAGCGGTCTTCCATATCGAAGGGCGTCGAGAAGTGGTCGGTGAGTCCGATCAAGGCCCCGGCGAAACCGGGCTGGAGTTGCAGACGCAGTTTCAGCGTGCCGGAGACGCCTGCCGGGAAGTTCCAGACCGCTCCGGCAGGCCAGTCGGCTTCCGGCTTGCGGATCGCCAGCGCCTTTGACTCCGGTTCATCAGGAAGGGAGACGATCTCCACGCCTCTGGTTCCGAAGGTCGTCCACTCTTCCGCGCGCGCTCCGAAGTCTGCCGTCTGGTGCGTCTCATAGAGCCAGCGCGGATCGAGCAGCTTGCGGAACTCGCGCCCGGCCCCCTGCCCGGAGAGGAAGACCACCTTGTTGTCGCGGGCGAGCGTGGGGAAGGGATAGGCCGTGCCGTAGTCGTGATTCGAGGGCGGCGCTTCGTTGCGCATCGGATCGCGGCCCACCTCGCGGAAGCCGCGCCAGGTCTTGCCGCTGTCTTCCGAGATGGCTGCGTGCAAGACCTGCCTGCCGCCGTAGGCGTAGGGATAGCGCAGGCAGTCGTTCCAGAGCAGCACGATCCTGCCGTCCTCGAGACGCACCAGGCCCGCAGGCGAGTCGGAGGAGAGAATATCGGTCGGCTGCGGCGGCGTCCAGTTGGCTCCATCTTTGGAGAAGGACTCCCAGAAGCGGCCCTGCTGCGTGCGAATCAGCATCCAGACGCGCCCATCCTTCAACTGCACGACGACCGGCTCGACCGCGCCGTAGGCCGAGACGATGTCGGGAACGGGCGTCATCAGGTCGCTGCCGAGATGCCAGGTCGCGCCGCTATCGTCGGAATAGATGAGGGTGCTGTTGTACTGGCCCATGAAGGTGTAGCTTGCCAGCCCGCTCCCGCGATTGCCCCAGTTGCGTTTGGTGAGGTAGGAGAAGGGCAGGAGAATACGCCCGCTGTCCATCTGAATGACCGAGTTGAGCGCGCCGGTATAGCCGATCCAGAGGACGCGCGGCGCGGTCCAGGTCTTGCGGCCATTGTGAGAGCGCACATAGCCGATGTCAATGCGCGCGTCGGTGAGCGTGCCGATCAGAGGGCGCTGGCCCTCGCCGCCGTCGGGCGGCGGCGTTCCGGCAGCGCCGACGATCGCGAAGAAGAGATGCGTCTCGTCGTCGCGGTCTACCAGCACTTCGCCCACGCTCCATTTGCCGGGGCCGTCCGGCACTTTGAACAGAGTCTCCGGTTCCGTCCAGGTCATGCCGTTGTCTTTGGAGTACCGCGCGATGACCACCTGCTCTTTGCTGCCCTGACCGGCAGGCTGCTGCCCGATGCCGAGGAGCGTACCGTCTTTCAGGCGGCTGAACATCAGGCCCGCCATCGTGTCCGGCAGGGGACGGGGACTCAAATCTTCTTTGGCGTGGCTTCTCTGCACTGCCAGCGCCAGGAGCAGCCCGGCAGCGCAACTCCACCAGAAATGCCTCATCATCATCACTGTCCTTCTTGCATGAGATTGGCCGCCTGCGTGCTGGAAGCCCTGCGCGGTCTGCGCGCGGTCTCTTCGGGGCGGCTCTGCGCCTCGACGGAGGCGACCAGGAACCCGGCGCTGTCGGTGGCTTCGGCGGTGGAGCGCAGGCGGAGATAGTTCACATACGGGCCGAGGCGCGTCTGGCGCAGCCGCGCGACCGCCCGTCCATCCACCGTCACGCGGCACTGCCCTGCCTTCGTATCCCAGGCCAGTTCCAGATCGTGCCACACTCCCGGCTTGAGCGCGTTTTCCTGCCCGATGCGCCCCTCGGAACCTATCTTCAGGTTGAACAGGTTGTAGATTTCGTCCTGGTCGTCGAAGGGAGCGCTGAAATGGTCGGTGAGTCCGATCAAGGCCCCGGCAAATCCGGGCTGGAGTTGCAGACGCAGCTTCAGCGTGCCGGAGACGCCTGCCGGGAAGTTCCAGACCGCTCCGGCAGGCCAGTCGGCTTCCGGCTTGCGGATCGCCAGCGCCTTGCGGCCCGGTTTGTCCGGGTGGGCGACCAGGCCGACGCCCCTGACGCCGAAGGCCGACCAGTCTTCCATCCCTTGCGAGAAATCGGTCTGCTGCTCCGTCTCCAGAACCCAGTTCGGATCGAAGGCGGTCAGCGCGCGTGTCTTGCCGGTCGCGACCCAGAGGGAGAAGAGGACGCGGCCATCCGATAGCAGGGTAGGATAGGGGTAGGAGACGCCGTGATCGCCGTTCGGAGGCGGCGGCTCGTTCCGGTAGGGATCGCGCAGTATCTCGCGAAAGCCGCGCCAGGTGCGGCCCTCATCGCTGGAGAGGGCGAGGTGAAGAACCTGCCGTCCTCCGTTCGCGTAGGGGAAGCGGCGGCAGTCGTTCACGAAGAGCAGGATGCGCCCGTCTTTCAGGCGCACCAGGCCCGCAGGCGAGTCGGAGGAGGGGATGTTCGTGGGTTGGGGAGGCGTCCAGGTGATGCCGTCCGGCGAAAACGTCTCGTAGAAGCGGCCTATCTGCGTGCGGATGAGCATCCAGACGCGCCCATCCTTCAGTTCAATCGCGACCGGCTCGATAGCGCCGAGTTCGCCGATGGCGGTGGTCGGCGTTTCGAGTGCGGCGGGCGACTGCTTCCAGGTCGCGCCGCCGTCATCCGAATAGAGCGCGCTGACGCGAAAACTGCCCATCCAGGTGAAGGCGTCGAAGTTCGTGCCGCGATTCGACCAGTCGCGCGGGACATAGTAGGAGAGCGGCAGCAGGATGCGCCCACTTTTCAGCTGGATGACCGACTGCATGTCTCCGGCGCGGCCCTCCCAGATGCGGCGGGGCGGCAGCCAACTGCGGCGCTGGCCGGTCGTGCGGGCCTCCCAGATGTCGAGCTTGCCCAGCGGGCCGAGTCCCTTCGGAGCCTGGCCGCGCGCCGGGCGCACCTGGCCGCTGTTGGCATCGCACAGCAGGAAGAGATGCAGTTCGCCCGCGCGGTCTATGAAGGGCAGCGTGTACCCGAACCCGCCCGCCTCGTCCGGCAGCGTGAACAGGGTCTTGAGGTCGCTCCACGTCTTGCCGTTGTCCTGGGACGTGCGGGCGGTCGCCTCGCGCATCTCGCCGGTGATGGGATGAAAGAAGGCCATCAGCGTGCCGTCCGGCAGGGTGACGGTCTTGGGCATCTGATCGAACGTGGCGACCGTCTGCGGCGGCGAGGCGTTCTCGGCACGGACACGCGCCGCCATGAGGAGACAGAGCAGAGAGACTATCAGAATGCGTGCCAGCATGGGCAACCTCTTTCTGGTTCTTTGACGAAAAGGTGCGCGGCCTTAAAAGGCCGGTCTGAAGCTGCCAAGCCTGCCTGCGCAGGCTCGACCTTGAGTCCACGAAGGTGGACTTCGCAACTCCAGACAGGGGTTTCAACCCCGTGTCTTTTCGTCCAAGAACCGGATTTGCTTTCAGGAACGCGAAGGCTCCGGCGCGTGTTCCGCATCGCGGCCCCACACCGTCAGCGCCGTGACCCGTTCCGCCGAGAGCGCCGGGCGCAGGAAGCTGAGCGCGTAGCCCGCTGCGAGCGTCGCCAGGCAGCCCACCGGCCCGTACCAGAGCCAGGAGATCTTTGTCTCCTTCCACACATAGGCGGTCAGGAGCGTGCCGAGAACGGCCCCCGACAGCACGCCGACGTTGTTGGCGCGGCGCGTCAGGATGCCTAACAGATACATCCCCAACAGCGGCCCGCTCAGGAAACCGAGCAGCTTCAGCGTTCCCTCGACAATCGGCCCCAGGCGGTGGACGTACAGCGCGGCCACCGTGATGAGGAGACCCCAGCCGAGCGTGAACCAGCGCGCCGTGCCGACTCCTTCCGTCGGGGCGTCGGCGGGAACTTTCCGAAATCGGCGGTAGAAGTCCATCATCGTCACGGTGCAGAGCGAGTTCAGGCCGGAAGAGAGCGTGGACATCGTCGCCGCCAGGATACCGGCGATCACCAGCCCGCGCAGGCCCATCGGCAGCGTGTGCGTGACGAAGTGGGGCAGAATCTGATCCAGGTTGGCGAGGCTGGCGCGCAGTTCCGGGTGAGTCTTATAGTAGGCGACAAAACCGAGGCCGATAATATCCAGCAGGAGGATGAGCGGCACGGTCAGGAAGCCGTTGAGCATCACGGCCCGCGCCATCTCCCGCTTCGATCCTGCCGTGAAATAGCGCTGCACGATGACCTGATCGCTGCCGTAGGCGCTGACGTTCAGCACCAGGTTCCCGAAGAAGAGCGCCCAGATAGTGACTTCGGTGGTCAGGTTCAGGTCGAAGGAGAACATGCGGGTGTGTCCGCCCTCCGAGGCGAGATGCCATACCGCGCCGAAATCGCCGCCGAACGGGATCAGAATGGCGGCCAGAATGACCAGGATGCCGCCGACCAGGACGAAGAACTGCATCACGTCCGTCCACAGCACCGCCTCCATGCCGCCGAATACGGTATAGAGCGTCGTAGCGGCCCCGGCGATCCAGACGCAGGCGACCGGCGGCAGGTGCAGCACCGCGCCCAGCGCCAGCGACTGCGCGTAGATCGCGACGGCCAGATGCCCGCCCCGCACCAGGACGAACAGCAGCGAGGCGAACAGGCGCGCGGACAGGCCGAACCGGTACTCCAGATACTCATAGATGGTATAGAGCCGCAGCCGCGCCATGAACGGCACGAACAGGTAGACGACCAGCAGCATCTGGAGCGGGAAGAAGATCACGCCCATGTCCAACTGCAAATCGTGGCCCATGATCCAGGCCGGAACGCCCATGTAGGAGATGGCCGAGAAGTTGGCGGCGATGACGGAGATGCCCGCCGCCCACCAGGGAGCCGAGCGATCCGCCACGAAGTAGTCTTCCAGGGAACGCTGACCCCGCGCAAACCAGAGGCCGAGTCCCACGCTGGCGCACAGATAGATGGCGACAACGAGATAGTCGAGTGTCGAAAAGCTGCCCACAGTGATCTGCCTTTGCCTGTCCTGACCTCCCCGATTGGCCCTCACCCCCTGCCCCTCTCCCACGCTGCGGGAGAGGGGAGAATTCAATACTCCCTCCCCTTGCGAAGGGGAGGGCTGAGGTGGGGTCTGTATGGGATTCGGAATCAGCCGCCCCAGATCGGACTGAAACGCCCGTCCATGACATTGTTTCCCAGGCGGTGGAAATAGTAGTACCGGGAGCGGGGAAGCCCCGCCTTGAGACGCGCGCGCATCTCGGCCTCGTGTCCCATCCGGGAGAGCGGCAGCCAGTCGTCTATGTCTCTGCCGACCGCGTCCCAGATGGCAATGCCGTCGGCTCCGTCGGCGTAGTGTCCCGCCGCGTATTCAAGCAGCTTTTTGGTGTCGAACGCGCCCGCCGGACGGAACGGGATGCCCTTCGGCTTGCAGACTTCGCGGAAGAACGCCAGGTCGAATCCGCCCTTGCGCGCCCCGAAGTCGAAGGGGTAGATCATGATATGGTCCAGGAGACCCTCTCGGACGAGGCGGCGTATATCTACGCCGTACCAGGCATTATCGTCCTCATTACCGAGGACGACGGCGCTGAGGAGGAGCCGCTTGCCGTCGCCGCGCCGCTTCTGCTCTTCATCCAGCATAGTGCGGACTTCCCGCATGAAGGTCGTCACGATGTCAGCGCGCAGGCGGGCGATGTGCGGGTCGGTGTCGTCCAGCGTGCGGGCATCCACGCCGTACCGCGCGCGGAACTGCTGGCAGAACGGCTCTTCGTAGAGAACGACCGGCAGCCCCCGATTGAAAACGATGTTCGCGCCGTCCGCGCCGAAGCCGACCATCTCGCGCAGCAGGTCTATCAGATGGCGGCGCACTTCCGGGACAGTCCAGCTCAGGCGCGTGGTCGGCGTGCCGTCCCGATCCACGCAGCGCCACTCCGGGTGACTCCGGTAGAAAGGCGTCTCCCAGAACTCGGCATACGGTTCCGCCCAACTCGACCCGGCGGGCCGAATTCCGACATGCACCTGGATGCCCAGCGCGTGCGCGCCGTCAATGATGACCTTCACGGGATTGATCTTTTTGCGCGCCAACTCGCGCACCGATTCCACAAAATAGCGATGGCCCGGCTCCACAAAGTCGTCCATCTCCAGGCCGGGAATGGAGCCGACCTCCGAAGGATAGGAGACCTTATCGCCGCCGAACTGCTGTAGGATCAGCGTATCCACGTCGCTGTCGCGAAGCTCCTCCACCTCCGCCAGGAGGCTTTCGGCAGTCGTGGGGCGGCGCGCATACATAAAGCTGAACCCATCGCACGTCACGGTCATCTTGTGCGTGGAGTGGTCGGCCCGATCCGCCTTGATCCCGGCGATCTCCTGCTCGGTGAGCGGGATCAGCCGGACGTATCCCACGCCGCAGGCGGAGGCATAGCCGGAAGACTGCGGCGCGATCTCCAGGCTCTCGTCGCCCCGGAGTTCCGCGACCTTGAACAGCGTGTCCCGCAGGTTACCGTAGTAGTCCGAGTTGGAGTTCGCGCGGGAGAGGGGAGCGGCGTCCGTACTCAGCTTCAGCCAGGCTTGTGTCGGCGTCGCTCCGCTGAAGAGGCCGACGAAGATGGCGTGCCAGCCCTTCACCCCCAGTTTTATCCGCAGGGGCGGCGCTTGGGCCGTCGCCGAAGTCCAGACCATCGTGCCTTTGACACCGGTGGTCAGTTCGTAGGGGATGGCCTTCCAGTGGCCGCGCCGCATACGAGGGGAAAGCGCCGAGGCGGGGGTGCAGCGCGTCATGTCGGTCAGCACGACGGCTTTCGCTGCGTTCGCCCAGCCGCTCGCCAGGGGCGCGCTCCAGGGGGGAAGCGTCTGGGCGTGGGTGGAAGCGGCCAGCAGACCGAGAGGCAGCAGGGCCAGGACGAGCCAGCGTTGCACAGAGGATACTCCTTCTCTTATAGAAAGCTACGCCGCAGGCGTATTTCCGTTTTTCCGTCCGCAGGACGGTCGGCGCGAAGCGCCTCACAGACGGGTATTTCAATGCCCGGCAACACGGTGCCTGTACAGTCTCATACGTCGGCTCGCAACCGAATCCATCGGATGTTGGAGACGCAGTCCTCGACGCCCCAGAACGCCACAAAGAGGTCTCCGTCGGGCGTGGTGTTGATGCAGGGCGCTCCAAAGCGAAGCACCTGAAAGTTCTTTGCCATGTTCGCGCTGTGGCTGGTCAAGCCGCCGACATCAGAACCCCAGAGAGGCGTTTCGGACTCGTTGACCCAGCGCGTGCCGTCGAGCCGCACGATGTTGGCCCACAGTCCGGGGCGGTCAATGCGCCGGTAGACGAACAGAATACGGTCGTCCGCGAGGACGAAGGGCGTGCCGGTCTGACCGAGCAGGCCGGTGGACTGCGGCGCGGTCCACGTCGCTCCGCCGTCCGTGCTGATCGTATACTGGTTCGGCAGGTCTCTGCCTGCCGCCTCGTCGTAGCCCCAGGCGGCGGCGAGCAGGCGTCCGTCGGAGAGCGCGACGATCTTCGACTCCCAGTGGATGATGGGCCGATCCGGTGTTCCAAACACATTGGTGTATTCGGGCCAGCTCTGTCCCCGGTCGTGGGAGACGAACGCGAGGGTCTTCATCCCGTTCGGGCAGTCGCCGTCCCAGCCGCGCCAGGTAGAGGTCGGCAGCAGCCAGCGTCCGTCCGCCAGAGGCGTTACCGGGGCGCACAGTTCGAAGGAGGGGCCGACCAGCGGCGGCGTGATGGGCCGGGGTTCCGTCCAGGTCTGCCCGAAGTCCGTCGAGCGGGTAAGGAGCAGTTCCGTCGGCACGAAGCCGAGAGTCTCAGTGCTGGTCAGCCCTTCGTCGGGATGGTCGGTGCGGTCGTGGCGGACGATGAAGGCGACGATCTCGCCGTCCGGGAGGGCGGTGAGGCGGCTGCTGTCGGAGGTGAGTCGGCCCGGCGTGTCGGGCGTGAGTCGGCCTTCCAGGTTCCAGGTGGCGCCGTTATCCCGCGACCGGGCGAGATAGGTGTGCAGATTGACAGCCTCGAACGCTTCTCCTAAAACCAGCGAGGCCAGCATCTCGCCGTTCGCCAGCGTGACGACTGAGGGAAAATAGGCGTGGATGCTCTTGACATGCGGTTTCGGGTTACGATAGATCAGGCCCGTCCCCAGCACATGCAGGTTCGCGGCGCGTGTTCGCTCTTGCAGCATTCTGTCGTCCTCGTTCGTTTGTGGTGTTCTCCTGGCCGTGAACGGCCTGTCTATTGCGGCGTGGGCGGGGTCATGCCTCCGGCGGGCGCAGGCGGCGCTCCGGGCGCGGACGGACTTCCGCCTGGCTGCCCGGCAGCCGCAGGCGGCTTCTCTTCCGGGTGGTACTTGTAGTAGAGCGCGCCCCAGTTGGGCAGCGTCCGTATGTCCACGCCGTTGGCCTTCGCTTTGGCCTCCGCCGCCCGAAAGATAGCCTCCTCGTTCAGTCCCCGATTCTCCGGCGTCTCCATTGCGTTCCAGCCGAACCAGGCGATCACGATCACGACGACCGCCAGGATCGCAAAGAACACCGGCTTGCTGATCTGCTTTTTCATGGGACTCTCCTTTTGCCTGGCCCCCCGTCCCTCGCAGTGGGACGGGGGGCAGGTCTCTACCAGTCCGCGAAGTCGGGAAGGACCGCGCGGGCGGTACTCATCACGTATTCCCGCGCGGCATCGGCGCTGGCCGCCGTGAAGCCGCCGCTGCCGCAGTTCGTCCAGAGCCAGGTGTCGCACCCGCTGCCGACGCCGCCATAGGTCTGCGTCCACTTCATGTTCTTAACGTGGCCGTCCTCGAAGCTGAAGTTGGCGCGGTTGTTGTGCGGCTTGGCGTAGCTGATGGTGGCCGAGACCAGCCACCAGTAGCGGACGAGGCTCCAGTTGGTCTCCAGTTGGCCCTTCTCCACCATGCCGATCAACTGCGCGGGCCGGTCTACCGAGGCTTCCGCGCCGCTGATGCCCGACTGGACGATCTGGAGCAGGCCGTCCGGCGTGCCTGCCGAGGCCGGCCCGAAGTAGTAGCCCATGAAGCCCGCGTCCAGGTTGAGCGCGTAGCTGGTCGAGGTATGATGCACGCCATCGTCCGGCGCGCAGTAGGCCGGGTCGGGATTGCGGTTGCGGCGGTTGCTGGGGCAGATGAAGATGCCCCGGTTCTTGACGTAGGGCTGCGTGAGGCCGCTAAACGACCAGCAGGTGGCGTTGCCGTTGGCATCCGTCGCGGGCGACTGCCATACCTGACAGAGCGGGCGCGTCTCGTCATAGTCCTGCGAATACATCTTGAAGCTGAGCGCGATCTGCTTGAAGTTCGACAAGCAGGAGGCTCCGCGCGCCTTCTCCCGCGCCTGGGCAAAGACAGGGAACAGAATAGCCGCCAGAATAGCGATAATGGCGATAACGACGAGCAACTCAATGAGGGTAAACGCTGCGCGTTTCATGGCTCGAATCTCCTTTCAGGCTCCTCCGGCCTGTCCGATACGTGATAAGGGTAAGAAAGCATGAAGAACCCTGCGATCCTGCTGACAAGAACTGCCGTCACTAGGGCTGCAGCACCCAGGCCCGATTGAAACGCGCCCAGCGGATGTCGAACCCTCCCTGCGCGAGACGCTGATGCCATACCGCGACAAAGGCGCCGTCGGGGGCCTGGGTAATACCGGGATAGGCGACTCCCAGGGGGGAAGCCGCGACGTTCTTCGGTCGGGACCAACTCCTCCCGCCGTCTGTCGTGATCGCCACGCTCAACGGGGTGCGCTCGCGCGGCGAGTTGTTCCAGATGACGATCACCTCCTTCGGATTGCGGTCGAGCCGCCACAGCGCCATCGGCGCATTGTGTCCGGTCAGTTTGCTCGGCCTGGGCTTGCTCCAGGTCAGGCCGCCGTCACGGCTGCGCGCTTCGTAGATCCGGCTGGTGCCGGTCCGCATCAGCATATAGAGTTCGCCGTTCGCAAGTTCGACCAGAGCGGGTTCGCAGAGGCCGCCGGTCGCGCCGGGCAGCGTTTTGGGTTCAAAAATATGCAGGTCGCCGTGCGGCGTCCAGGTCAGGCCGTGATCTCTGGAGAGCAGCACGCCCGATTTCAGGTCCATCTCGCCCTCGGCGCGCGCCGGAGTCCCCGCCTGCGCCCAGAGGTCCCAGGAGAACCCCATTGCCAGCGTGCCATTCCGCAGCTTGATGCCGATGTGCCGCTTGCCGACGAAGTAGCGAAACGGTAGGGGTATCTCGACAGGTTTTGTCCAGGTCTTGCCGTCGTCTTCCGTATAGGTCATCCAGACCCAGCTTCGGTCTATGCCTTTGCTCTGGTCTCCGGTCGTCGTCGAGTAGACGAGGAGGCGCTTGCCGTCCACGACGATGTTGGCGTCGTAGTCGTCTTTGCCCGGCGTATCTATCAGAGTCGTCGGCTCGCCCCAGGCTCGCCCGCCGTCTGTCGAGAAGCTGCCCACGATGACCGGTTTCTGTTTCCCATCCAGGGAGTGCGTCCAGACGGCGAAGAGGCGGCCCGACTCCGTGCGGGCGATGACCGGCAGCTGGTTGGACTCTCCCGGCGCGGACGCCTTCACGACGCCGGTCTCGAAGAAGGGCGCGGCTTCGCTCGGCTGCGCCGTACCCAGAGAGACGCTCAGGGCGAGAAGGGTCAGCATACGACTCGGCCCTCGGCTACGACGGCAAACGACGGGGCCTCCGCGCCGCGCAGGAACCGCAGCACCTTCTGCGTCTCGGCGTCCTGCAGGAACGCCTCCGTCTCCGCCGCGTCCCACTGCCGGTGCGGGCGCGGTTTCATCCGACCAGGAACGCCCAGCGCATTCATCAGGGCCGTGAACGGCTGCCATACGCCGTAGGCGCGCAGCAGGCGCACGACTCCGTTCATCTCCCGCTGGAGGCTGCTGACCGTCTCCCACGCTTGCTGCTGCGCCGCGCAGCCGAGCGCGACGAGCGGGCGGGGATAGAGGCAGAAGACGCCGTCCAGATGCTCGGCGATGCCCTGCCGCAGGAAGACGTCCAGCATCAGAGGCGCGGCCATGATGACGCGCAGCCGGTCGCCGACCAGGTCTATCAACTGCCGGGCGTAGGTCGGCTCGTCTGAACACTTGATCCCCCGGATGTTCGGGTGTTCGGCCAGCTCGCAGACCGTCTCCAGGCTCAGCTTGACCTTCGTTATCTGCGGCAGATCGTACAGGTAGAGCGGCGCTTTCGACTCCTCGGCGAGCGCGAGATAGTAGTCGCGCAGCTCTTCCGGGCTGAAGGAGAGAAAATAGGGCGGCAGCACGACCACGCCATCCACCGGCAGGGTGTTCAGGAAGGCGATGCGCGCCTGCGTCCTGGCAAAGCTGACATCGCCTGCGCCGACCAGCAGTTCGCCGCGTCCGCGCGCAAACTCCAGAGAGCGTTCGACAAGCCCGCGATAGGTCTCTGCGGTGAGAAGCTGCATAGCGCCCATCGTGCCGCCGATCAGCAGGCCGTCTATGCCCGCCTGGAACTGGTCGTCAATGAGCCTTTCCAGCCCCGCTGCGTGCAGGGTATCGTCCTCCTGCAGCGGCGTCGCGATGGCCGTGATAAAGTAGGGTTTTCCTTGCATCGTCTGATTCTGCCTGGCGGTGGGGCGGTCAGCCCCGGTCTCTCTCGGAGGCGGGATAGTGCGCATAGGTGCCGAGATGCTGCTCCATGGCACGCTGCGCTTCGGCGGCGTCTCTGTTTTTGAGGGCCGCATAGATATGCTCGTGTTCCGCGATGGACTGCCGCTGCTCCTTCTCATGGAAATGGACGCGGCCCTGAAGCCCGGCGAAAAACTCCTGAAGCATCCCGCCGAAGCCCTGCAGGATGCGATTCTTGGTCGCGCAGATCAACGCCTGATGGAACATCATGTCCGCCTCTGCGAACGTCTCTCCGCGAGCAGTCAGCGCCTTCATGCGCTCGATAGCCGCTTCCATCCGGTGGAAATCGCTCTCGTCGGCATGTTCGATGACCAGGGGGATCGCGCCGCACTCCAGGATGCGCCGCACGGCGACGGTCTCCTTGATGGTAACGGCGTCGAGTTCGAACAGAAAGCGCAGATGGTTGCTCAGATGCCGGGTGTCCAGCGCCTTGAGGCGGCTGCCATGATGCGGTCGGGTCTCGACGATGCCGGCGTTCTCCAGGACTTTGATGGCCTCGCGAACGGACTGACGGCCCACGCCGAACTGTTTTGCCAACTCGATCTCGGTGGGGAGGCGGTCTCCCGGCTGGAGTTTCTGGGTGACGATATGTTGCTGCAACCGTTCCACCAACTGTTCGCAGAGATTGCGGCGAATTTCCGATGTGATCAAGAGCATCCTCGCAGGTGATTTGTCCGATGTGCCTATTTGTCTGATGAATACATCTTACAGACAAACCCGCGCGCTGTCAAGGGGTTTGGCGCGATTTGTTGAAAAATTCGGACTCCGCGCGGGTTGAGGTATGAAAAAGGCCACACCAAGAGTGTGGCCTATGTCCTGGCAGCGCCGGAACTTTTCCTTTATACTGGCTGCATCACCGATTCTCTAGCAGACGATCCGCGACGTGTAAGAAAGGGAGGACGCTCATGGAGATGAGTACCCTGTGGCAAGGTTTCCTGGACAATGTCGGCCTGGTCATCCTGGCCTTCCCTCTGCTGTTCTGCACCGTTTGCAGCCTGATCGCCGGGATCACCGGCGGCTCTGCCGCCACGCAGCGGCAGCGCCAACTTCGCGGTCAGGAGGAAGCGCGTCGCTGGCAGTCCGATACGGTCATCCCCCTGCCTCCGCCTCTGGTATAAGCAGGGCCGAGGTATAGAGCTACCTGATTGACTCAAGCATCTTAACTCGCCGCAATTGCGTCAACTGTGTCTGTATGCGTGTCAGTGTAGCGTCTGTTCTGGCTATGGAAGCTTCTATCTCCGCCTGGTCGCGCTGCATTCGTTCCCGCAGTTGTTCGATTTCGGCAAGATGCTGTTGGATAGCTTCTTGTATCTGCGCGGCTTCCTCGGCGGTTGGTTCGATCATGAGAAAGTTGTCCATTGTTCTCGCCTCCTCTTCGATTCTATCATAAAGTGGTACGTTTGCCAAGAGCGGGCAATAGCATCGCTATCCGCTTAATGGTTCCTTCCAAAAGGGAGAAAGGAAGAAGATGCAGGATGTTGCTGCGCAGAGAAGGGACAATCTCCCCTATTTCGTGGCCTCGAAGCGGTCGAGGATGCGGGTATCGGTGGCGACGGCCTCGAACGTCACTTTCCTGCCGTCCACGCGAAAACGCCCGAAATGATGCCGCCGGATGACTTTGTCCATGACCGGATAGGCCGACATCGCCTCGTCTTCCAGCCCGCCGCCCATGCCTCCGACGATGAACAGATGCGTCTGCTGCTTGCCGTAGGTCTTCGTCAGGCGCTCGTAGTCGTGCGTATGCCCGGCGACGATGAAATCTATGCCGTACTTCTCGATGAGCGGCTCGAACATCTCCCGGATAGGCAGGTCGCCGTGATAGTCGGGCCAGCCCTGCGAATAGGGCGGCTGATGCAGGAAGACGAAATGCCAGGTCGCGCGTTTCCACTCCGGCGATTCGAGTTCACGCCGGAACCAGCGATATGTCTCGGAATCCTCCGGTATCCCGGTCGGGAAATAGAGATTCGGATCGAGCGCGACGAACCGGGCGTTTCCGGCAGTCCAGGCGAAATACTGCGGTCGGGGCCGGGTACGAAGATACCGCTCCACGTAGACCGAATGGAGGTCTTCAAAGCAGCCGTCGTAGTCGTGGTTGCCGGGAATGAGCATGGCGGGAACTTCGGAGGCGAGAGGAGTCAGGATGTCGAAGAAGCTGCGCCAGGGTTCCTGATGGTGTCCGGCCTCCACCAGATCGCCCGTCCCGACCGTAAACGCTATTGGCAGCCGCCGCATCGCGGCCACGTTCTGCCGGAACACGTCGTTGTTGCCCTGCGGCTTGTCGTTGGCATGGGAATCCGACCAGACCGTGAACTCGAAGGGGCCGTCCGCCGGAAGCGCGCGAAACGTGTATTGGGGCGAGACGACCGGGCCGGAGTGAATCCGATAGCTGTAGGTCGCGCCGGGCTTCAGCGGCTTGAGTTCGGCGATGTGCAGAGTCCCCTCGCTCTGCGCCGTGACGGTCTGTGTCAGCGTATAGCCCTCTCCCCACTCGACCGCCGCCGCGCACGGCGTATCGGTCTCCCAGACGATGCGGACCTGCGTGGGGGAGGCGTCCTGAAGCGTGGGGCCGATGAGAGTCAGGGGCAGGGCGGCAAGCTGCGTCTCCGCCGCCCGTATCGCCTCCTCACTCTCCTCCCGAACGGCCTGCTGCGCGGCAGCGATCTGTTCCGGCGTCGGCGAGAGGAGCAGGCGCGTCTTGCGGACGACGGCGGCGAGCCGCGCGCGTAACTCCGAGGCGGCGCGATACCGGTCGAAATCGTCTCTGGCTGCCACGCGCACCGCCTCCAGACCGCCGTACACCGCCTTGTTCAGCACCCGGACGACGAGGCGCGTTGTGCTTGAAGAGGCCGGGACGTAGAAAACGTCGCCGCTGACAGGAACCCGCTTGCCGTTCACATAGAGCTGCGCGCCGTCGTCCGCCTGAATATCCAGCACGGAGGGCGCGGGAATGTCCACGTCGGCGACATACCAGTAGGGTGTATCGGGGTGGAGCGTGCGCTGCGGCAGCGTGACCGGCTCCCGCGGTTCCGGCAGATGCTCCAGGGAGGTGTTCAGCCCCTCCTTCGGATCGCCGAGCGCGAAACTCCACCGGGCGTCCAGCGGCTTCCAGGCGGGCGGCGTGACGGGCGGCAACTGACGGTAAGCGCGCGCCAATTCGGCGGTAGCAGGCGGCTCGCCGGAGCGATCTCGGTAGACCAGCGAGGCGGAGTCGGCAAAAACCAGGCCGCCGGTCACCGCTCCCAGCAGCGCCGCACACAGCATCCACATGATGAATGATCTCCTTTGGCCCCCCTCTCTAGCCCTCCCCCTGTTCTTTGGGGGGCTAGAGAGGGGGCATTTATGCTCCGGTCGCGCCTTCGACCTGCCCGCGATAGTTGGGGGCGGAGAGCGCGGCGGCTTCGACCGCCTCCGGGAAACTCGGATAGGCGTGCATCGTATCGGCGATGGCCGTCACGGGCAGATGGTTCTTCATGCAGACGGCCAGTTCCGCCAGAATGCTGGAAGCGTCCGGGCCGACCAGATGCGCGCCGAGTATCTGGCCGTCCAGTTCGTCCACGACCAGCTTGACCAGGCCGCGCGGCTCGCCGTGCAGAATGGCCCGGTCGAGGTCGGCGAAGGAGAAGGACTGCACGACGACGCGCGCCCCTTTCTCGCGCGCCTCCTGCTCGGTCAGGCCGATGCTGGCGACTTCCGGGTCTACGTAGGTGCAGCGCG
>DASRGL010000464.1:0-2746 GCA_035651115.1 Chthonomonadaceae bacterium
GCCGCCGTAGGGGTTATTGTCCCGGTCGCGATCCACGTCCAGCTTGCCGTAGGTGTTCTTCAGTTCTTCCAGGCGGTGCGAGTTCTCCAGGATGGCGAGCGGCCCATCGCTATACGGCACGTCGCCGACCGGAGTCCACGCCGTATACAGTTCGTGCGTTCCCTGCCCCATGTAGACGATGTCGTAGTGGCAGCCCGTCGCGCCGCCCGGCGTCACCCGGCGCACCCAGATATGATCCAGCGACCGCGCCGCCTCACCGAAGAAGCGGTCGAAGAACTGCATCATGCGTCCCTCGTGACACATCCGGCGTATCGCCGCTCCGGTGCGCAGATCGCGGGTAACCTCGGACGACCAGTTCTGCGGCCCGGCGGGAATCGCCTCGTCCGGCAGCCTGCTGCCGTCTATCTCGCCCGTCGCCGCCATCTTGGTCAGCAGTTTGCGCCGCGCGGCCAGGACGACCTCTTTATCGAGATAGCCCCGGAGCAGCAGGTAGCCGTCCTCGGCCATCCGCGCCCGCAGCGCCTCCGCCTCCGCCAGGATGTCGTTCGATTCCCGCAGTTCTCCGAACGCGGCGGGACTGGTGTTGATGGAAAATCCGTGCGATGTCACGGCAAGATCGGTCATAGTGCATACCTCCGATTACAATCCTGGATACCAGCGCCGGGCGTTGGCGCGGTAGACCTTTTCCAGCACCTCCGCAGGCAGGCCGATGCCCTGGACTTCCCGGCCCCGGATGGTCATCGGGCCGCTCTGTTCGAGATACTGGAAATGCTCGGCATAGGCATTTCGCATATTGTCAAGCTGCCGTGTGCGCGCTTCTGGCGGCTTTGCGGAAGCCAGTCCCCATGTCCCCATATCCGCCCCGAACAGAATCCGACGGGTCTTTCTCGATGCCCTTATCGCCCGGATATTTCGCAGCCAGTCCCGGCCCCTGTGTCCGCCTGTCCACTCTCTTCCTCCCCGCCCTCTCTCCCGCCTGCGCCGTTCCCAGCGCGCAGAGACAGGCCACTGCCAACATGGGTCGAATGTACATCTTCAAAAATCCTTCGGGCTACTTCGCCGGATGGCTGCCCTCGACAATGGTAAGCGTCTGGTTGGCGGGAACGGCGTCGAGGCGATCCCGCGCGCCGCTCGGCCAGCGCACCTCCACCGAATCCGCTGTCTTCGCGTCGCCCAGTCCGAAATGCAGGTAGGGCGCGCTGCTGGAGAGATAGCTCGATCCGCTCCGGCGCTGGTCGCGCTGCGTCACCGCGCCGGTATGCACGCGCACCTCCGCCCCGATGCCGTCCCGATTGCTCTTTGTCCCGACGAGCAGGATTTTCAGCCAGTTGTGCCGACTGCCCGCGTCGTTGCGCAGCAGGCGGGCCGGGCCGTTGTTGCCGGAGAGCAGAATATCCGGCGCGCCGTCGTTGTTGTAGTCTCCGCAGGCCGCGCCGCGCCCGACGCTGGTCTCCAGCAGCGCGCCGCCCATCTGCTTGCCGACCTCCACGAAATCAGGCGTTGGGCGTTGAGCATCGGGCGTTTGGGACGGGCTTTTCCCAACGCCTTCATTGTGGAACAGCAGGGGAGCCTGCGCAAAGGTCTGGCCCGGCTCGTAGCGGGCGACATCCGGCTGAATATGGCCGTTGGTGACAAAAGCATCCTTCCAGCCGTCGTTGTCGTAGTCGAAGAAGAAGAGGCCAAAACCAAGCGGCTGCAAACTGGCCTCGCCCATGCCCGTCTCGTAAGTGCGGTCGGAGAAGGAGAAGGGCTTGTCCCACTGCACGAAAAAGGAGTTCGGCTCGCGGGCGAAGTTGCTGATGAAGATGGCGCACTTGCCGTCATTGCGGTAGTCGGCCACATCTATGCCCATGCCGGAGCGGGCCGTGCCGTCGCTGCCGTAGGCGACTCCGGCCTCCTCGCCGACATCCTCGAACGTGCCGTTGCCCCTGTTCCGAAAGAGATGGTTGGGCGTCAGGTCGTCGGCAACGACAATATCGGGGCGGCCATCGCCGTCCAGGTCCCAGACCGCCACGCCGAGCGCCTTGCCGTTCGCCTTCGCGATGCCCGTCTCCTGCGAAACGTCTTGGAAGCGCCCGTTGCCCAGGTTGCGATAGAGACGGCAGCTATCGCCCGGATAGACGAGCGGGCCGCAGTAGACGCGCAGCGTTCCCTGATGGCAGACCTGTTCCTCCTCGGGCCGGTAGCGAATGTAGTTGCAGACGAACAGATCGAGTTTGCCGTCGTTATCGTAGTCCAGCCAGGCGGCGCTGGTGGCCCAGTGGCCCTCATCGCTCACGCCCGCCTCTTTGGTTACATCGCGGAAGAAAGCCCTCACCCCCGGCCCCTCTCCCCCGCTGCGGGAGAGGGGTGACTTTGGCGCAGGCGTGTCCTTCCCTTTCAACTCCTGCCGGAGTACAGAAGAAGGGAGAAGCCCGGAATTAGCCCCTCCCCTCTCCCGCAGCGGGGAAGAGGGGCCGGGGGTGAGGGTCTTCCCTAGCTCGTTGTGGAACAGAAAGCAGCGGTCGAGCGTGGTGACAAAGAGATCGGGATGACCGTCGTTGTCGTAGTCCCCGACGGCCACGCCCATGCCGTAGCCCGGCACTTTCAGGCCGGACTGTCGCGTGACATCGGTGAACGTTCCGTTCCCGTTGTTGTGGTAGAGGGCGCAGGACGGCACGGGCGCGGTCGTCTTGAAGCCGGGCAGAGGGCCGGAGTTCAGGAGGAAGATGTCCAGCCAGCCATCGCCGTCGTAGTCGAGGAAGGC
>DASRGL010000465.1:0-7836 GCA_035651115.1 Chthonomonadaceae bacterium
GGAGGCGGGGGCTGCGGAGGCTGTAGCAGCTAAAATATTGGGAGAAGGCTCGTGTTCGAGCATTTGCCGAATCTGGGCGCGGGACTGGGGTATCGCGACCCGCTGCTGAGCGAACTCTTCCTGCAGCGGCAGCGCGTGGACTGCCTGGAGATCACCGCCGACCATTTTATGACGGCTTCGCCGCAGAAGCAGCAGGAGTTGGAACTGCTGACCGCGCATTTCCCGCTGATCCCGCACGGCCTCAGCCTGTCGCTCGGCAGCGCGGAAGGGCTGGATCGGGACTACGCGCGCACCCTGGCCGCGCTGGTCAATCGCCTGAATCCACCCTGGTGGAGCGAGCATCTGGCGTTCACGCGGGCGGGCGGCATCGAGATCGGCCACCTGACGCCGCTACCCTATACCTGGGAGGCCATTGAGACCGTGTGCCGCAATATCCGGCAGATTCGCAGCCGGATCGCGGCCCCTCTGATTCTGGAGAACATCACCTACAGCTTCGCTCTGCCCGGCGCGGAGATGACCGAAGCCGAGTTTCTCGCGGAGGTCGTCGAGCGGGCTGATTGCGGGCTGCTGCTGGACGTGACCAATCTCTACACCAACGGGATCAATCACGGCTATGAGGCCGGGGCGTTTCTGGATTCGCTGCCGCTGGAGCGCGTGGTGCAGCTTCATTTCGTCGGGGGAGAGTGGCACGACGGAACGCTCATAGACAGCCATGCGCAGGCGACGCCGCCGGAGGTCTGGGAACTGATGGCGCAGGTGATGGCTCGCGCGCCCGTCAAAGCGGTCATTCTGGAGCGAGACGAGAACCTGACGGCGGTCGCGCCGCTGCTGGATGAGGTGGACAAGGCCCGCGCGCTGGGGAGGCGCTACGGACGATGGGATTAGAGGAGACGCAGAGGCTGCTCGCCCGCCTGTTTACCGAGACCGCTTTGCGGCAGGAGTTTTGCGCCGACCCGGAAGGCGTCGGGGCGACTTTGGGGCTGGATACGGAGGAAGCCTGTCGGCTGGCTCCCCTGACCGCCCCGATTCGGGACTTTGCCGCCTCCCTGCGTCACAAGCGGCTCCTCGTCGTCGCGCGGCTGCTGCCGCAGACCCGCCAGCTTCTCGGCCCGCGCTTCGAGGCGCTGTTCCTCCGCTACGCGCTCGCGGGGACGCCGCAGGGCGTGGAGAAGCACCGGGAAGATGCGATAGCGTTTGCGTCTTTCCTCCTCCGATCTTTGCCGGGCGAATCCGCGCTGCCCTGGTGGTGGCGCGACCTGCTGCGCTATGAGCAGTCCTGGCTTCAGGCCGAGGGCCGTCGTCTCTGGACAGTACGCTCTTTCTCGGTGCGCGTCCCGGCGCTGGCCCGCCTGCTCGCCCGGTCGGAATCGCTTCCTGAGACGCGCGCTCAGCCGACGCTCGTGCTGTGGTATCGGCGGCCGCGCGCCGGGACGCTGCGTCTGGCCGTCTTCTCCCTGCCGCTTTTGCCTCGTCGCCTGCGCGATCTCCGAAGCGGGAGCGCGCCGCTGCGTTAACGTGTAAGAGGGTCTGGCTATCGGCAGTCGCGGCGGCCAGCCGCATCAGGAGAGACTCGATTCCGGCGTGTCTGTGGAGGGACAGATGTTGACGCCAGAACTGCGACAGAGTCTTGCCGGGTGGACGCTGCCCGCCGGAGGGCCACTGCTGGACAGGATCGAACGGATGGTACGGCCTGCGCTCTGGAAAGGCGCGTTCGATTCCGATGTTGTCCTCTTCGGGTTGCAGTACCATCTGGGCGGGGAACAGGA
This sequence comes from Chthonomonadaceae bacterium, assembly GCA_035651115.1. Lineage (GTDB taxonomy): Bacteria > Armatimonadota > Chthonomonadetes > Chthonomonadales > Chthonomonadaceae > DASRGL01. Next base: position 1,767 of record DASRGL010000465.1, read on the forward strand.
CACCTCCGAACTGGCGGAGCTGGCGGGCATCCGCGCGGCGGATCATGTGGCAGAAGAGATAGGGCGGATGCGCGGGCCGCTGGGGAAACGCGCGCCTCGTCGCTGCCAAGCCTGGAGGAACTAATCCCGATTCCCGGCTTTGAGGAAGTTGCGAAGCAGGTCTTTGCCGCTTCGGGTGAGGGCCGATTCGGGATGGAACTGCACGCCCTCGACGGGGAACTGCTTGTGCCGCACGCCCATCACCTCGCCCTCCTCTGTCTCCGCCGTGATCTCCAGGCAGGCGGGCATGGTGTCGCGCTTGATGACGAGGGAGTGATAGCGCGTCGCCTCGAAGGGGTTGGGCAGGCCGTGAAAGACGCCCTCGCCCCGGTGCTTGATGAGCGAGGTCTTGCCGTGCATGACGCGGTCGTTGCGGACGATCTCGCCGCCGAAGGCCGCGCCGATGCTCTGGTGGCCCAGGCAGACTCCCAGGATCGGAATCTCTCCGGCGAAACGCTTTATGAGCGGCACGGAGATACCCGCTTCGTTGGGGGTGCAGGGGCCGGGCGAGATGACGATGCGTTCGGGCTTGAGGGCCGCGATCTCGTCCAGCGTGATCTTGTCGTTGCGCCGGACGACGACCTCCGCGCCCAGCTCGCCGAGGTACTGCACCAGGTTGTAGGTAAAGCTGTCGTAGTTGTCAATGACCAGTATCATGAAAGAGAACGCTCCTTGCTTCTATGCCTGCTATTCGGCATCTCCGCTTCCCTTTCCTGCCTCCTGTCCGGCGAAACGACAGGAAGTCGGCAGGCGTTCGCTCTGGCGAGGCTCTCTCTGAACGGTGCAGAACCGTATCCCGACGGAAATCCTCCTCAATGGAGCATAATCCGTCCCATGGCGTGGTATCATTGCCTATATCATAAGCATGGTGGGAGAGAGAATGCGTCTACGTGATAAGGTGGCTCTGGTGACCGGTTCGACGACCGGCATCGGAGAGGCGATCGCGCGCTGTTTTGCTCGCGAGGGAGCGCGCGTGATGGTGCATGGCCTCGAAACTGCGGAGGGCGAGCAGGTCGTTCGCGCGATACGGGAGGCGGGGCCGGGGGAAGCCGATTTTCTGCCGGGCGACCTGGAAGCGCCGGAGACCGCCGCCGATCTGGTGGAGAAGACGGTCGCCCGTTTCGGCGGCATCCACATCCTTGTCAACAATGCGGCGCTGAAAACGCGCAGCGATCTGGAGACGACGGATGCGGCGGTCTTCGACCGGATGATGGCCGTGAACCTGCGCGCGCCGCTTCTGTTGATCCGGGCCTGCCTGCCGCACTTCCGCCGTGCCGGAGGCGGCTCCGTCCTCAATATCGGCTCTGTCAACGGCTACTGCGGCGAGCGCAATCAACTGGCCTACGCGCTCAGCAAGGGCGGGTTGATGACGCTGTCGCGCAACCTGGCGGATGCCTATGGGCCGGAGGGCATCCGGGTCAACCATTTCAATGTGGGTTGGGTGCTGACGGCGAACGAATACGCCCTGAAAGTGAAGGAGGGCCTGCCGGAGGACTGGCCGGAGCATGTATCGCGGACGTTCGCGCCGTCGGGCCGCCTCCTCTCGCCGGAAGAGATCGCCTATTTCGCGCTAATGTTCGTGGCGGACGAAGCGGCCCGGATCAACGGCGCGGTCGTCGAACTGGAACAGTACCCGATGATCGGGCGCAATCCGGCCAAATCCACCGATTGACGCCCTGACCGTGCCTTGACTGCGGGTGTAGAAAAAGCCCGCGTTGCCGGGCATTGAAATACCCGTCTGGAATGCCTGCGGACGAAGAGGCGGAAAGCGTGCCTTCGGCGCGGCTTTTGATACACCCTCTTAACAAAGGGTCACGGCTGCGGCATCACACGCACATCGTCTACATGATACACGGCCAGCGCGACCGGGTCATCGGGATTGGGGTCGGTGACATCCTCGCCGGGTTCCGTCGGCGTGCTGAGTTTCGGCATGTCGGTGTAGGGGCCGGTGCGGAAAGAGAGCCGCTCCACCGAGGCGGCTTTGCTGGCGAAGCGCGCCTCCGTCAGCGCGGGCTTGCCGTCTATCGCCAGGCTATAGATGCCCTTCCCCGTATCGAGCGTGATCTGAAGGTCGTGCCAGGCGTTGGCGGCGTAGGGCTGCAATCTCACCTGGCGGCGGCCATCCTGCGCGCGAATCTGCCCGTCCTCGCCGAAGACGATGCGGATCGGGCGATTGCCGGAGCCGTCCATCACCTCGACCTCCAGCCGCCCCGTATCCGTCTGGCGCGGCAGGATTTTCACGTTGATCGTGGCCCTCTGGCTTTCCGGGAAGAGGCGCACGGCCCGCGCGTAGTTATACGGGTCGCTATCCTGGAGTTCGAGACTCTTGTTCGTCGCGCTCGGAAACTCGACCACGCGCACGGGACACCACTGCGGGCTGTAGATATTCCAGTCCGTCGGAAAGCCGTTCGTCTCCATCGCGTCGAACGTGTCGTGGACCGGCGACTCGACCCGCGTCCGCACGGGAACCGGGATGCGGCTGACCCACATATCCTCTTTGTTGACGCTATAGCAGACCCACATCGCGTCGCCGGGCGGATCGCCATTGCCCGCTTCCATGCCGCGCACGTACTGCGGCCCGAAGTCCTTCCAGCGTCCCCGGAACCGGCGCGGCGGAACCTCGCCATGCACGAGCGCAAGATGGTCGAAGAGAATGCCGTCGTCGCTCGTCACGATGCCGAGCGGCCAGCGGTAGTCGCTCAGAGGGTTCGGGTTGTAGACGAGCGCGTAGCGGCCATCTTTGGTGCGCTGTCCCCAGACTTTGGCCCCGTCCATGATGAGGGTCGGCAGTTTGACGACGGGCGACCAGGATTTACCCTCATCCTCCGACAGCGCGCCGTGCGCCCACTTCCACAGGCCCACCACTTTGCCGTCCTTGCGATGATAGAAGGAGGGCGCCTCGTAGCCGGACACGGTGTAGAAGCCGTCCGTACTCCGGTCTTCCTCCCACCACTGCATAGTCATCAGCTTGTCCGCCAGCAGCGCGTTGCAGGCGTCCACAAACCCCGCGTCTTTCGAGGCCGTGTAGAGTGGGTAGTGCGTATTCTTTTCGTTCCAGCCGTGATGCGAATTGTAGCGGATAAAGTAGATCGGGCCGAACCTGCCGTCTGTGTAGACCTCCCGCACGATGCGCCCGACACCCGTGCCGTCCCACGGCTTCGGAAAGAGGCCGACGAAGCCGAGCGCCAGCAGCCGATGGTTGGGCGCGACATAGAAGCCCATGCGCTGGTGCATGATGGCTGTGCTGCCGTCGGGCAGGGTGTAGACCGGGAAGAGAATCTGCGGCGGTTCCCAGTGGATTCCATCGCGCGAGGTCACGAGCAGCGTCTGCCCCGGCGGAATCTCCTCATCCACCGGATTGCTCAGGTACTCCAGATAGAACCGGCCCTCCCAGTAGGCGAGCATGGGCGCGTGGTTGTACGTCCAGCCGACTCCCTCCGCGCGCTCCGGGTGCGTGCGGTTGGCGCGCGTCACCTGGTAGTTCTGCACGCCGACGACGGGCCGCAGTCGCCCATCATGATAGCGCGTATCCGCTTTCTCTTTGCCGATGTAGCGCACCGGCTCTTTCGGACTTCCCGGCCCCTCTTCCATCGCGCCCCCCTTTCCACTGCCTGTCAGCAGGCAGATACCGATCAGACCCCACGCCAGCAAATGCTGCATTCTGTATGATTCTCCTATGGTTGAGAAGGGAGCAGCGCCATCAGTGTCGTAAACTCATCGGGACGCGCCTCCTGGAACAGCCATTCCGTCTGCAACTCGAAACCAGGAACAGTTTCCGAGCGCAGCGTTCCGGCGGTCAAAACCTCTTCCTGGTAGTCGGCGGCCTGTTTGCGCAGCGTGCGCACCCGCTTCTTCGGCACGTCCAGAAACCATATCTCCGGCACGCCGATGCTGCGATAGTCCGTCTCCAGCGCAATGATGTCGGAAGGCCGATCATTTGGCGAGACGATCTCGATGATGAGGTCGGGAGCGCCGTAGATAGCTTTCGGCTGGATGATCCCCTCGTTCTCCTTCCGCACGAACAGCAGATCGGGCAGCCGTCCCCCATACTTACTGATCTCCACAGCGGTGCGCGAACCTCGGACGATACCTAGTCCTTTCTTAACGACGTAGCCATACAGTATCCAGAACAACCACGCGTGCAAAGTCTCATGCTCAAATTGTGCGGACATCTGCTCCACCATGACTCCATTGACGAGTTCGATAGCGTCGTCTTCGCCGGTCAGATCGAGGAAGGTTTCAAAGGTGATCGGGCGTTCTGCATAGCGCACGACTCGTCCCTCCACGGTTTCGGCTGTCTCCTGAATAACGTCTGCCATTTTCGTACCTCTTTCAAAACAGAAGCAGGTCTTCGAGAGCGAGAGAATCCCCGCCTGGCTCCGCCTCGACTTCCCTGCGGTAACGCTCGCGTCTTCCACGCAGGTAGAGGCCCTCCGAGTCGGGCCGTCCGAGTTGCCGCGCGATCTCGGCCAGGGCGATAGAGGCCATCTGGCGATAATGATACCCTGTCGCGGGAACAGATGGAAGCGTCACCAGGATAATCTCCGCCCGGCACACGCTTTCCGGAAACCAGGCGGAGGACGGTTCTTGCTCATTGGGTTCTTGCTGCATTCAGGCGATTGTCCAGAAGCTGTCTGGACAATTCCGCAACACTGCTGGGAAATCGCGCAAGGGTTTATTTTCCTCGCTCGGCGATGAAGCCGTGATAACGGCCCATCCAGTAGGGAAGCAGCCAGGCCGAGCCGTCCTCTTCACTGTTGCCTGCCGGACTGCCGCCCGCCGGTTCGTAAGGGTTGCCGTTCCAGCGCATCAGTTGACGCTCGCTGGCAGGCAGGGCGCGCTCTGTCTCCACCTTCTGCCGTCCCTCGAAGTTGACGCTGCGGAAAGCGACATCCACGCGCTGCGTGTTGCGCACCTGCCAGTCAATGAGTTCCCAGGGCCAGTCTTGCAGCGTGGCGACCGAGGCTTCCACATCGCAGGGGCGGCCCGTCGTCGCGCCGTAGACGAAGTTGAAAAACGGGCTGGCCTCCGGTAGCTCAATCTTCCAACTGCGCTCCATGCTCTGCAACAGAATCAGCCGCCGCGCCGGGTCGCGCTCCAGACTCATCAGGGCATAGTAGATCATGAAGGCCATCTGATCGTCCGAATGGTTGACGATGTACCAGGGTTCCGCCACTTTCTGCGTCACCGTGTTCAGCAGATAGTGATGCTTCTCGATCAGTTCGCGGTACTTCGCCTCGTACTTTGCATCGCCCGTGATGTGCGCCGCGACTTTGAGGAAGCAGAGAATCTCCAGCGAGTTCAGGCCGCGCTCCTCCCACCACTTGGGATTGTCGTTCAGCTCGCTCGGCGTCCAGACGCCCCAGAGCGTTCGCCGCCCCGTATGTCCCGCCAGCGTCAGGTTATGGTTGAGGATGTTGTCGGTCATCGCGCGAATGTGCGCGGCCAGAGCCTTCTTCTCGTCCGCGTCGGCGACCAGTTCATGGTAGACATAGTAGGCGAAGTAGTGGCCGTCGAGTTCATCCGAGGAGGTATCGCCCTTGCACCAGTAGTCGGGGTGGACCGGGGAGGAGAACCATATCTTCTCCGTCTCGCCCGGAATTCGCACCGTCTCATCGGGATTGTAGCCGGAGACATCTTGCTCGTTTTTGCCCTGAATGGCGCGGGCGGGAAAGCCGGGAATGCCGGTGTAGTCCATTAAGTCCAGCATCGCCCGCATGGACTTTTGCGCCAGCCGACGCGCTTCCGGGTCTTTCGTGGCGGCATAGCGGAACGCCTCCGCGCCGACATAGACTGCCGTCCATAGCCCGTCATTATCGCTGGCCTCGTGGATGATGCCGCCGTTCACGTCGCCGGGCTTCTTCAGCGCGCCTCCCGTGACGAAGCCGTACCGATTGTGCCGCGCGTTGGTGATCTGTTCGTAGTGCGCCGCCTTCTCCGCCAGCGTCATCGGCTTGTCGTAGAGATGCGCCACGCCGCCGTCCGTCGCGACCCAGGCCGAACCATCCGGAGCGACCGCAATCGCATTGAC
>DASRGL010000466.1:0-5412 GCA_035651115.1 Chthonomonadaceae bacterium
CTACACGCAGGGCGGCATGGCCGACTATATGCTCTTCCCGGCGAAGGCGCTCAACTACAAGGTCCCTGCGGACCTGCCCATCGAGAAAGCCGCGCTCATCGAGCCGCTGGCCTGCTCCCTGCACGCGGTCGAGCGGGCGCAGATCGCATTCGGCGATGTGGCGGTGATCGCGGGCTGTGGCACGCTCGGACTGGGCATGGTCGCCTGCGCCCGCCTGAAAAATCCCGGCACGCTAGTGGCAATAGACATGAACGATCAGCGCCTCGAACTGGCGCGGCGGCTCGGCGCGGACGTGACGCTCAATCCCGGCAAAACCGATGTCGTCCAGGCCCTGCGCGACATGACCGAGGGCTATGGCTGCGATGTCTATATCGAGGCGACCGGCCATCCCGCCGCCGTCAATCAAGGGCTATACGCCATCCGCAAGGGCGGCAACTTCGTCGAGTTCTCCGTGATGAAGGAGCCGACCTCGACCGACTGGACGATCATCGGCGACACGAAGGAACTCAACATCTACGGCGCGCACCTCGGCCCTGGCTGCTACCCGAAGGTCATTGCCTACCTGCATCGCGGCCTGCTCAACGTGGACGGCATCGTGACGCACCAGTTGCCGCTCGAAAGCTATCTGGAAGGCATCAAGATGGTCTATGCAGGCTTCGATTCGATCAAGGTGCTGTTGCGCCCATAGAGACTGAAAAAGGAGAATGCAGGCGTGAAAAGCCGTAGGTTGTGGGGAGCCGGGTTGATCTGGCTCGGTTTCGACCTGATTCTGATGGAAGATCAGCATGAACTGAGCCGGGGAGTCAGCCCTTCACGACATTGCGGAAGCGCGGCGTGAACTCCGGGAAGACCTCCACGAGATGCAGATTGCGCAGGCGGCGGGCCAGCACCTCCGCCAGCACATCGCGGTAGTCGGTGGTGACGCGCAGATCAATGCCGTCGGCCAGCTTATCCTGCGACAGTCCAGGCCACTCCGTGTAGACCTTGCCGCCCGCCACGCCCCCGCCGAGCAGCAGCATACAGCTTGCCCGCCCGTGATCGGTTCCCAGCCCGCTGTTCTCGTAGGCCCGCCGCCCGAACTCCGTCATCACGACCGTCGTGACATGCGCCAGGCGCGGCCCCATGTCGGCGGCGAACGCGGCCAGCGCGCGGCCCAGATCGCCCAATCGCGCGGGCAGCCAGCCGGAGTCCCGGCCCTGCGCGACATGCGTATCCCAGCCGCCCATGTCCAGGCAGGCGATCTCCAGCCCGACCTCGCCTTTGAGCAGGCAGGCGACCTGTCGGAAGCCGTTGCCGAGTTCGTCGTCCGGGTAGACGGCCCCGCCTTCCGGGCGGTAGTGCGCCGGATCGAGCCGCTGGATGCTGTCCAGCGCGGCCAGCGTCTCCCGTCCGGCACTGTTCAGCACGTCGGCGGCGGCGGACGATGGGGAGGCGCTGTAGAGGCCGCGCAGGGTCTCCGCGATGGCATCGGTGCGCGGCGGCGCATGGTGCGCTTTGCCGCCGCTTCCGGTCGGAACGACGTTGGGCGCGGTCAGCCGGAAATCGGTCAGCGAACTGAGCGCGGTGGCGTTCGTCGCGCCGCGCAGCGAGTCGGGCATGGTCTCCGCAATGGCGACGGCGCGCAGGGGCGGATCGGCGTCGGTTGCGGTCGAGGCCAGATGGCGGGCCAGCCAGCCGCTTGCCGCGCCCGTCTGCTGCGCGATGCCGCGCTCCATCGTCGCCATCGCCTCGAAGTGCGAGCGGGTCTGGTCGCCGGAGCCGACGGCATGGACGGCGGCGAACCGGCCTTCCCGATAGAGCGGCAGGAGCGGCGCGAGGGCCGGATGCAGTCCGAAAAAGCCGTCCAGATCGAGGGCGCGGGCCTGCGCCGCCGCCGTGCGGTCGTTCGGGCGGGCCAGCGCGAGCGTCGGGCGCAGGCGATAGTAATCGTCGTCGCCATGCGGCACGACGATGTTCAGGCCGTCCGCGCCGCCCCGCAGAAACAGCACGACCAGTGCGTCACCGCCCGTCTCGCGGGGGCGCGGCCCGACCGTAACGCTCGCCAGCGCGGAGAGATTGCGCCCGATCCCATCGGCGGCTCCTGCCACCGCCGCCAGCGCCGCGCCCTTCAAGACCTGCCTTCTCGTCAGCCTGGAACTCATATCCATCTCCTTGTAGCCCTATACCTATCCCCCTTCCCTTTAGGAAAGGGAAGGGGAGCGAGACATCCACGAGTGCGCCCGCCTCTCCCCTCTCCCGCAGCGTGCGTGTAGGGGCGCTGCTTGCTGCGCCGTTCATTGGCGCGGCTGCGCCCGAAGGGATGAGGGCAAAACTATCCCCACTGGAACACCGGAGAAGCCAGCAGCAGACCGGTCGCCTCCGCGATCACGGTCGCATCGGGGACAGACGCCTGCCGCGCCTGCGCGATGTGGCGGCGCACCTGCTCTCGCACCGGGCGCGCTTCCGGGGCCGTCGGCGGGCGCGCGATGACCGTTGCGATCAGCGCGTCCAGAAGGGCGTCATCCGTCCTGGCTTCAGCGGCGGCCAGCGGCGTGTTCAGGTCCACGACCGTTCCCTCGATGGCGTTGGAGGCCAGGGCCAGCGCGAAGTTCCAGCGCGGCAGCAGCGATCCCGTCCACGCCGAGGTTCTGGTCGGGAAGCCGTCGGGCATCGGCCACTGAAAGAGCGGCTGTCCCATCGCGGCCAGATGATGCTGCAAGTGGATGCCGCCGTCCGTGTCCGCCGCCAGCGCCCGCAGCGCCGAGACCATCATCTCCACCGGACGCTTCAGCTTCGGTCGGTTCTGTTCCGGCGTGAGCAGCGCGTCGAGCAGGATGGGGCGCAGGGTGGCGCGAATATCGCTGCCGTTCTTGAGGTAGGCGCGCGCCGCTTTAGCGACCACCGCATCGGGCGCGTGGCCCAGAAAATGCGTACACAGCTTGCGGCAGAGAAAATGCGCCGTCGCCGGGTGCGCCGCCAGATGCTCCAGCACGGTTTCGGCGTCTCGCTGTCCGCCGCCTGGCGAGATCGTCAGGTTGAGGAAGGGAACGTACTTCGCGCCGTCGTCGTGCCGTGCCGCCTCATACCGGAACCAGTCGGGCCGCTCCGTAAAGTCCTCTTTTCGGAACGTGAACAGGCCGCGCTGAAATCCAGGCTTGACCGTCCAGCCGGTGAAGCAGCGCGCCACCTCCTGAATGTCCTTCAGCGTGTAGCCGCTATGCACGCCGAGCGTGTGCAGTTCCAGCAGTTCGCGCGCGTAGTTCTCGTTGGCGACCCCGCGCCGGTTCTGCTGCGCATCCAGGTAGGTGAGCATCGCGGGGCTGTGCGCCGACGCGAACAGCAGATCGCGGAACGTGCCGAGGACGTGCGGGCGGATGACGCGCTCCGTGTCGGTCGGCAGCAGGTTGCGCCCGTCGGCCTTCAGCGCGTAGATATTGAAATGGTTGGTCCAGAAGTCGGCCAGGTTCTCGCGCAGTTGGCGGCGGCTGTAGACGGCGCGGAGCAGGGCTGCCTGCTGCATCTCGGTCATCAGTTGGCCGTCGTCCAGGCTGTAGAGAACGTCGGGCGCGTCCTGCTCCGTTTGCAGCGTCTCCAGCCCGTTGACGCGCCAGGCGACCGCCGGGTCTTCCTCCATCTCGTCGGCCAACTGCTCCTCGATATAGGCTGCCGCGCCCATCGCCGCCACCCGCGCCACCTCGCCCGGCCTCGGCCCGAACCCGATCCGGTTCAGGACGTGCGCGGCCTGTCCCGCTTTGCCTGCATCTGCCGGCAGCGGCGTGAAGGCGGCGGGAGTCGGGCCGGTAAGGGCGCGGGCCTGCTTCCGCGCGACCCCGCAGCCCGCTCCGCCGAGCAGCGCCGCGCCGACTCCTGCGCCCGCCAGCAGCCCGTTGCGCAGGAAATCGCGGCGATTGTGGCCCCCCTCCCTAATCCTCCCCCCAAGAACAGGGGGAGGGAACGTGCAGTTTGCGGGCTTTTGCGCTCCTTCATACTCTGTAAGAGGTTGGAAGAGAGGCAAAGACTGGCGCTCTGGCTCCCCTTCCCCTGTTCTTGGGGGGAGAGGGCGGGGGTAGGGGGCCTCATGGATTAGGTTCTCCATCGCTACGCCACTCCCTGACTCTCCAGCGCGATATTGGGGGGAACCGGAGGCATCGCCATGCGACGACGAGGCCACAGCGCCGATGCGCCCGCGCCGAGCGCGCACAGGCCCGCCAGCGGCGCGAACAGGAACCAGCCGATCCAGGGGAAGAGCATCGCCATGCTGAAGACGACGCTGCCGCGCACCAACATCCCGAACGAGGTTCGCGCGCCCGCCATCTCGCCGATACGCTTGCCCATCAGTTGCGCAATGCCTGCCGCGCCGAGCGTCAGGATGGCGCAGAGGCCCATCACCAGCGCAAAGCCGAGCAGCTTCGCAATCGGCAGTGGCGCTTGCAACAGCTTCACGGCCACCATGAACAGCAGGAACAGTCCTACGCCGCTGAACAGGCAGCGTTTCGGCGCGGTCTCCAGCGCGCTTTCGGCCCGGCGCGTCTGAACGGGCAGCGTCAGCGCGACCGCCATCATCAGCCCGGCCCACGTCGCGCCTAACGCGACCACCACCGCGACCACCGCCTGTACCTGTGCCAGAGTCATCGTCGTTTCTCCCATCTTCGCTTGAAATCGTAGCTGCATCGTGACCGTGCTGCCGTCTGTTAATACCGGGACGGTCGCGACCTTCCGTTATTTCGCACTACTGTGACACCGGGCGGCGCGTTTCACGACTTTCGCGCGATTTTACCGGAACAAGCCCGGTCATGCGGCTTGTCCGACGCGCAATGCAAGATTCTTCAGTATTTTTGCGCTTTGAGGGAACCGAGAGAGGTGGCAGGGGCGTAAATTAGTTTGATCTTGAGATATTTGACATCAAACCTTTCGAGAAAAGCATGCGCGATATTCGCTACGACGAGAAAACGGAACGCGCGCTGCGGCTGTTTATCGCCCTGACGCGCAGTTGCAACAGCGTGGCCGAGCATTCCCGGCGCGACATCGTGCGGCACGGCCTGAAGCCAAGCGAGTTCGCGGTTCTGGAACTGCTCTACCACAAAGGCCCGATTCCGCTCGGCGGGGTCGCCGAGCGTCTGCTGCTGGCGACGGGGAGCATCACCCACGTCATGGATCAGTTGGAAAAGCAGGACCTGGTGAAACGGGTCGCCTGCCCCAGAGATCGGCGCGTTCTCTATGCCGACCTGACCGAGAAGGGCCGCGCCCTGATTGCGGACATCTTCCCGGATCATGCCGCACGGATACAGCAGGCAGTCGCCGGGCTCTCCCCAAAGGAACAGGAGGCTGCGACCGCGCTGCTCAAAAAGCTGGGGCTGGCGGCGAAGGCAAGTCTGGAGTAGGTTCGGCCCCGGAGAGGGCCGCTTTGAAGGAAAGAGAGGTATCCCCATGAAC
>DASRGL010000467.1:0-9094 GCA_035651115.1 Chthonomonadaceae bacterium
CCTTTCGGGGGCAGGCATGGAGCGCCAACTGTCGCGAGTGGGTCTATTTTGCCTGCTCTCTGGACAGGCTCGCCCTGCGCCAGCGGTTCCAGTTCGCGCGCTGCGTCCACGATCACGAGTATCTGGGAACCCATGACGGACAGGAGAGCGGTTTCGTCTGCACTCTCTGTCACGACGGCATCATGGGCGTGCATCCGCAGCACGCTCACAACTTACCCGTGTTTCGATAGGCTAAAGGCCACGTTGAGTTTCCGGCTCCCTCTTCTGCCATCGCGTAGAGGAGGGAGTTTTGTTTGCGCCTTCTCCGGCAGGCGGCCATCTATCGCTATGGAGCCGGGAGCAAACGTGATATAATGAAGGCAGGCGCGAATGTCGGACAGGAGGAGAGCCATGGCGATTGCAAAACAGCCGGAACCAGCCCCGCTGCTCACCTATGAAGCCTACATAGCGGAGGGCGAAATCTGCAAACGGTACGACATCCTCGACGGAGTGCGAATGGATATGCCCAATCCCACCAGGCGTCACCAGGACATTGCCGGAAACATCTATGAGGCTCTGCGCGCTTATCAACGCGCCAGTGGACGCGGACGAACGTTTTTCGCGCCGTGCGATGTGCTGATCCGGTATGAGCCGCTGCGTATCCGTCAGCCGGACGTGCTGTTCATCAGCTACGAACAACTGGCAAAATGTAGTGATAACACTAACCCTGCCCCTCTGTTTGCTGCGCCGGAACTGGTGGTTGAAATCCTCTCGCCCAGCGAGACGCCTCGGATGCGGGAGGGCAAACTCCAGGACTACTGCCAGGTCGGCGTGCAGGAGTGCTGGATGGTCAGCCAGGACACGGAGACTGTGGAGGTGCTGCGGTTCACGAAAGCAGGCGCGGAGACAGTGGAGGTCTATGCCCAGAACCAGACGTTGCGTTCCATTGTCTTCCCGGAACTGACCATCGCCGTCGCCGCCATTTTCGCGCTCTGAAACGAGGAGTAATGTTCGATGGAGAACCGTTTCGATCCCGCCGGAGGCGCTTTCCTGATAGCCGACAGCGATCCGCGCCGCGTCTTCACGCCGGAGGAGTTCAGCGCGGAAGACCAGCTTATCGGCAAGACCGCCGACGATTTTCTACGCAACGAAGTCCTGCCGCAGACGGCCCGTATCGAGAGCGGCGATCACGCGCTGATGCACACCCTGATGCAGCAGGCGGGCGCGCTCGGCCTGCTCGGCGCAGACGTTCCCGAAATCTACGGCGGGCTGGGCCTCAAACAGACGACCGCCGCACTCATTGCGGAGAAACTGAACCCGCAGCAGTCTTTCGCGCTCACGCACGAGGCGCATACCGTCATCGCCACCCTTCCTCTCCTCTTCTTCGGCACGCACGCACAGAAACGCCGGTATCTGCCCAAGCTGGCGAGCGGCGAATGGATCGGCTGCTTTGCGCTCAGCGAGGCCAACTCCGGCTCGGACGCGCTGGCGATGCAGACGCGCGCGACTCTCTCCGCCGACGGCACGCACTATCGGCTCAACGGCGAGAAGATGTGGATCACCAACACCGCGTTCGCAAACCTGTTCACCGTGTTTGCGAAGGTGGACGGCGAGAAGGTCACGGCGTTTCTGGTGGAGCGCGACTTTCCCGGCGTCTCCTTCGGCAAGGAGGAGCATAAGCTGGGGATGCATGGCACCTCGACGCGGCGCGTGATCCTGGAGAACGTGCCGGTTCCCATCGAGAACGCGATGGAGGTCGGGAAGGGACACTATGCGGCGTTCTGCGCGCTCAACATGGGGCGGTTCAAGCTGGAAGCGGGGGCGGTCGGCGGGCTGAAGGAGTTGCTGGCGATCTGCGCGGCCTACGCGCAACAGCGTAAAGCCTTCGGGCGACCCATCGCGGAGTACGGCCTGATACAGCACAAGCTGGCGGAGATGGCCGCCCGGACGTTTGCCCTGGAGAGCATGGTCTACCGGCTGGCGGGGAACCTGGAGACGGCTTTCGCCGGGATCGCCCCCGACGCCCCGGACGCCTCCGCGCACTACCACCGTGCCGCCGAGGAGTACGCCATCGAGTGCAACATCGTCAAGGTCATCGGCTCGGAGACCTACAGCCAAATGGCGGACGAAGCCATTCAGATACATGGCGGCTATGGCTACACCGAGGAGTTTCCGGTCGCCCGCGCCTGGCGGGATCAGCGGCTGCTGCGCATCGGCGAGGGCGCGAACGAGATCGTCCGGCTGGCAATAATCACTCTGCTGCTGCGCCGGGACAGGGCAGGCCGCCTGCCGGTGCGCGATGCCGGGCTGCGCGCTTCGCAGGCACTGGCCCGCATGGAGGCCCCGGAACCGCCGCTCTTCGACGATCCGCTCGAAGCGGTCGCAGCGGCGGCGCGCGATGCCAGGCAGTTGGCGCTGTTTCTGCTGTTTCAGGCTACAGAACGGCTGGGAGAGACGCTGTTGGAGGCGCAGGAGATCGCCGCCGCGCTTGCCGATCTGGTCTGTTCGGCCTACGCGATAGAGAGCGTCGCCCTGCGGTGCGAAAAGCTGCCGACGCTCGCCCCGGCCCGCTACGAGACCGCGCTGCTGGCCGCGCAGGTCGCCGCCCGCGACTACGCCGACGAGAGTCTGGCCGCCGCGCGCTACATCTTCGACGCGCTGCCCGCCATTGACGATGTCGTGGACTGGCGCGACGAGCCGTTCACCGGCATCTATGCGCTGCTCGACCGCTTGAGCCGCTGGGATGCCAGCCCGATGCAGTTGCGCCGCGATCTGGCCGCGCAGGTTCTCGCCCGGAACAGGTATCCGGTATGCCCTACCTCCTAGGAAGGGTAGGTATTCTGAACCTTATGAAGGAGGGGAAGGAGGAGATCGCTACTCTCCATTCTGCTCCTGCGCCAGCAGCGCGGAGAGGCGGTTCTTCAGATGGGACGGCACCTCCAGGCGCTCCAGCTTGCCCCGCATCTCCTCGAGGAACCGCGCCTCCGTCGCGAATTTGGTCGCGCAGGCGCGGCACAACTTCAGATGCCGCTGCACGCGGCGCGTCTCCTCCGGCGTCAGTTCGCGGTCTAGATAGTCGTCCAGACGCTGGAGCGCCTCTTTGCACGATAAGATACCGAACAACATAATCTTTACCGATTTCCGGCCCTGAGAGCGACAAATAACGCCTGGCTCTCCTCGATCTGCCATAGATGATTTGGATATTTTCTCTATGTGAAAGAACGATTGTTTCCAGAATTGAGTTCCGTGGAGCAGCCCGATTTTTCCGGCCCGCGTGCAGGAAGACGCCGCCTCTCCTCCCCGGCGGCCAAGATGTGGAGGTCTGTTCGATAAGAGGATTTTAGCGTCCGGCAGAGGCGGCCTCGCGATACTTCGCCAGGACGGTGGCCGTGTCGCCATCCATCTCCAGGACGCCCATGTTGAGCCAGAGGACACGGCTCGCCACCCGCTCGACGGTGCGCAGGTCGTGGGAGACGAAGATGATCGTTTTGCCCTGCTCTTGCAGTTCCGTGATCTTCTGGCGGCACTTCTGCTGAAACGCCTCATCCCCGACGGCCAGCACCTCATCCACCAGCAGAATATCCGGGTCGGTATGCACCGCAATGGCGAAGCCCAGGCGCAGTTTCGCGCCGTTGTTCCAGTTGCGCATCGGCGTGTCCATCTTGCCTTTCAGCTCCGCAAACGCGATGATGTCGTTGAGCCGCTCGTCAATCTCCCGTGCCGTCATGCCCAGCAGCGCGCCGTAGAACTCGGCGTTCTCCAACCCGTCCAGATCGGGGTGGAAGCCTGCGCCCAGTTCCAGCAGAGGCGCGATACGCACACGCTCTCCCGGCCGCAGGCTGTAGAGCAGCACCTCCCCGGATGTGGGCCGGTAGACCCGCGCCAGCAGGCTCAGCAGCGTGGATTTGCCCGACCCGTTGCGCCCGATGACGGCCAGCGTCTGGCCGTGCGGCACGCTGAACGAGACGTCCTTCAGCGCCGTGAACTGCTCGACACGCTGCCGCCGCATCACGCCGAGAATCGCGCGTTTTATCGAGCCGGCTCCCTTATGAAAAACGCGGAACTCCTTCGTCAGATGGCGGACTTCGATAGCGTTTCCGGGCGGGGCGGCAGCCGGTCTCCGGTCTTCCGCCGCAGGAGTAATGGTGTCCATGCTCAGGGCCGCTCCACGAACTGCCACTTGCGGCGATTGAAATACCAGTATCCGAACCAGGCGATCCCCACGCACAGCAGGCAGGAGACGGCAAAAAGCGGCCAGTCCATGTGATCGGGCAGCTTGCCTTTCAGGGCCGGATTGAAATCTTCGGGACGAATCAGATCCAGCATCGTCTTGCGAAACGCCGTGATCAGCGCCGTGATCGGATTGAGAAGGTAGAGCTTATAGAGCCAGGGATGCTGCTGCATGACGGAGGTATACTTGACGACATCCACCGGATAGAGGACCGGCAGCAGAAAGAAGAGCAGGCTGAAGAGCGTCTGCAAGATGAACTTGACGTCTTCAAAGAAGACGTTCAGGGCAGAGAAGAAGAGGGCAAAGCCCAGTACCAGTAGGAACTCCATGGCGACGATGAATGGAAACCAGAGCATCTCGATGCGCAGGGGAATGCCGTGACCTTTCAGGCGGAAGGCGAAGACAAAGACGGCAAAGTAGACCATCCATCCGAGCAGAAAGTGGACGAAATTGCTCAGGACGGAGGTGAGTGGGATGATCTCCCGCGGCATGTAGATTTTGCGAAGAATCGTGAAATTGTTGAGCAGAGACTGGCTCGAATCGAGAATGGCGGTCTGAAAAAACGTCCAGGGGATGATGCCGCAGAGCATGTAGGCGGGAAAGTTCTGCGCCCGCGCGCCCAGGATACTGCGAAACAGGAACATATAGACGACGACTTGCAGCAGAGGCGGCACGATAGACCAGAGGAAACCGAAGACCGAGTTTTTGTACCGGACTTTCAGATCGCGCATCAACATCTGGCGCAGAAGTTCCCGGAATCGCCACAGTTCTACGAGTTCGTCGCGCATCGTGCGCCGCTTTTCGGCGGAGAGTGTTTCCGGCGTGGGCGCGAAAGCCGGAGCGCGTTCTATGCTTGCTTCAGGCATGGGAGTCGGTTTCTACATCGTCCGCCTCATTCAGAGCGGCCTCCACATCTTCGGGGCGGGCCGGTTCCAGCAGAGACAGCAGAGCGGAGCGCGGAATCAGGACTTTACGCTTCCCGGCGATACGAAAGGCTTGAAGTCTTCCCTGGCGAATGTAAGAGCGGATGCTCGACTGGCTTACTTGCAGGTACTGAGCCGCCTGTTCGACGGTAAGCAGATCTCTGGATTCCATCTCCATGTGAAGAGGCCCCTCTTTTCAGGACGTGATCGGCGCGGTCAGTCGGGCCGCAGGGTCGGGTCAGGATCGCAGGAATCTCTGCCCCGGCGAGGGTCTACTTGCAGCCCTCTGCAATACGTAGGGATAACAGCAGCGATTTCTGAAACGGACAGGGAATCGGGCGTCCGATGGCGAATACGGTAGAGTATACAAAATGCCGACAGGAATTGTCAATAGCTTGCAGGAGTTTTGGTTATGGCGCGCGGGCGAATGGCGCAGCTCGGTGGAAAAATCGGTCTGGCTATGGTAGGCGTTGTGGCCCTCCCCCACAGCGTGGGAGAGGGAAAGGGAGTGAGGGCCACAACGCCCGACGCCTACCCTCCGCTGGCGCAGGCGCGGCGGATCGCGCTGCTGGCCCTGCCCCTAGCGGACGGAGACCTGCAGATCGCGCGGTGGATCGAAGCGGCGCGCGCGGCGCAGCGTCAAAAGACGCGCCGCCGTCCCCTGATCTTGAAACCGAAGGAGGCGGAAGCGCGTCAGAATGGCAACAAGCCTGCGGACAAAAGCACGCAAAATCGCCAGAAGGAAACCGAGGCCGAGACCGCGAATGTGTCCGTAGCGCAGTTGCGCCCGTTCGCCGCCGCGCTGCTGGCCGATGCGATGGCCGAGCGGCTGCATAGAGACCTGCGCCTGGCCGTCGCGCCGGAAACCGAGCTTCGCGCCGCGCTGGTCGCGCTGCGCGTGAAGCCAGAAGAAGCCTTTGGGCCGGAAGCGGCCCGGCGGCTGTGCCTCCGCCTCCGTTGCGATAGGCTGCTCGTCGCGAATGTGACGGACGCTGCGCTGCGCGAGGGAGCCACGCGCGATGTGACCCTCCGCGCGGAGGTGCGTGTTCCCGGTGGCCTGGGGATGGACGAGACGGCGGCGCGGACACAGCCGGGGAACGCCGCGGGGACGACGCTTCCGGTGGCGTTTTCGGTCAGCAGCGCGGCCTCGACCGGCCATCGGCTCTTTTCGCAGCGCTACCGACAGACCCGGCTGCAACTGGCCGCAGAAGCGGCCCGGCAGGCGGCGGCGCTGGCCGTTCACACGCTCCGTACCGGCGAGATCGCGCCCTTCATGCAGCCGGAGGCGCGCGTCGCCGTGCTGCCCGTACCCGGCCCGGCGCAGAGCGACCGCCTGCTGTTCACGCCGCAGGGCCGCCGCGCGCAGGCCATCCCTGCGCCGGAGTGGGTCGCCCGCATGGCGCTGACGTTTGCCCCCGATCTACGGCCCGTCGCGCCGCAGAACGTTCTGGGGCCGGAGACGACACGGCGCGCGCTGGCGGAGATGCGCCTGCTGCCCGCCGCGCTCTGGAGAGAAGAAGGACTACCTGACACCGCCCGCGTCCGCACGCTGGGCAAGCGCCTCGGCGCAGACTATGTGCTGCTGGCGCGCATCACGAGCCTGGAGGTGAGCGAGGGCCTGCTCGACCCGCTGGCGCAGCCGACGGGGCTGCCGCCGCAGGCAGCATGGGAACGGCAGGCGCGCACCGAGGTCGTGGGCGCGCTGGTGGAGACGCGCACCGGCGCGCTGCTCTGGCAGGACCGGGCGACGGCGACGATGTCTGCCCGTTCGCTGCGCAACGGCAGACCGATTCAACTCAAGACAGACGCGGAGATCGCCCGCGACGCTGTCCGTTTCGCGCTGATCCAACTTCAGCGAAACTTTCATCGCTTTCGCGCAGACTTTGAACGCTGACAGCCTGCGCCTCTTTGCAAACAGGGACATGGCAATAGGCCCCTATCGCGTTGCACGCCCTTCCGAGGGTGAGTGAGGATGGAAACCGATGACCAAATGGCGATACAAGACTCTGGTGATCCGTGAACTGGCTCTGAGCGAGGCGAAGCTGAACGCCGAGGGGGAACATGGGTGGGAACTTGTCGCCGTCTGCATGACCGATGCCACGACGGCGCGCGCCTTTTTGAGACAGCCTGCCGACCAGATCGCCGAAGAGCATTCCGAGCGGGAACGGACGGCTGTCCTCGCGAGCTAAAGAGTGGGAATCCTCTGCGGGGCGGGCCAGAGCGTCTGCCCCTTCTGTTTTGCAGACCGCGCGTCGGCGCGCTGACAACAGCACTATGCCCGTCTACAAGGCTACGGGATTGGTTTTGCATCGGCTCAACCTGGGTGAGACGGACAAAATCCTGACCCTCTATACCCGCGAAAACGGCAAGCTCTCGGCGGTCGCCAAGGGCGCGCGGCGCGCGACCAGCCGCCTGAGCGGGGCGACCGAACTGTTCACCCTGTCACGTCTCCTGCTGGCTACCGGGAAGTCGCTGGACATCATCACGCAGTGCGAGATACAGGAATCGTTTCCCGCCCTGCGCGACGATCTGGCGCTGCTGGCCCGCGCCACCTATTTCTGCGAACTCCTCGACCGCCTGACCCTGGAACGCGATGCGACAGCCAGCGAGGAACTGCTCGATCTCACGGTCTCCGCGCTCTACCTGCTTCAGCGCGCCACCACCTATCCTGACAGCATCGTGCATAGCTACGAACTGCACCTGCTGTCCGCGCTTGGCTATGCGCCCGTGCTGGATCGCTGTGTGCGCTGTGGTAATCCGCTGGAACGGCGGCAGGTGGGATTCAGCCCGTCTCTGGGCGGAACGCTGTGCAGCGCCGACCGCTACCGCACCGACGATGCCATTCCCCTCTCTCCTGAAGCCGTCGCGATCCTGCAAACGCTGCTCAGCGCCGAGCCGGAGACGCTGCTGACGCTGCACCCGGCTCCCAAGATCGCGGCGGAGATAGACAAGGCGCTGCGCTGGTACATCCGCTATCGGGTCGAGCGCGACCTGAAAAGCGCCGACTTCCTCGACCAACTCCGCGCCGCCAAAGAGTAGCCTTCTGTCTTCCTCTCCGAGAAGACGCGGACGACCACAGGGAAACATGTCCTCTGCTTTTCTGCGTATCCAAGACGGAGATAGGCAACGTTGCCCAGAACGGACAGGGAACCCATCGAGTTCAACCCTTAGACCGGGAAGGGAGGAAGAGGTTCCTATGTTGAGGTAAAGCTTTTTCAATCACTTGCAGGCTCCTACCCGTTAAGACCTTACGCTTTCTTGCTGCACTCAGCGTGGGAAACCTTGCAGGCTTTTTCAGTTTTTTTTTCGGCAACCTATTGACTCAACTGGACAGACGCTTTATAATAGAAACATTATTGCTGCTGATCCTTGCAGGCATCATCGAGTGTCGCAGTACCGCCTAACAGGTAGTAATGGAGCATCGCGATGAACAAACTAACGGCCTCCTCATTTCTTAGCAGCCCATTGCTGCTGGCTGCTATGCTGGTCTCTTTTGCAAGTACAGCTATATTTTATTACGAGCTTCGCCGTCCGCCTTTGGCCCCCACGATTCCCGGATATGAGCTGGCAGGCAAAAGCAACGTGTTGGTCGTCGGCTATGCCTCCGGGTGTTCTTGTTCCCTTGCAATGCCCACGATCCTAGAGGAGGCCCTTCGGAAGAAAATGGCGGTACTGGTACTGGGAGATAGTGAGCGCGCCGATCTCGTCATACTCAGGTCCACTTATGAAAAAAGAGGGGTTGTCGTTCTTCTTGGAATGAAACGCAATATCATGCAGACATTCTGCCCGCGCGGGACGATGACCTATTCTATCGTGCAGCATGGCTATATCCTGCGTCAGAAACAGGCTGCAGCCTCGCTTCGGGACGTGATGCACTAAGTAGGGTGTCAAAAGTTCTTGCAGCCTGAAGTCAGTTCGCTTGCTTGTTCGTATTCCATCGCGGAGGTACGTCCGCCGTGGA
>DASRGL010000468.1:0-3228 GCA_035651115.1 Chthonomonadaceae bacterium
CTGCGTGGCGTTCTCCCAGCCGCCTCCCGGCCCGAAACTCAGCGCGGCCCGCTCCGTCGTCTCGACCGGCAGCGCCGCCGCGACCAGATCGCCGCGATTGGCGAGGCCGGAGGCCGTCAGGAAGGCCGAAGCCGACTGGAACTGCCCGTAGAGGTCGTGCTTCTCGACCGTATCCCAGGCCCAGTACTCCGCCGCGCCCGACCTGCCGCTCATCAGGCTGGCCCAGAGGCCGACGCGCAGGTGCGCGCCCTGCGGGTCTTGCAGATTGGATGGGCCGAACTCCCCGACGAAGAACGGCTTGTCCAGGCGCTTGGCCTCTTTCGCGTCCGCAATGCCGAGCGCGCTGATCAGGTCGTTCGGATAGGCGTGCTGCTGAATATAGTCTACGGTCTGCCAGACCGGGCTATCGAGCGGCACGCCGGGATAGGCGCTGGTCGTGATGAGATGCCGGTAGCCGTCGTACTGGCGCAAGAAGAGCGCCATCTCGCGATGCCACATGGCGATGTCGTCCCACAGCTTGCCGCTGCCCGCGTCCGTGCCTTCCACCTCATTGAACAGTTCCCAGGCCATCACATTCGGCGAGTAGCCCCAGCGCGCCAGGATATAGTAGAGCTTCCGCTTGGTCAGCGCGCGGGCCTCCCGGTTGGTAAAAAAGTCCTCCGGGTTTTGCAGGAATCCGCCGTTCTTGACGTTGTAGGGATTGCTCTCCCAGTTGGCGTTGTTGTTATTGGAGTAGCGATAGCCCTTCACGCTGGAATACTGCCCGTGATGCTGGAGCGTCATCTGGAAATAGATGCCGTTCTTCTCGGCGGCTTCGACGATGGAATCCCAGCGTTTTGCCGCTTCCAGGTCTATCTGGCCGGGCTTGAGGCGTCGGTCATCGGCGGGCCAGTCCAGGTTCGTGCCGCCCCAGTGCGCCATCCAGACGCGCGACCAGTTCTCGCCCGCCTTGCTCATCTTGGCAAAGAGCTCGGGAATATCGGGAAGCCCGTTGCTGCGCCACGCCTGATTATGGTCGAGCGGGAAGTAGCGCGCGCCGTTATCGAAGACGAAGCGGCTGTGGTCACCCCGATCTACGCGGAGGAAACCGGGCTGCGGGTCGCCGCCGACCGTCCACTCTTTCGGTTCCAGCTTCTCTTCGTGCGCCGTTTCGCCGTTCAGCTTGACCGTGACAACGGCGTAAGCGCCGGGAGCGGCGGGCGTGTAGCGCATCCGCCAGGTGTCCTCGCCGTCGAAGAAGGCGGGAACGTCTACCGTGCCGCCATCCGGCTTGCGGAGCGTGACCTGCACGTTGACTTTCTCGTAGTCGAAGGGATCGCCTTTCAAGTTGGGCAGGTGAAAGGAGGTCTCGATCTTCGGATAGGTTCCGCGCCCGACCGTGTTCGTGGGGGAACCGTTGTTGGGGCTATACCGGGAGCCGAGCGAGGTGTTGTAGCCGGGGCCGATGTCGCCGCCGAGACTGCGGTTGAATCCGCCGAAGTCCTGCCCACTGCCGCCGCAGCCGCACAGCAGCCCGCCGAGCAGCGGCAGCGCCGCGACAAAATGGCGTCTCGTCCACAACGCTCTGTCGTGAAGTCGAAGATTCATAAGCTCTCTCCGCAGGTTCTCAGAGTGTGCAGAAAATCCAACAGTGGCAGTGAAAACTGCACCTGCAAAAGCACGAAGTCGGCCTCCGCCGACTCAAGGCTCCCTCCCCTTGCGACGGGGAGGGCGAACGCCTTGCTGCTCCCTCCCCTTGCAGAGGAGAGAGCGAACGCCTTGCTGCTCCCTCCCCTTGCGAAGGGGACGTCTGGGGTGGGGTCGCTTCCCTCCCCCTGTTCTTGGGGGTCGCAAGGGCCGTCCCGAATCGTTTCGGAACAGACGGCGCTTGCAGTGGGTCAGGGAGGGGGGCCGCTTTTCCAGCCGCGAATGCATTCGCCGGGCAAAGATTGGTCCACAGCCCGGGGCGCAGCTTCGTAACCAGTATAGCACCTGACCGCGCTCAACACAAGATGCGCGCCGCCATGAGAAAGTCAGGACGCCTCCTCCGCAACCTCGTGACCGGCGGGCAGCGTCACCTTTGCCAGTCGCTCCGGCCGGATGTCTTTGCGCCGGGCGACGACCCGATAGGAGAAGGGCAGATTGGAAGTCCCGCCCTGCTGTTCCCGCACCTCGAAACCTTCTGCGCTCCGAGAAGCCACAAACAGCCCCTTCGAGTCGCCGTAGGGTGTGAGGAAGACATGATAGGAGACCGTCTCGACAATAGCGGCAAAGTCCGGGGACAGCACGACCTCGGCATGGCCTTCGACCAGGGTTCCCTCTCCGATGTCCTCGAACCAGCTCTCCGGGCTTTCCAGGCAGTAGAGCAGGCGATGCGAGCCGTCGGGATAGGGAACGGCGGCGCTTTTGGCTCCGGTCACGGCGAGCGGCCCCACGACGCAGACGGCCCCCTTGAAAAAGCCCGCGAAGTCCTGGGCGCGCTCATTGGCGGCAGGCGGCGCTTCGCCATAGACGCCGATCCCGCTGCTGCGCGCGATGCCCTCCACGCCGCGTCCCGAATCCACGCGCCCGCTCACGCCCCGGCCATTGTCCGACCTACCGGAGACGCCGATGCGAGACCCCTGGCCGAACACGCCGACCTGATCGTTCGAGATGCCCTCGACGCCCGTACCCGACAGCGAGAAACCGGCCACGCCCTTGCCGCTCTCCGATCTGCCGAAGACGCCCGGCCCGGACACCGCTTCGCCCGCGACTCCCTGGCCCGTCGTGGCAAGCCCCAGCACGCCGGTCTGTCGGCCTCTGCCGGGAAAGGGCGGTTTTTCCAGATCGTGGGGAATGTCCGGGGGGTTCGGGATCACGCCGACCGACACGCCGACCACGCCGGGGCCGTTATCGCCGCCCTCGCCTGTGATACCGCAGCCGGAGTTCAAGCCGCGAGCATGGATGCCGTCAATGTCCTGCGCGGCAAGGGGCGGATTTGTCGCGGCAAAGACCGCATGGGCGTCGGCGTAGAGAACCGACTGTCCTTCAAAAATCTGCGGATCGGGCGGGGCGGCAGTCAGGCCCGTCGTCTTCAGGGCGGTATTCGCTTGATTGAGTGCTACGTCGGCCATGTCCTTCCCTCCTGCGTCTGTTGTTTCTCCTTTCTTCCGCACGCGCAGCCGATTGTCCTCTCGCCTCGCCGGCCAGCCAGGGACATCCCGTTTTTGGGAATTCTCGGTCATCCTAAAGGCAACCGGCCTGCCTCGG
>DASRGL010000469.1:0-6007 GCA_035651115.1 Chthonomonadaceae bacterium
AACACAGCCGTCATCGCAGTGTCGTCAACGCTTTCACCCATCTGATGGCGGGATTGGTCGCCTACTGTCACTTGCCAGAAAAGCCATCGCTGCACACGCTCTTGCCAGGCATATTGGCGGCTTAACCCGAACTCACGTTAAGTAAGGGATGGCTCTTCGTAGAGCCATCCCTTAATCTGGATACAGTCGTCGGCTTCTTGGCTAAGCGTTCTTAGCGTGCGCTTTTTCCGGCGACGTCTTGTCCGTGTCGTTCTTGGCGGCGGGCAGAACTTCCACAGCGGCCTCCTTCGGTTGAGGCGCGGTCAGCGCGTCCTGCACGGCGGTCAGGAAGGCCGGGTTGTCGGCCAGGCTGCGCGCCACCTGCTCGGCCAGTTCCGGCGTGATCTGCGACGAGTCGCCGCCCGTCACTTTGGCGATGGCGGGCTGGAGCAGGCCGCCGATCTGCGAGAGCAGCGTGTTCACCGCATCGCCGCCCGCGCCGTTCGCGCTATGGCCGTTGGCGTGCGCGGGAGTGACCCCGTTCGTGCCGTTGACGAAGCCTTCCACCATCGCGCGCAGACCGAAACCCTTCGCCATGTTGTCCAGCATCGCCGCCGCCGTCTCCGGCGTTCCGTAGAGGCTCATGTGGCCGTTGGAGAGGAAGCTTGCCAGGGCGCGGGCAAACTCCATCTGCACATCACGGCTGGCCTGGATGGAGAGTTTCTGCACCTCCAACTGGATACCGGCCTCGGCAAACTGCTGCCGGTTCTCCATCTGCTGGCGCTCGACGGCGACTTTAGCCTGCTCGACGTTGACCTGCTCGCGCGAAACGTCCACCGCAACCATCTGCTGCGCCTTCTCGCCGCGCGCCACCAACTCCTTCGCCTGCGCCTCCGCATCGGCCAGTTGCAGCTTGGCCTCCGCCTGCTTCTGCGCGGCCTCCCGTTCGGCCTCCGCCTGCTTGATGCGGGAATAGGCTTCCACGTCGGCGTTGGTCTGCAAGCGCAGTTTGTCCTGCTCGATCTGCTGGCGGGCGGCGATCAGCTTCTTGTTCGCCTCGCGCTCGGCCTCCGCCAACTGGGTCACGGTCGTGACCTGCTGGCCCGCCTTCTCCCGCTCGGCGGCGGCTTTCAGCGACTCCTCTTCGGCTTTGGCGCGGGCCGCTTCCTGCTGCGCGATGGCGATCTGCTTCTGCCGCTCGGCCAGCGAGACGCTCTTCTCGCGCTCGACCGTCGCCATCTGCACCTGCTGGTCTTTGGCGATCTGCGCAGCCTGCACCGCCTGCTCCTGCTGCGCGCGGGCGATCTCGACGGCCTGCTGCCGGGCGATCTCCTGCGCCTGCACCTGCTTCTCTTTCTCGATCTTGGCGAGTTCGATCTGCCGCTGTTGGGCGATCTGCGCCTCCTGCGCCTCGCGCTCCTTGTCGGCGCGCACTTTGGCGATCTCAGTGGCTTGCAAAGCCTCCGCTTCCGCCTGCTTGCGCTCCAGCTCTAATATCTGCTGGCGCGTCTCCACGTCCTTCAGCTTGCGGGCGCGCTCGGCCTCCCGCTCCAGGTTGTTGCGCTCGACCGCCGCCGCCGCCGTGATCTCCGTGATCTTGCGCTTGCCCTGCGCATCGAACACGTTGTTGTCGCTCAGTTCGCCGGGGTCGGTCTGGTCGAGTTCGGAGATGGTCACCGATTCCAGCAGCAGGCCGTTGGCTTCCAGGTCGTCTTTGACGTGTTCCTTGACGCGCTCGGCGAACAGATCGCGCTGCGTATGAATCTCGAACAGGTCCATCTGCGAGGCGATGGCGCGCAGCGCAGAGGTCAGTTTCTCGCTGACCAACTGCTCGACGGCCTCCTCATGGACGCTGTTCTCTCCGAGCGAACGGGCGGCGTTCAGGATATGATCCGTATCGGCCTGCACGCGGATATAGAACTGCGCCAGCACGTTGGCCCGCAGGTTATCGCGGGTGATCAGCGCATTGGCTCCGCGCGGATTGACGCCCAGCTTCATCGTCTTCAGGTTGATTTCCAGGATCTTATGGAAAAACGGCAGGACGACACAACCGCCATCCAGAATCACCTTCTTCCCCTGCGCGCCTGTACGCACAAAGGCCATGTCGGCGCTTGTCCGGCGGTAGAACGACATGACGACCAGCACCAGACCCAGCACCGTCACCAAAAATCCGCTGATGCCGATCATGAACAGCACCGGGCCGGGCAGATTCAGTCCGAACGCGCTTCCGAACAGACTGACCACCATCATGGCGACACCCAACACAATCATAAACGGTCCCATGAGCAGCTTCCTCCTTTAGAAGCCAGGCGGGAGTTTTGCGAACCCGCGTTCCCCCTCCCGCTATGTTCGGGGGAATGGGAACGGCGTCTCCTGCATCGGGCGCGCGTTCCCGGGTTCCGGCG
This sequence comes from Chthonomonadaceae bacterium, assembly GCA_035651115.1. Classification (GTDB taxonomy): domain Bacteria; phylum Armatimonadota; class Chthonomonadetes; order Chthonomonadales; family Chthonomonadaceae; genus DASRGL01. The sequence continues at coordinate 2,385 of DASRGL010000469.1, forward strand.
AGGCTACCGAACGCTGTCGGGAACCTCTTCAACGATCAGACGTCCCTGTGCATCCATGTCCACGACGAGGACGCGGCGGCCCTTCGCAATAGGCAGATGCCCGGGCGCGATACGGCAGCGTTCGTCGTGCAGGTTTCCATGCTCATCATAGATTCGGACGCGGCCCGAACTTGCGCTCACAGGGAAAATGACACGGCCTGTCGCGCCGAGCAGACTCTCGCGGGAGAGGGCCGTCGTGTGTTCCTGGGGCATAAGGCGCGCGAAGAGTTCGGCTCCGCCCCGCGCCCCGATGATGCCCCCGACCAGAGCCGCCGCCAGAGACGGCGTCATCTCGGCCAGCGAGGGCGTCTCGGTGCGCAGCAAAAGCTGGTTGGCCCAGTAACCGCAGAAGCCCCAGGCGAGGAACAGCATCTCCATCACCACCGACAGGGGTGCGCGTCCCACGCCGAGAATCCGCAGCGCGCCGCCTCGAGGAGAGGCCGTTCTGCCTCCTCTGGCCGCCCGTGCGCCCGCGTCCGCCCCGACGCCCGCCAGGGTAGGGCGCGCTGTCTCTGCCTCGTCGGTCGCGTCCGCGTCGCCGTCGGCGTCTCCGCCATGCGCATCGCCGTCCGGGGCCGCATCGGCGCTTTCGCCGCCGTCCGCGCCACCCTCGAAATCGGCGTCTCCGTCGGCGCTCAGGTCGCCATCGGGGCCGTCGGCGGCATCCGCCGCGCCTGCGTCCGCATCCAGGCTGTCGCCGTCTCCATCCGCGTCTCCGCCGCTGGCCTGAAATGCGGTGAACAGCAGGAGCAGCAGCGCGATGCCGAACGGCAGCAGAAAGATCATATAATGCCACTGTAGCAACGGGGCCGTGTTCATCTGTAAGTCCGACGCTTCTCCCCGCCCTCTCGCCAACGAGGGCGGCTCTCAATGCACGGATTCCGGAACCTCTTCCACGATCAGATGGCCCTGCAAGTCCATGTCTACGACCAGGGCGTTGCGTCCTTTCTCGATAGGCGGATGGCCGGAGGCGACACGGCACATCTCATCGTGCAGAGTTCCATGCTCGTCGTAGATATGGATGCGTCCGGCGCTGTCGCTCGCGGCAAACGCGATCCGGCCCGTCATTCCGAACAGCGAGTCGCGAGAGACGACGAACGTCTCCTCCTGCGGCAGAAGATGGGAAAATATCTCGGCGGACATTCTGGTTCCGAGGAGACCGCCTGCCAGCGCGACGCCGAGGGAGGGCGCGACCTGTCCCAGGGTGGGCGTCGGCGTGTGGACGAAAAGCTGGTTGGCCCAGTAGCCGCAGAAGCCCCAGGCGATGCCGAACGACTGCGCCAGTATCGGCCAGGGCGCGCGTCCCACGCCGAGCGCGCCCATCAAGACGCCCACCGGAGAGGCCGCGTTATTTCTTGTTGTTTTCGCGGTATCGCGGTCACTTCCTCCTTTATGCCCTGCGCTGCCGTGCCGATGCGCCGCGCCTGCCGCATGGTGGTGTCCGTGTCCCTGCGCGTGTCCGCCATGCGCCCCGGACGGGGCATGGGCAGTATGCGCCGCGCCGTGTCCGTGCAGACCGTGTCCATGCGTTCCGACATGCCCATGCCCGGTGTGGTGATGCCCCAGGCGGACAGAGGAGAGGAGCAGCATCAGGGTGGACACCCCGAACGGCAGCAGGAAAATCATGTAGTGCCATTGCAACAGATCGGATGGGTTCATGGCCGTCTCGTTGACCTCCTTCGCGTGCGACGGGTCGTTTACACCGTATTTCGCGCCCATTCTAGGACATCGGTAACATCCAGTCAATCTAGTTTGAGACACATCCGGTGTGAACTTTGTCACAGATAGCAAAGAACGCCACTCCAAGCAGGTTACGCTTGTATGGTTCACTACGGAGAATATTTGTCTGGGGCTTCAGATTTTACGCCAGGATATGGATTTTTCGCGGCAGCGATTTCTTTGCCGGGATTAGAGTATAATGGGAAAGCAAGGCAATGTTCGCTCTTCCCCGAATGTAGGGATCGAAGTCCAAACACAGTCAGCGCTTTTGCCTGTTCGTTCTCTGTTCCTCTCTATCTCTGTGTGAGCAGGCAGCCGATGAATATCTGGTTCCGAGAACTCAGTCCTTTTCGAGAGCGCGGGACGAATACTTTGCAACAGATGACGAGTTCCGCGCTTTTCAAAATGCCTTGATGGAGAATCCCCGCGCAGGTGCCGTTATACCGGGAACGGGCGGGGTGCGCAAGATACGTTGGAGCGATGCCCGGCGAGGACAGGGCAAACGCGGCGGCATTCGCATTATCTACCTCTACATCGAAGAAGCGGCGCTTGTTCTGCTGCTGACAGTCTATGGCAAAAACAAGGTCGAAGACATGAGTTCTGACGAAAAGAGAGTGATTGCCGCGCTCGCGAAAGCCGTTCGTGCAGAGGTGTTGCGCGGAGAGAATATCTGATGGACACGAGCAAAAAGACGGCCACACTTTTTGAAGACCTCAAGCAAGGGCTTGATGAGGCGATAGAATGGGTACGCGGAGAGCGTCCACTGCGCGGAACCTATGTTTCCACACCGGAAGATCGCTCCTATATCTCGTTCTACGATCCTCAGAAAGATGAACTCTATATTCAGGTGAGCCAGGAGAAGATCGCCCGGACAGACGACGCGGTTCCTGGGGTCTCCGTTGATTACGATGCGCAAGGCAAGCTGATCGGAGTGAAGCTCGCCTCGGCCTCTGCGCAGTTCGCCCATTTCGCTTTTGACCGCGAGAAAACGGCGGCTTGACCGCATACGTCCTCGCCGGGCGGTTCAGAGAATAGAGCCGTTCGCATTCTGAACACTTGGTTATAGAGTATAATAGGGGGCAGAATGCGGGGTCGCATTCCTAAGTTTTTGCCGGTTTGCCAACCGGAGTCTTGACGTTCTAATTTCAGGTAAAGCGCGCGTCCAGTCTGTGCGCAGGCGTGGTTTGTGTTGCCAGGCGGCCCTTTTCGGCCTGATGTCCCGTTTTTGGTCAGGTGTCCTGCGCGCCCTTGCGCGCGGCCCTGACTGCGAATATCGCCGACTGGCCGGTTCCGAACCCCTGCTGCCCCTTTCCTGACGCGCCCCGTTCCCACGCACCATCGTTTATAGTCAGGAGAAAACTGCATGAGTTACGACGAACTCCCGCCGAATTCCGACTCGACTTCGGATTCCTTGCGGGAAGCGTCCTCCCCGGAGGCGTCGTCAGCGCCCGCGCCGCGCCGCCGTCGCGCGCGCACGGCCCCGGCTGACACCGCCTCCTCTGTCGAACCCTCCACCACCAAAAAACCTGCGCGCGCCACGCGCAGCCGCCACAAAAGCGTTCCGGCAGACGAACCGCCTGTCGCCGGGCCGACGGAAGAGGCTCCCGTTACGGAGACGCCTGTTGCGTCCACCCCGGAAGCCGCCGCGAAACCGGCCCGCCGTCGCCGCAGCGCCAGAACCGCCGCAGAAACGCCCGCCGAAGCGCAGGAGAGCGCGCCCACAGCCAGCATGGAAGCAACGCCTTCCCCGGAATCGGCCCCTGCCATCGCGCCGGAAGAGACTCCGACGCCCGGCACGCCGACACGCCGTCGCGGAGGGCGCGCGCGCAAAACAGCGGCCCCTGCAGCCGAAGCCGCCACCGAAA
>DASRGL010000470.1:0-14114 GCA_035651115.1 Chthonomonadaceae bacterium
TCAAGCCTCCCCTCTCCCGCAGCGCGGGAGAGGGGTCGGGGGTGAGGGCTGCCCCGGTTTTTCCCAATGACGAAGACGCCTGCACCGCAGTATAAGCAAAAGCCGCCCGGTTGTCAAGCTGCGACCGGCCCGCGCCGTCGCCTCTCCCCTGTCAAGATCGGCGCGGGTGTGCTGCTGGCGGGCGCGGGACTGGCGCTCGGCTCGCTGGTCTACGCCTGGACTGCCACGCATCCCCGCCGCAAGCGCCTCTGGCAGCATCCCTCGGACTTCGGGCTGCCCTGCGAGAAGGTTCATTTCCGCGCCGCCGACGGCCTGCGGCTCTCCGGTTGGCTGATTCCCGCGCCCGCCGAAAACGATAGAGAGGCGGTCATCGTCGTCTGTCACGGCTATCCCTACAATCGCTGCGAGATGCTGCCGCACGCCCGCTTTCTCCATGAGGCCGGGTTCACTGTGCTGCTGTTCGACTTCCGGGCGATGGGCGAGAGCGAGGGCGATCTTTCGACCATCGGGCATGAAGAGGTGCAGGACCTGCTCGGCGCGCTCGACTATCTGACACGGCGGCAGGATACGGCCCATTTGCCGGTCGGGGCGCTCGGCCACTCGCTCGGCGGCGCGGTCGCAATCATGGCGGCGGCGCGCGACGAGAGGGTGCGCGCCGTCGTCGCCGAAGCCTCCTATCCGACCTTGCAGCACGCGCTGGATGCGCGCTGCCGCGCCTTCCTCGGCCCGCTGGGGCCGGTCGTCGCGCACTCCACCCGCTACTGGGCCAGCCGCTGGTTCCCGGTCAAGCCCGGCGAAGTCGCGCCGATTGCAGAGATACGGCAGATCGGGCCGCGCGCTGTGATGATCATTCAGGGGCAGCGCGACCTGCAGGTGCGCTGGAAAGACGCGGTGGAGATGTACGCCGCCGCGCAGGAGCCGCGCGAACTCTGGCTGCTCCGTAAGTCCGGCCATGCGCGCTGCCTGCGGGACGCTCCGGACGAGTACGCCCGCCGCGTGACGGCTTTCTTTACCGCACATCTGCGCGGCTCCTGACCCGCTGCAAAAGCAGGGGCAGCAGGAACTTCGGTGGCTCGGCGCGAATTAGAGACCCGTTCCGCTCAGGAGGGAGCCGCTCATGGAAGACACGCAAGAGTATACCGCCTGCGCTCAGGAAGCGCTGCAGACAGGCCCGGAAGAGGCCGAGGCTGTGCGCGAGGAGAGGGAAGAGACCTATCGCGTCATGGCCGACGCCATGCCGCAGATCGTCTGGGCGGCACAGCCGGATGGCGCGCGCAACTACTTCAATCAGCGCTGGTACGAGCATACAGCAATGACTCCGGCGCAGACGAAAGGCTGGGGATGGGTCTCGGCGCTGCACCCGGAGGATCAAGAACGCTGCCGGGAGGCGTGGCGCGCGGCGGCCCTGGCAAGCGAAGCGTTCGAGATAGAGTATCGCCTGCTCTGCGCCGAGGATGGCAGCTACCGATGGCAGATGGAGCGGGCCTTGCCGGTCTTTGCGCCGACGGGCGAGATCGTCAAATGGTTCGGCACCTGTACCGACATTGACGACCTCAAGCAGGCCCAGGCGCAGATCGAAGACCTGAACCTGCGGCTCCGGCGGGCGATGACCGAAACGCACCATCGGGTGAAGAACAACCTGCAGATCATCTCCGCGATGGTGGATATGAAGCTGATGGCGGGCGAGGAGACGATCTCCTCTGCCGAGTTCAAGCGGCTGGGAGCGCATATCCATGCGCTGTCCGCCGTCCACGATATTCTGACCCGAGACGCCAAAGCGCGCGAGCAGCCGGAAGCCATCTCCATCCGCGAAGTCCTGGACAAGCTGCTTCCCGTGCATCAGCAGGCCGCGCCGCACTGCCATATCACGGCCCGCATCGAGGATATTCCCCTTCCGGGGCGGCACCTCACCTCGCTGGCCCTCGTGCTGAACGAACTGATGAGCAACGCCATCAAGCACGGGCGCGGCCACGTAGAGGTCGTCGTCGGGCGGGAGGAGAGCCAGGTCATGGTCACGGTCTGTGACGACGGGCCGGGCTTCCCGGACGGATTTGATGTCAAGACAGCCGCCAATACCGGCCTGGAACTGGTGCAGAGCCTCGTGGAGTGGGACATGCGGGGCCATATCGCTTTCGGCAATCGGCCTCAAGGCGGCGCGCAGGTGGTGCTGACCCTCCCGCTGCAAAGTCCCTGACAGCCCCGACTTCCGGGGGAAGCCGCGCGCCCCGCGCAGACACTCTCTTCTGCGCGCCACAGCGACGACATAACAAACGACGAGGCTCCTATCGTGTCTCCCCTCAAAGGGCCGACCGGCTCTATTACCATCATCTGCGGCAGCATGTTCTCCGGCAAGACCGAGGAACTGATCCGCCTGCTGCGCCGCGCCATGCACGCCCGCAAGCAGGTGCAGGTCTTCAAATCGGCGCTGGAGACGCGCTGCGAGACGACGGTCATCCGCACGCATGACGGCGTCTGCTTCAACGCCCTCTCCGTTCCCGATGCGCGCACGCTCGAAAATCTGCTGGAACCGGGCGTGCAGGTGGTCGGCATCGAGGAGATTCAGTTTTTCGATCCGGCCATCGTGCCGCTCTGCCAGCGGCTGGCCGATCAGGGCGTCCAGGTCATCGCGGCGGGGCTGGATCAGGACTTTCGCGGCCTGCCGTTCGGGTTCATGCCACACCTGATGGCGCTGGCGGATAACGTTTTGAAGCTGCACGCCATCTGCAAGGTCTGCGGCAGCGAGGCCAGCCGCACCCAGCGGCTTGTGGACGGACGGCCCGCCGCCTGGGATGAGCCGACCATCCTGATCGGCGCGGAAGAGAGCTACGAGGCGCGCTGCCGCCGGTGTCATCGCGTGCGCAATGCGCCGCGCGACACGCAGGGAGCCTCCGAGCCGTCGGCCCGCCGCCTGCGCCGTGCTAAGGCGAGCGGGCGCGGCAGGAACGGGACCGGGGAGGCCGAGAAGCAGAACGGCCACCACGCCGCGCCGCCGGAATCCTTCCTCCCCTCCGACGACGGCTCGCAACTGGAGATGTTTCCCGAAATCCTCGACGAACCGGAATCTTGACGCAAAGGAGATGCGTGCGCATGGCGGATACAGCCGAACTGAAAGCCGGAGTAAAGAGTATTGAGATCACGCCGCCACTCGGCGGCGAACTGAGCGGGTACGGACTCTATCTGGGGAGGAAGTCCCAGCATATTCGTCGGCCCCTCTATGCGAAGGCGCTCGTGCTGCAGCAGGCGGAGACGCGCGTCGCCCTTATTACCGCCGATCTGCTGGCGGTCTCCACCGAGATCACCGAGAGAACGCGGGCTGCGGTCGCGGCGGCGACCGGCATTCCCCCCGATAACGTGCTGATCGCCTGCTCCCATACGCATTCCGGCCCGGCGACGATCTTCCTGCGCGGCTGCGGCGACGTGGATAGCGACTATGTGGCCCTGCTGCCGCGCTACTTCACCACGGCGGTCATCGAGGCGGTCGCCGCGCTGGAGGAGCGGTCTGTCTATGCCAGCCAGACCACTCTGACCGGGCTGGCGAAGAATCGCGTGGACCCGGCGGGCGCGGTGGATACCACTGTCCAGGCGCTGGAGTTCGTGCGCCTGGGAGCCAGGCAGGACTATGTTCTGTTCTCCTTTAGCTGCCATCCCGTCTCGACGCACTCGACGGACACGGGCATCGACTCGGACTTTACGGGCGTTGCGCAGTCTCTCATTCAGCGCGCCAACTACGATGAGGTTCTCTTTCTGCAAGGCTCCTGCGGCGACATCAATCCGGTTCTGGCGCATGAAGAGGAGGAGGCGCGCTGCGGGCAGATGCTGGCAGGCGCGGCGCTGGTGGCGATGGCGCAGTCGCAGGAGGTGGAGGAGATCGCCCCCTTGCGCTGCCTGCGGCGCACCATCGAACTGCCGCTCCACATTCTGACGCGCGAGGAGCTGGAGCAGAGGCGCGACGCCAATCGCGCGCTGCTGGCGGAACATCCCGCCGATTCGCGCGAAGGCCGCACGGCCCGCTTCTGGGTCGAGACGACCGAGAACCTGTTGAATCAACTGTCCGGCGGCGATGTTCGCAGGACGCTTCCCTGCGAACTGCAAGCCGTGCGGATCGGAGACATCGCGCTCATTGCGCACCCGACGGAACTGTTCGCCGAGTTCGGAATGGAGATCAAAGCCCGCTCGCCCTTCCCGCACACCTTCGTCGTCGGGTACGCCAACAACTTCCTCGGCTACATTCCCAATGAGGCCGATTATGCACGGCGCGGCTATGCCGCCGACATGGTTCCCTTCCTGCTCGATCTCTTCCCCTATACGCCCAACATCGGGCGCGTGTTCGTAGAGGAGTGCGTCCGCCTGCTGAACGATCTGCACGAGTCCTAAATCGGCGTGATCCGCGCCTGGAGAAACAGAGAGAACGATGGCCCGCAAGCCGAAGACGCCGCCTGCCGAGGATGCGCGCATCGCGCGCCTGGAAGCGGAGAGGGAAGCGCCCTTGACGCAGGAACAGAGGGAGCGGCTGCCCAATCGCCTGCAAGGTCTGCCCGGCAAGGAGAGCAGGCTGCGGCAGTATCCGCTCGCCGATGGCGGCGATGCGCCCTGCTTCCTCTTTCCGCCGATGCGCCGGGAACGAAAGGCCGGGAAAGGGAAGCGCGCCGATGGCTGAGATTCCGCTGCACTACCGTTCGGTGACGGAACTGGGCGCGCTGCTGCGGACAAAAGCCGTCTCCTCCGTCGAACTGACCCGGCTCTATCTCGACCGCCTGGAGAAGCAGGGCGGCGCGCTCAACGCCGTCGCGGAACGGACGCCGGAACTCGCGCTGGCGCAGGCCCGGCAAGCCGATAAGGAGTTGGCGGCGGGCCAGCCGCGCGGCCCGCTGCACGGCATCCCCTACGGCGCGAAAGACCTGCTGGCGACGGCGGGCATCCCGACGCGCTGGGGTTCGCCCGCCCACGAAGACCAGGTGTTCGACTACGATGCGGCGGTCGTCGCGCGGCTGCGCGACGCGGGCGCGGTGCTGGTGGGCAAGCTGGCGATGGTCGAACTGGCGGGCGGCGGAGGCTATGAGTACGCCTCGGCCTCGCGGGAGGGGCCGGGCCGCTGCCCCTGGAACCCGGAGCGGTGGGCGGGCGGCTCCTCGTCGGGGTCGGGCGCGGCGGTCGGCGCGGGCGCGGTCGGGTTCGCCATCGGTACGGAGACCTGGGGCAGCATCATGACTCCGGCGGCCTTCTGCGGCGTCAGCGGCCTGCGGCCCACCTATGGGCGCGTCAGCCGCTATGGAGCGATGGCCCTCTCCTGGACGATGGACAAGATCGGCCCGATGGCGCGCTCCGCCGAGGACTGCGGCCATATCTTGCAGGCGATTGCAGGTCATGATCCCCGCGACCCGTCCACGACGACAGACCGCTTCACCTTTCGCCCGCGCCCGGCCCGCGCCTCGCTCCGCCTGGGCGTTCTGCCGCACGACTACAGCAAATCGCCCGCCGCGCAGCAGGCGTTCGAGGCCGCGCGGAACGTCTTCAAGAAGCGGAAGTTCCGGCTCCAGGACGCCGACTATCCGCCGGATATTCCCTACGACGCGGCGGCGGGAACCATCATCACGGCGGAGGCGTCTGCGGCGTTCGAGAACCTGATTCGCAGCCCGAAGCTGAGCGCGCTGGCCGATGCCCATCAGCAGGCGGGCCTGATCGCGGGATTGGCTCTGCCCGCCTCCGACTATCTCCGGGCGCTGCGTATCCGCGCCATTGCCCTGAAGGCGCTCAACACGCTCTGGGACGATTGCGACGCCCTGCTCGCCCCGACGCTGCTTCGCGCCGCGCCGCCCATCACCCGCAGCCTGCGGGACGGAGACGAACCCTGGGGCGGCAACGGCGGGCCGGGCAACCTGGCGGGATGGCCCTCGATCTCCATTCCGATGGGCTTTACGGCGGATGGGCTGCCGCTCGGCCTGGAGATCATCGGCCCGCCCTATGGAGAGCAGACCCTCCTCGCGCTCGCCATGACGTTCCAGCAGGAGACGGACTGGCATCGGCGCTGCCCGCCGCTCTAGCGGTCTCCGGCCTGGCACGCTTTTCCCGTCCCCTTTCCAGGGCAAGCGCCCCCGGTTTGCAGGCAAAGGCCGGGCCGCCTGTCCTCCCCTGCAAAATTTCGAAAAAAAGTCGCGGAGGGCGCGACACTTTTTGCCCCGCCTCTGCGTCGTCAGGGTGAAGACTAATTTTTGTTGTAAAGGAGAGACCCCTCATGGTCGCTACCCCGGTGGACACCCGCGCCAGCCTGAAAGCTATCTGCCCGCGCAAAGACCTGTTCGAGGCGGTTCAGACCGTCGGTCATGCCGTCTCCGGGCGCAGTTCGCTGCCCATCCTCAGCCATATTCTGCTGCAGGCCGAAGACAACGCCCTGCGCCTGATCGCCACCGACCTGGAACTCGGCATCTCCTGCCGCATTCCCGCCCGGATCGAGGAGGGCGGCGGGCTGACCGCCCCCGCCCGCACCCTCACCGAAGTCCTCGCCAATCTGCCGGACAAGAGCGAGGTCGCCGTCTCGGTGGACAAGAGCCACACCGTCCGCGTCCATTGCGACCGCTCCGACTACAAGATTCTGGGCCTGCCCGCCGAAGACTATCCCCGGCTGCCGGAGGTCAAGGACGCCGTCTCGTTCTCCATTCCGCAGGCCAAGCTTCGCGAGATGATCCGCCACACCATCTTTGCCGTCTCGCCCGACGAGAGCCGCGCCATCCTCACCGGCATTCTGATGGTCTTCGACGGCGAGACGCTCAAGTTCGTCGCCACCGATACGCACCGCCTGGCGGTCAAGACGGCGCAGACGACGGACGGGCGCGGTTCGCAGAACGCCATCGTTCCCTCCCGCGCCATGAACGAACTGACCCGCCTGCTCACCGACGGCGAGGGCAATGTGCAGGTGACGCTCTCCGACAACCAGGTGCGCTTCGCGCTGCCCGGCGAGGCCGACGTGCAGATCATCTCCCGGCTCATCGAGGGCCAGTTCCCCAACTATCAGCGCGTCATCCCTGCCGAATATCAGAAGCGGCTGAAGATTCCCGTCGAGGCGCTGCTGCGGGCCGTGCGCCGGGCCTCCATTGTCGCGCGCGAGAACTCCCATCGCGTCGTCCTGCGCACCGAGGAGGACAAGCTGGTGCTGACGGCGGAGAGCCAGACGGTCGGCAACGCCTACGAGGAGATCGAGATCGAGCGGGAGGGCGACGATGTCGAGATCGCCTTCAACGCCCGGTATCTGCTGGACGTGCTGAACGTGCTGGATGAGGACGAGGTGCATCTGGAACTGACGGAGCCGCTCAAGCCTGGCGTGCTGCGCCCGATCCCGAACGCGCCCAAAGACGCCGAGGGCAGCGCGCCCATCGAGCCGGACTACCTCTGCGTCCTGATGCCCATGCAGATCGTTTAGAGCGTGTTTGCAGGCCATCTTTCTCGGCTTCCCTGAGCGCATCCGGCAGGCGTGTTGCCTATCGTGATCCGTTCTTCGCCCGCGTGGGCCTTGTGGATAGAACAGAAGAGATCGCTCGGTCACAACGACCGAGCGATCTCGCCTTTGGGCAAGAGATTCGGAGCCGGAGAGGCCGATTTTCGCGAGGCAAACCGAATGTAAGGGGAGCGACAGGGCGCAGGAGACCGGAACCTTCGCGATGCCGGACTCCCGCTCAGATCTGCTCACCTCAACCTGCCCAACTTCTTTCCAGCTCTAACGACCGGCGTGACTGTTCACGACCGAACACAGGAAATAGAAGTCGGTGTCTACCTCAACGGCTATCGGCGACCCATCCGGGAGCGTAGACGCAAGCAGGGCTTCGACGTCCGCTTCCGACTTTGCTGGCAGATGCGCGGCATAGGCCAGAGTCACCGACGGGTCAAGCCCCAGGTCTTGCCATCCGATGGGCTGCCACGGATAGACGACCAGGAAGAAGTCGGCCTGCGCTCGCGGCGGCGCATGGAGCTGGTTAAAGAAGATCACGTTGATGGTGACGGTCTTGCCATCTACATACGCCGGTTCATATTCCGGTTGCTGTGCGATAGCGGGAACCACGAGGGTCACCAGGAACAGGACCATCAAACTGTGAAAACGGCTGCGTTTGCGTATCGTCATTACATTTCCCTTTTGAGTCTTTCGGGCTGCCGGTCGCCTCGCTTGTTCTCAGGCCGGCTGGATATTCTGGTTCACCCGGAAGAGGTTATCCGGGTCGTACATGCGTTTCACCTGGGCGAGGCGCGGGTAGTTTAGCCCGTAGGCAGCGGGGACGCGCTGGCCCTCATCGGCAGTGAGGAAGTTGACGTAGACACTGCCGATGGCGAACGGCGCGGAGGCGCTGAAAAAGTCGCGCGCCCAGCCGATGCAGCGCGCATCCTCGGCAGGGTCGTCCCAGCGGCCGTGGACGTTCATCACGAATCGGGCGTCACGAGAAGCATACGCCGCGGAATCCGGCGACGGGCAGGAAGCGGCGCCGCCAAGCGCGCCGATGAATATCTCGCACTGGGGCGACGGCTGCTTCTCGATGGCCGCGATGATGGTGTCGAACAGCCCGTCCTGGAGCGTCGAGAAGTTGTGCGACTTCCAGTAGTTGCGCGCGCCCGCCGTCAGCAGCGGGTCAAAAGCCTGCTGCCAGGCGGCGTAGGGCTGGACGCCGACGTGTTCGCCTATGGGATGGCCGAAATGGCGCAGCGGCTCGATGAGCGGCTCACCCTGAGCCGGGTCGCCCGTGTAGAGCAGCGCCAGCGCGATGATCGCCGTTCCGTGGGCCTCCGCAGGGAGGAACGGCAGGGGCGGCGCCTGGCGCAGGACCGTCCAGACCGCGAGTTCGTCCGGCGCTTTCGCGGCAAAGGCGCGGTACTGCTGCAGCACCGACTTCGCTTCGGAGAGCGGGTAGACGATCAGGCCGCTCAGCACGTTCGGGCCGACCGGATGGAGTCGGAATGTGAAGCGAGTCACGACGCCGAAGTTGCCGCCGCCGCCCCGGAGCGCCCAGAAGAGATCGGGGTGTTCGGTGGCGCTGGCGCGCACCACCTCGCCGGAAGCGGTCACGACCTCGGCGGACTCGAGATTGTCTATCGTCAGGCCGTACTTGCGGCTGAGCCAGCCGAAGCCGCCGCCGAGCGTCAATCCGGCAATGCCGGTCGTGGAGTTGATGCCGACCGGGGTGGCGAGGCCGTAGACCTGAGTGGCCGCATCCAGGTCTGCCAGCGTCGCGCCGCTCTCGATGGTGACCAGGCGCGCGGCGGGGTTGACACTCGCGGCCCTCATCTGCGAGAGATCAAGGACGATGCCGCCGTCGCAGAGCGCGTTGCCTGCGATGTTGTGTCCGCCGCCGCGAATGGCGAGCAGAAGACTGTTTTCCCTGGCGAAATTCACCGTGCGGACGACGTCCGACGTAGCGGCGCAGCGCACGATCAGCGCGGGGCGCTTGTCTATCATCGCGTTCCAGATCGCGCGCGCCGAATCGTAACCCTCCTCTCCGGCGCAGAGTACCTGGCCGGAGATGCCTGCGGCCAACTTCTCGATCTCCGCCGCAGGCAGCCGGATGGTTCTGCCGGAAAGTGTCATCACTTCTGTAGAGTTCATCTTGGACCTCCCTAGAAACTGTCGTTGTTGCGTATGGCGCTTGCCCAGTAGGAACCTGGCGTCCTATCAGGAACCGGTCCTCGTTTCTGGACGTGTACATAGTAGGCCCGCACGGGTATACTTGTCCAGTACAATATCTGTACCGAGCGGCCCTAGTCATGGATTAACGGAAGGAAGCGGCGATGACCAGGAAAGGAACCTATGGGCAGTTCTGCCCGGTTGCCAAGGCGAGCGAAGTATTTGCCGAGCGGTGGACTCCGCTCATTTTGCGGGAGATGTTCATGGGCAGCACCCGGTTCAGCCACATCCATCGCGGTGTCCCCCTTATGTCGCGCAGCCTGCTCTCGAAACGCTTGCAGGAACTCGAACGCGCCGGCGTGATCGAGCGCATCGACGCTGGCAGCGGATACGATGAGTACCGCCTGACGCCCGCAGGAGAAGAGCTGCGGCCGATCGTGATGCTGTTGGGAACCTGGGGAAAACAGTGGACGAGAAGGGAGATGGCCCCCGGCGATCTGGATGTCGGCCTCCTGATGTGGGACATGCGGCGGCGCATAGACTATCCGCAGTTGCCGGAAGAACAGGTCGTAGTCTATTTTGAGTACCACGACGCGCCCATCAAACGGCGGCACTGGTGGCTCATCCTCAATCGCGACGAGGCCGATCTGTGCCTGGTGGATCCCGGCCTCGAACCCGACCTCTATGTGACGACCGATGTCCGCACGATGGTCGGAATCTGGATGGGCGACCTTTCCTACGGTTCCGCCCTCCAGACGCAAGCCCTCAAGATAGAAGGGCCACGCGATCTGCGCAATCGCCTGCCCTCCTGGCTGCGGCTCAGCGTCTTTGCCGATGTGGAACGCCGGGCAGGTTAAGCAGTCCTCGCTTCATCCGCTCGAAGACACCCCTTTGGCAGGAGCCGCTCCAACCATTACACACCTTGCGGATCGCCTGCCCCCCTTACCCCTCCTGCTGAGAAGGAGGGGGCTTCTTTGGCTGCATCCTCCCGGTGACCGCAAGCCTGGCAACGCCCCTCCGGGCTGCAATGCCCCTCCAAATCGCACGCAATAATACCAGAGTTTGACCGGAAAGGGCGGTTTGCGGCGGCATTCCCCTGTCGAAATCGCTGGGCCGGGCCTAAAATCAACTCGCAATAAGGCGGGCCGGTATCCCTGCCGGCTGCCTATCCATCTGGCGTGGGCGCGCACTCTATACCCGACTCGCCTGGAGGCGAGAGCGCACGCATGAGGGGGCGAATCGAATGTTCGTGATCATCGGTCTGGCCGTTGTGTTCGGCTCAATCATCGCAGGCTTTGTCATGGAAGGCGGGAAGATTCCCGCGCTGATCCAGATCGCGGAACTGGTCATCATCGGCGGGGCGGCATTCGGCAGCGTGCTGGTCGCCAATCCGATGAGCGCGGTCATGGCGACGTTCAAAGCGGTTCTCGGCCTGTTGAAACCCAATCCCTATAACAAGACCAACTATATGGAACTGCTGCGGATGCTCTATGACATGTTCATGATGGCCCGGCGCGAGGGCCTGGTCACGCTGGATCAGCATGTCGAAAAGCCGCACGACAGCAAGTTCTTTGCCAACTATCCGTTTTTCTTCGGTAACCACCATGCGCTGTCGTTCCTGGCCGACACCATGAAGGTCATCATCACCGGCTCGGTCGCCGACCACAACCTTGCCGAGATGATGGATGTGGACCTGGAAGTCAGTCATGAGGAGATGAACAGATCCGTCACGATCATCTCGAAGGTGGGCGACGCGATGCCCGGCTTCGGGATCGTGGCCGCCGTGCTGGGCGTCGTCATCACGATGGGGGCCATCGGCGGGCCGCCGGAACAGATCGGCCATAAGGTCGGCGCGGCGCTGGTCGGCACGTTCCTCGGCATCCTGATGGCCTACGGCATCTTCGCCCCGCTGGCCGCTGCGCTGGAAGGGCAGATCAAGGCGGAAGGGCAGTATATGGGCTGCATCAAGAACGCGCTGCTGTCGTTCGCGCGAGGCGATGCGCCGCTGACGGCGGTCGAGTTCGCCCGCCGCAATATCGAACCCTCCGCGCGGCCCTCCTTCGCGGAGATGGAACAGACGCTCAAGAACGTGGGCGGCGGCGCGTCCGGCGAGGCGCAGGCCAAAGCCGCTTAGGTCAGCGCAGCAGGACAAGAGAGGGAGTTTCGCAGATGGCTTCGGAAACGGGCGGCTCGCCCATTATCATCATTAAAAAGAACCATAAGCATGACGGGCATCACGGCGGCGCGTGGAAAGTCGCTTATGCCGACTTCGTGACGGCGATGATGGCGTTCTTCCTGGTCATGTGGATCGTCGGGCTGGACAAGCCGACGCGCGAGGCCATCGCCGCCTACTTCAAAGACCCCGTCGGGTTTATGAAGGCGGTCAATGGCGGCAAAAGCCCGATCAGCACGGAGTCCTCCAGCATCGGCAAGCCCGCCATTCTGCCGACGGCAGGCGGGCAGAGCCAGCAGGCGGCAGTCCAGGCCCAGTTCAAAACGGTGGCGAACGAGATACTGAAGGAACTGGCGAAGCATCCCGAATTCCAGGGTCTGCGCGACAGCGTGGAGGTGCATCTGACAAATGAGGGACTGCGCATCGAGCTGATGGAGAAGACCCCGTCGCTCTTCTTTGATACGGGCAGCGCCCATCTCAAGGCGCGTACCGTGCGGCTGTTGCAGACGATCGCGCGCCAGTTGCGCGCGCTGGATAATCCGGTCATGATCGAGGGCCACACCGACAGCCGCCCGCTGGGCCGGCCAGGCTACTCCAACTGGGAGCTTTCGACGGATCGCGCCAACAGCGCGCGGCGCGCGATGGAGACGAACGGCCTGCGTCCGGGGCAGGTGCTGGCGGTGCGCGGCTATGCCGACCGCAAGCTGCTGCGCCCCGATGACCCGACTCACTTCTCCAACCGGCGCGTCAGCATCCTGGTGGCCTACGAGAAGAAAGGGTAGGAGAGGGTTGTCCCTCCCCAGGAAGGAGTCCGCGGCGAACGCCCTGTTGTGGCGGCGGAATTCATGCCGCCGCCACCAAACGGCTGTCCTGTCCGCCCCGAAACCATGAAGGGAGGGAAGCGGCACGGGTTCCCGGAGACCGATAGATGCAGCTCATTCCGTCCCATGAAGTACGCGAGGGCATGTGTGTGGCGCGAGAGGTGCGCAACGCGCGCGGGCAGATTCTGCTGGGGCGCGGGCAGCGCCTGACCGCCAGCCTCATCGCCCGGCTGCACCGCTTCCGCATCGAAGCCGTCTATATCCGGGACGGACACGACGAGAGCGCGCCGGAACTGGTTCGGGCCGAACTGAAGCAGCAGTGCCTCGAAGTGCTGAGCGGGTCGTTCGGGCGCATTGCGGAGGAGGCCGCCGCCAAGCGCCTCGTTCTGGACCCACAGGCCATTCAGGAAGCGACCGAAAGCCTGGTCGAAGCCCTGCTCAGCAATAAGAACCCGCTCGTCACGCTGCTGGACGTCAGCACCAGTTCCGACCGTCTGCTGCAGCATTCGGTCAACGCGACCGTGCTGGCGATCACGCTGGCCCTGGACATGCGGATACCGTTCGAGATGGTGCTGCACCTGGCGTCCGCCATGATGTTCCACGACATCGGGATGACCCTGCTGCCGGACGGCCTGCTGGAGAAATCCGGGAAGCTATCGCCGCAGGAACTTCATGCGATGCGCGACCATGTTCGGCTGGGCTTCGAGCATCTGGTGCGCGCGAATGCTGTCGGCAAGGTGGCGGCCAGCGTCGTGCTGCGTCATCACGAGCATCTGGACGGCAGCGGCTACCCGGCAGGCGTCGGCGCGGACAGACTCAGCCCGCTCGCGCGCATCGCCAGCGTGGTCGAGGTCTACGACTCGCTGACGACGGTGCGCTCCTACGCGCCCGCCGTGATGCCCGATGTCGCTCTGGCCTACATTCTGCAAAATACCGGCAGGCTGTACGCCAGAGAGGCCGTGCTGGCCCTGTGTCGGCGGGTCGCGCTCTATCCGACGGGGATGGCGGTGCAGTTGAATACCGGGGAGTGCGGTATCGTGGCGGGAACGCAGCCGGAGATGCCGATGCGCCCCGCCCTCTATGTGCATCTGGATCATCGGGGACGCAAGCTGCCGACGCCGCCTCTGGTAGACCTGCGGCACGACCGGGCGCGCTTTGTCGTGCGCTCGGCGGCCAATCTGCAACTGCTGCTGCAGGGCAGCGCGCCGCCGCCCGCATCCCGCACGGTAGACCCGACGCACGCCAGCATCGGCTGAGGCTCATGGATGGAGACTGAAATCTGCATCGTCTGAACTGTGATTTATGGGATTACAGGATAGACTGTGATTAAGCCTGACCCAATCATAGTCCATCTGTTAATCCCATAAATCATAGTTCAGACAGAGATACTGGCAGAGCGTTCATTCCCCCTCGACCACGTACTTCCCAGCGCGATGGAGACGAATGGCGGCACGGCCCGTCTCCGAAGACTCCGGCGTGGTGGGCTTTCCGTTGATCAGGATCGTCTTGCCGGGAACACTGA
>DASRGL010000471.1:0-8405 GCA_035651115.1 Chthonomonadaceae bacterium
CGAACTGTCCCGCTCCGAGGATGTGGAACTGGCTGCCTTCTGCGATATTGTCGTCGAACGCGCAAAGGCCCATGCCGATAAGTACGGCGGCAAGGTCTATGATGACGCCGCCACGATGCTCTCGGATACGCCGTTAGACGCCGCCTACATCCTCATTCCCACCTATGCGCACGGCGCGCCGGAGCGCGCCTGCCTCCAAGCCGGAGTTCCGTTCCTGGTGGAGAAGCCGTTGGGGCTGGCCCCGGCGGACTTGCGCAAGCTGGCTCAGGAGGTGGAGGCGTCCGGTCTCATCGCCACTGCCGGCTTTATGAACCGCTACCAGAGGTCTATCAACCGGGTGCGGCAGATGCTGGCCGATGATCCGGCGATCCTGCTGGATGGCGCCTGGATCGGCCCGCCGCCGCTCGTGGAAGAGGGCAACTACTTCGCCAACAACCCGATCGGGGAGTGGTGGCCGATCAAGGAGAAGAGCGGGGGCCAGTTTGTCGAGCAGGTCATTCACACGGTAGACCTGGTGCGTTATCTTGCCGGAGAGGTGACCGAGGTGTTCGCCTACGCAGCCAACGGCTTCAACAAGAAACTGCCGAACCTGATCCCGCAGTACAATCTCGACGATGCGATGGTCGTCTCTATGAAGTTCGAGAGCGGCGCTATCGGCAATATCATGTCCTGCTGCGCGGCGCTGGAAGGCGGCGGCGTCTTTCTGAACGTCTGGTCGGCCAGGCACCGGATCAAGTTCACCGACTGGTCGCACAACGCCCTCGTCTACCGCGCGGGCGAATCGGAGCCGGAGGAGATACGCAGCGCGGGCGAGGAGATCATGCAGGTGGAGGATCGGCTGTTCCTCGATGCCGTCAAGACGGGAGACGCCTCGAAACTCAAGTCTTCCTATGCAGACGGCGTGCGCTCGACGCTGGTGGCCCTGGCCGCCAACGAAAGCCTGGCGACCGGCAAGCCGGTAACTGTGCGCTACTGACCTACCGCTTTACGGCCCTCACCCCGGATCACAGGCCGAAGGGCAGGAACCGCAGCACCATCGGCAAAATCTGCTGCAAAACGTTCGGGCGGCGCTGCTTCGGCGGAATAAAGATGGCATCGCCCGGCTCGATCTCCCAGTCCGGCTGCTTGCCTTTGGCGATCTGTTCCAGGTCGAAGGGAAGGTCGCGGGTCTGCGTCGGGTTGAGCAGGTAGCCTTTGCGCAGCAGCCCTTTGCGCGCATCGCCGCGCTTGGTCAGCCCGCCCGCCTGCTCCAGCGCGCTCAGCAGCGTCACCTTCTCCTTCGGGTTCCAGTCGAACGTCTTCTGCTCGGCGACTTCGCCGAGGACGGCATAGCGCAGGCTCCGGTCCCGCATCCCGACGATGATCAGGTCGCCGGGGCCGAGCGGCAGGTTATGGACCGGATCGTTCGCCTCGACCTTGTCGGCCTCCACCTCGAAAATCCGGCCATCCGAGCCGCGCACCACCCGTATCTTCTCGCGATCCGCCGTCTCTTTCAGCCCGCCCGCGCGATCAAAGGCGTCGTGCAGGGTCATGCCGGGACTGAGCGGAATGCTGGCCTCGCGCACGACCTCGCCGACGATGCGCGCGACTTTCGGCTCCGGGGTCGGCTCCGGCAGCGCGGGCAGGATGATCTTATCGCCCGTCTGGAGGGCCGGATCGTCGTTGCTCTCCCCGCGGATAAAGGCGGCGAAATTCACCGCGATGGTGTGTACTTTCGGCGCTTTGCCGTCCTCCGATTCTCGCCGGAGAATACGGACGTTGGCAAGGTCGGCGCGGGGCGTGTAGCCGCAGGCGGCCATTGCGTCGGAGAGATGGGCGTTCGTGGAGAGTTCCAATTTGCCTGTCGTGCGGGCCGGGCCGGTGATCTCGACGCGCACGCGCGGCAGCTTGGCGATGACGACCTGCACTTCCGGCGCGACCAGATAGGTCTTCAGGCTCTCCGCGATGGCGGTGCGGGCCTCATCTGCGGTCTTGTCCTTGACGCTGACAGTCCACTCCTGCTTATGACCGCCCTCGTCGTCGGTCAGCGTGAAATGAATCGCGCCCTTCGCATCCACCGGATACAGGCCCGTCAGTTGGGCCTCATCGGTCACGGTCACGCCCAGCACGCAGCCGGGGATGATCTTGGTCGTCGGCTTCGCTTCCAGGTCAGCGGCGATGGCGGGCGTTTGGGTCTGCGCCCCCGCCGGAGCCGTGACCGTTCCCGCCGTTCCGAGCAGCAGCGCGGCCACCACAGAGAACGTTTTCCAGAGGGATTTTGCCGTGATAGGAGGCCGCATCGGTCGGTTCATACGTTTCCACGAGTGCATTGCGGTCGTTCCTCACCCACTCACCGGGAGGCTGCGCGCCGCAGACAGCCTCCATTACGCCAGCATCCTCCCCACCCCAGGGCCATCGCTGCTCGCGCCGCATCCAGAGACACCAGCCGTCGCCCAGATCAATACGTACAAAGTCGCCTGCCAGCCCGCTGCTCGCGCCCGAAGGATTCTGCGGCGTATACCGGCCATTCTCGACCGGATCGGCGGGATTGGGCAGCAGGACATCGGAGCCGCTTTCCAACCATGCGCAGGCCGATAGAGACACCAGCCCGGCACGCGCAGCGCCTGGCAGGAGACACGCCAGCACAGAAGGCAAGAGGACATAGAGAGCTATTCGACACCGCATGGCAACCTCCTTCTCGCAGGCGCAGGGAGTGTCGAATTGCCGCCCATGAACCCCCTACGGCTATTGTCGGCAGTTACGTTCCCGAACCTGTATCGTGACGCGATTTTTGCGGGCGAGCGGCCTGAACCTGACCGTCCAGATAGTAGGCGCGGGGAAGGCCCATGAGGTCGTAGTAGGCGTAAGTCCAGGGCGGGCCGCCGGAATCGCCAGGCGTCTCTTCCGGCTTCGGCATCCGCGCGAAGACATCGGTGAGGAAACGGCTCGCGTCCACGCCGCAGTACCAGAGCAGCGGCAGCCGATAGTACACTTCCCAGTAGGGCATGAAGGTACTGGGGCTGCGGAACGAGTAGTAGCGCACGGAATCTTTGCTCAGATTCATCTTGGGGGCCAGCCAGCGACCGGCGGCGCGGATATGCCTGTCCATCCGGGAGTCGTTCCAGAGCAACTGGCTCCAGACCCACGAAAAGACCGCGTAGCTGCCATAGGCCGTATCGAACTCTTTGATGCGCGCCCCCTCGGTCAGCGGAATGGCTCCCGTCTCCTTATCCTGAATGGACATGGAGGCCAGTGTCTCCTCAAAGGCGATCTCCTTCGCCACCGGATCGAGGAAGAACGCGGAGGCCGGATCGTGATAGAGCAGGCTGTAAGCCAGGCCGACCTCGGCGTTCTGGTTCACGTCTATGCCGTAGTGGAACGGGCCTTGCTGCGCTCCCTCCACATCAACGAAACCGGCGGCAAACTGCGTATGCGTCTCTCCCTGGCATTCGTGCGGCGCGCGAGGAACGATCTCCAGCATGGCTTTCGCGCAGGCGTCGGCCCAGCGCAGGTATTTGCCGTCTCCCAGAATGCGGTAGGCCAGATAGAAGTTGTAGATCTGCCGCGCCTGGTAGTCCCGCGTGGTCTTGCCCTCCGGCGTGACGATCATGCCCCGCTTTTCCAGGCTGTGGGCGTAGTCCAGCCGCTTTGCCGCCAGCGCCGCGAACTTCGGATCGCGCGTAAAATCGTAGGCGGAGAGAAAGACCAGCGCCGCCTCCGTCGGGTAGGGGCTGCGCGCCGGGGCGCTCTGCGCGGCCCGCTCGTACTCTTTCTCCCAGAGCGTCCGCACCGTCTCCCTGCGTCCTGTCGGCGCGTGTTCCGCGCCGTTTGCCGGGAGGCTTTCCAACATCAGAACCGACAGAACGAGTAGTCCATAGGATAGCTGAAACATCGGCACGTCGAGGAACTCTCCTTCCCGCTTTTTCATTCTGTAAGCATACCTCATTCCCCTTTGCGCCGAAGCCGCCGGGAATTCTGGCGCGGCGCGGCGCGTAAGCAATGCAGAGCCTTCACAAAGGAGAGTTCAGGCATGTTCGGCTTTGGACGCGACCCAAAACTGCAACCGGAAATCCCGCCGTCGCCGGAAGAGGCTGGCGACGGCGTTATCATCAGCCCGGATACGCGGCGCGAGAATCGTATCCCTCCCCGGCAGGCGCGCACGCGCAAATGGCCGGTGCTGGATGCGAGCGGCCCGCCGCACATTGATCTGGAACGCTGGCGGTTCACCGTCACGGGCCTGGTGGAGACGCCATTGGAGTGGACGTGGGAGGAGTTTCAACGCCTGCCGCGCGTGCAGGTGTTCGCCGACATGCACTGCGTCACGCGCTGGTCGCGCCTGGGCAACCTGTGGGAAGGCGTCTCGACGCGGGAAGTCCTGAACCGTTCCGGCGTCAGGCCGAACGCGGCCTACGTCCTGGCCTATGGCTATGATCGCGGCTGGTCTGCCAATATGCCCCTGGAAGCGTTTTTGCAGGAGGACTGTCTGTTCGCGGACAAGCACGATGGCGAACCGCTGGACGCGGAGCATGGCGGGCCGCTGCGCCTGGTCATCCCGCGCCTCTACGCCTGGAAGAGCGCGAAATGGGTGCGCGGCATCGAACTCGTCGAGCGCGACCGGCCCGGATTCTGGGAGCGCGGCGGCTACCACATGCACGGCGATCCCTGGAAAGAGGAACGTTTCCGCGCGGACTGGTAAGGCGCGGGTTCCGTGCAAACAGGCGCGGCAAGCAGGAACCGATGCAGTGTCTCGCGAAAATAGCCGATACCTTTAGAGGGAAAAGCACGTCTATATTTTCAGCATGTGTCCAGCAACAAACCGTATGTCATGAGCGAGTCTGCATTCGCCGATGCCGAATGCGGGGTATCCAGCAAGGAGGTCGCAAGAGATGTCGTATGCATTGCGGGGACAGGCGCGGAACCAGACAGCGCCCGCCCTTTCCGAACGCGCCGGGACGCCGGGCAAGAGACAGAGCGTCAGCAAGTTCGCCTGGGTGAGCGTGGTCGGCCTTGCGGCCCTCCTCGCGCCCCTGACGCCCCTGCCCGTCCGTGCGGAGGAGCGCACCGCCGCGCCGAAGGCCAGCGCCGCGCGGCTGGCCGATCTCCAGGAGGCGTTCGCCGCCATCGCCGACGAGATCGAGCCGGCGGTCGTGACCATCTACACGACGAAATCCCTCCGCAGCGCCGCCGAGGGCGAAGCGAACCAGGACGCGCCTCCCGGCATCATTCCCTTTGGCCGCAACGGTTCGCGCCGCGCGACCGGAACGGGTTCGGGCGTCATCATCTCGAAAGAGGGCTGGGTGCTGACCAACGACCACGTCGTGGGCGGCGCGGATAAAGTGACCGTGCGCCTCCACGATGGACGCGAGTTCACCGGGCAGGTCAAGCGCGACTTCCGCAGCGATCTGGCCGTCGTGAAGATCGCCGCGACCTCTCCGCTGCCGGTGGCCCGCCTGGGCGACTCGGACAAGGTCAAGGTCGGCCACTGGGCCATCGCCATCGGCAGCCCCTACCGCTACGAAGGCTCCCTCTCTGTCGGCGTCATCAGCAGCCTGTACCGCACGCAGCGCATCGGCGATTTCGGCTCCTTCGGGCGCGTCCGCTTCTATCCCAACCTGCTTCAGACGGATGCGGCCATCAATCCCGGCAACTCCGGCGGGCCGCTCTGCAACCTGGACGGCGAGGTGATCGGGATCAACACGGCCATCGAGAGCGAGGGCGGCGGCAGCGTCGGCATTGGCTTCGCCATCCCCATCAATACAGCCAAGTTCGTCATCTCGCAACTGCTGGCGAAAGGGCGCGTCAGCTACGGCTATCTGGGCATCAGCCCGACCAGCGTGACGCCGCGCCTGGCCTCCGCGCTGAACGTCGAGCGGGGCGCATTGATAGATATGGAGCCGATGCCGGAGACCCCTGCGGCCAAAGCGGGCCTCCATGCGGGCGATGTCATCATCGCCATTGACAAAAAGCCCGTGCGCAATGAGATAGACCTGCGCACCCTCATCGCGCAGACCGCGCCCAACACGACCATCGAACTCACAGTCGTCCGCAATGCCAAAGAGCGCACCTTGAAGGCGACGCTGATGGAACTGCCCGATACGGAAGCCGTTCCGAAGGAGCGCCCGCGCGTCGCCGGGAAAGCGCGCCTCGGCATCGAGGTGCAGCCGCTCACCGACAAACTCGCGGAGCAGGCGGGCGTGCCTGCCAAGACGCCCGGCGTGGTCATCAAGTCCATTGATCCGACCGCTTCCGCCGCCGATGTCGAGGGACTTGCCGAAGGGATGATCCTCTTGAAGGTCAACGATGTCCCGACCCCGACCGTCCCGGCGTTTCAGGCCGCCATCGCCAGCCTCAAGTCCGGCGATCAGGTCAAACTGCTCTGCCAGGTGGAAAAGACGATACGGTTCCTCGTCGTCCCGGTAGATTGAAACCGGCCTCCCCTTTCCTCTGTCTATTCAGATGTGTCGGTGGTGGAAAAGGCCCGGCCCGCCAATAGAGAGCGGGCCGGGCGAGAGGAAGAACGCTGCGCTTCCGCCATCGAGGACGAATCTGACAGCGCGGCCCGGCAAAAGCCGGCCAGCACGCCTGCCAGCGTCACGACAAAGGAGCATGAGGACATGAACAATGTGGTGTTCAGCACCGGCGGAGATTGGGACAGCACGACGCTCTACAACAACGGCAGCGAAGTCCTGGCGACGCAACTGTTCGTCGAACTGCAAGCCGGCGTGGATGAGGACGGCCAACCGGCGGCAGGCGGCATCGCGCTCGGCGGGGAGATGACCGCCATCGTCCGGCCCCAGGAAAACCCGCAGCAGGAGATCGGCATCTTTCCCGGTCGCCTGGAACTCAACTTCCCCGGCCATGCCATCGTCATCGAGAACACCCATCCCACGTTCGCCTTCGAGTTCACGCGCGTGTGGTACAATGGGAGAGAGGTCACCGACAAGGTGATGACGGTCTATGTGGATGTCAACGCGGCGGACAATATCGTGAAAGCCTATATCACGCTCTTCAAGCCACACTGGATCACGGCGGATGAGGTGGCGACGTACAATATCGTATAGGGCGTATCGTGTAGGGCGCGGAGTCGAGTCCTGTCGCGTCTGGATAGTAAGGATCGAAGGTCAAAGCGGGATGATACATGGGATGACACAGAGGAATCGTTCCCTGGCAGCGAAGTGGCTGCGGGTGGGGATCGTCTGTTTCCTGGCGGCGCTGCTGGCGCTGAACGTGGATGTCGTGGCAGCGCAGCGGCGCGGCGGCTCGTTCGGAGGCGGCTCTTTTGGAGGCCGCTCCGGTTCGTTCGGACGTTCGGGAGGCTCGTTCGGGGGCGGAGGCTTTTCCAGCGGGCGCTCTTCCGGCGGCTCGTTCGGCGGCACGCGCTCGTATGGCGGCGGGGGCGGTCTCTTCGGCGGAGGCCGCTCGTCCAGCGGTTCTTTTGGCGGCACGCGCTCCAGCGGGGGCGGCTCGTTCGGGCGCTCCGGCTCGTTTGGCTCTTCCGGCTACGGCCGCTCGACCAGCATCGCGCCGAGCTACGCTTCCCGCACGCCGGTACGCACCGGCACGTACTATTACCAGGGGCGCAGCGTTCCGGCGCACTACTACGGCGGCTGGAGCGGCTATAGCTTCTACTGGGGCGCGCCGATGTGGTACTACTGGACGCCGTTCCATCCGGCCTTCTATTTCAGCCCGCCGGTCTACTACGGCGGCGTGATGTACCCAGGCGGCTTCAACTGGCTGCATTTCTTTTTTGGCGTCATCTTTTTCATCCTGCTCCTCGGCTTCATTCTGTGGCTGATCGGCTCGATGGGAGGCCGCCGCAAGCGCATCCGCTATACGACCTATTGAGAAGGGAGACATCGTGTTCGGAAGACCGGCTCAAAACGGAAACTCGTCCACCCCGAACCGCCCGAAGGCCAGCGATGTGGCGCGGATTCAGGGCGGCGGCCTGGTGCAGGTGATCGTGACCAGCGTGATGCCTATGACGTTCTCTGTCTTCTTGAACGATCAGGCCGTGCCGGAGATGGATGTCGAAAGCCTCTCCATCGCGATCCAGACCCCGGAGACGGGCGAGGGCGTGGTGCGGGCGACGCTGGCGCGCTATGTCACGAATGTGACCGGGCAAAAGACGCTCCAGCACACGGAACTGTTCCCCTGCACGCTGGAACTGGTCGCGCTCGGCAGACGCCTCTCCATGACCGCGACACAGCCCAACTCCCTCGACGGCCTCTGGATAGACCTCGGCCTTAAACCGGACGGCACGGCGAACGAACTCTCCGGCCTGAGCGCGCTGCGCGTCCTGCTCACGCACGAAATCCTGGACGCGAAAATAACCTGGACGGATGGCGAAACGGAGGACGTACTTCCCCTCACAGACAGCGTATGATTAAGATGGGGCGTCAGGCTCCCGGCCCGAAATATCTGTGTCA
>DASRGL010000472.1:0-8749 GCA_035651115.1 Chthonomonadaceae bacterium
TCGTCGAACTGGGACTTCTCCAGATACTGCTGCGCCTTTACTATTATCGGTTTGTACGCCGGGTTTTTCGTAAGCGCCAGCGCCATGACGCACAGGCTCGTGTTGTAGTTGGGCAGCGCAGTCGCGGCGTTGGCATCGCTGTAGATGGCCCCGTTCGGCTTGACGGAGCGCAGAATATACTTAATACCGTTGGCGACAGCCGGTTCGTTCCGTTCTGTGCGTCCGTTGCGCAGGAAGCCCGCGAGGGCCAGCGCGGTCGTGGCCGGGTACTGGCTCCAGGAACCGTCGGCTTCCTGAACGCGGCGCAGATAGGCCAGTCCCTTCGCGACCGCCTGCCGCGCCTGCGTGAGCGTCGGTTCCGGCGGCGCGGCAGGCGTCCTGGCGAGCGTTCCGCACAGCAGCATCCCGGCAAACAGGGCCGGAACGAAACGGAGCGCGCGATTCGAGCGTGAGTTCATGTCGTCTTATACTCCTCATCTGGCAGATCGTTTTCACCGATAGGCGCGGCGGAGGCGTAGTGCTGACAGTCCGAGCGCGCTGCCTCCAATCAGCGCAAACAGGCCCGCCGAAGCCAGAGGCGGCGGATAGGCGAACGGATATTGCGGCGCGTCCGTCCGGTCATAGAGCCAGTTCGTGCGCAGAACGTCCATATCGAACGCCGTCGTGACGGCAGACACCGGATTGATGAGCAGCGTTCCCTCAATAAGCCGCACCGGGTCTTTCAGGCGCGACAGCAACGGGTTGGCGAGAAACAGGGCCGTCATACAGAACAGCGTCCAGAGCAGCGCCACAGTCGCCCCACGTCCCCACACGCGCCCCGGACGCAGCCGTGTCGCGAACAGAAAACCGACTGCCCCAACCATAAAGACGGCGCAAAGCAGCGTCAGATGCGCGACGCAGATCGGCCCGAACCCATGCAGCGCGCCCGGAACGAACCGCCAGCCCAACTGCGCCGCCAGCCAGAACGCGCACGACGCCAGCAGCGTCGAGAGAACCGGCCACAACCCCGCCAGCAGACGCCCGGCGCAGAGGTCGAAGGCGGTCAGGCGTGTCAGCAGGGCCGTCTGTGTTGCCTCGAACTCGGATTGCGGCGGGACGGCTCCCGCGCCCAACGCCGCCGCGCACGGCAAGAACAGCAAGGCCGCGCCTGCCGCGCCCATCGTCAGCCAGCGCAGCAGGAAATCCGGCGCGTTCCCGGAATAGACACGGCTCTGCGCCCAGGCGCTTTGCAGCGCGGCGGAGAGCGCCAGCAGTCCGCCCAACAGCGCGCCTGTCCAGGCCAGATCGCGCCAGGCGTTACGGCTGCGCATCTGCCGCCTGAACACGACGGCAACGCCATACAGAGGCACGCCGTGCCTCGGCTTCGCCTGCTCTGTCCGCTCCCGCAGTGATGTGTTCACGGGCGGTGATCCCACTCTTTACGTAACTCGTTGACGTACTCCTGAGCATCTACTCCTTCCCAGAGTTCTGCCCCTAGCCCATGTAACTCCATGATGCTACGCTGTGGTTTCTCCTCTGCCTCGACAGGTTGTTCCGCCAGATCCTGGGCGGTCATTGCCAGCAGGCGCAGCCGCTCCGTAGTCGGTCGGGGCTTGATATACCGGTCATAAAGTTCTTCAATACTGATGGTTGCCATATTCGTCTCCTCCACCGCCATGAACTCACGAGGGCTTTTCCTGCACGCCTTTATCCGGCTTGTTGAGAATCGGCTTCGCCTTGAGGACGAACTCGATGCGCGTGCCGCGTTTCGGAGCGCGTTTGGCGTTGACGGCATAGGCGTTCGTCGCGCCGCTGGGCGAGGGATTGTCCAGGATGGCGGCAGGATCGTGCCAGACCGCCACCAGCGACTTCTCCAGATCGGCCTCGAAGCCCTCCTTGAGGATACGCGAGCCGGTAAAGACCCAGTCCTGCGGCGGCATCGGCTTGCTGCCCGGCATGGAGACGACCCACTCCTCCGCCCGCGCCTCCTGCGGCTTCCCGTCCTTGTCCCGCCAGCGCACGAAAATCTCGACCGGAGCGCCTTGCGGCGTGGTCTTATCTCCTTGACGCTTCA
Source organism: Chthonomonadaceae bacterium (assembly GCA_035651115.1). Taxonomy (GTDB): domain Bacteria; phylum Armatimonadota; class Chthonomonadetes; order Chthonomonadales; family Chthonomonadaceae; genus DASRGL01. Next base: position 2,054 of record DASRGL010000472.1, read on the forward strand.
ACACGTTCTTCGGTTCAAGTCCGAGCAGCAGCAGCGCCACCTGCAGGTGCAGCGGGCGCACCTCCACCTTTAGCAGGCTCTCGTGAGTCTTGCCGAGCGGCGCGACCGCCAGGTACTCGATGGGGCCGCTGTCCATATTGATCTCGCCCTGGCAGGTCACCGTCCGCGCCGCCATGTCTATCGTCGCCTTGCCGACACGGTAGACGTTCTCCGTGATGCGCTCCGCCACCGGCAACTTCTGAGAAAAACAAATCGAACCACAGAGGCACGGAGACACGGAGAAAAACAGGAGGAAGGACAAAAAGGGGATTCTCCTCTGGCTTCCTTTCCTCCTGGTCTCCTCAGCAGGTCTTTCTCCGTGACACCTCCGTGTCTCTGTGCCTCTGTGGTTCATCATTTCTGGTAGATGGGCAGCAGGCCCGCCGGGACTTGCAGCACCAGAACGGCCATCGCCGTCGCGTACTCCGGCCCGGCCTCCGAGTAACCATCCAGGCGCGACCAACTGCCGTCGCTGTCCTGCATTCGCACGAGCCGATCCCGGACGGTGGGGAACCACTGCCGCCAGTATTCGCCGCCCGCCTGATACATCGCCTGGGTCACATAGTAGAGCGCGTAGTAGAAGTGTTCGCGATAGGGCCACTCGTTGGCGCGGTCGAGCGGATGCTGCACGAGATAGCGCAGCCCGCCCTGACATTCGGGAGTGCCGCGCAGCCCGCCCATGATCAGCGAGAGGACGCCCGCGCCCGTGCGCGCCGGGCCGGACTGCTGCTGCCCCACCTGGTAGCTGAAACCGCCGTCCGGGTTGTTGGCGCACCGGCGCATATAGGCCATCGCCCGGTCAATGGTGGATTGCGCGACCTTGAACCCGGCGTTGCGGGCGGCGCGCAGCGCCAGCACCTGCACGACCGTCACGGAGATGTCGGCGTCGCCCTGGATCGGCTGATAGCGCCAGCCGCCATCCCGGTAGCGGCTGCCGTCCTGAGTTTGCGTATCCTCGATCAGCCGGACGGCGGCCTGAATCTTGGGCTTGAGGTCATGGCGGCGCGTCATGCCGTAGACCTCGCAGAGCGCCAGCGTCGCAAAGCCATGTCCGTACATCGCCGGCCCGCCGCCTCCCGGCCCGCCGCGTATCAGGCCCGCCGGCCCGAAATTGCCGTCCATCCGCACGCTGTTGGCGAGATAGTTCACCGCCTCGTCCAGAATCAGGCCGTAGCGCCCGCGCCCCGGCTGGTGGCCCGACGCGAGATAGGCCAGCAGGCTCAGCGCCGTGATGGCGACCTCCGTGCGATAGCCGCCGCTCCGCCAGTGACCGTCCGCCTCCTGCCGCGAGGCGAGATAGGCCAGCCCGCGCCGCACCGCGGCCTCGGACTGGGGCGTGCCGAGATACTCCCGCGCCTCCACGTCCCACGGCGACACGACTGCCGGACGCCGCGCCCGCCCCTGCGCCAGAGCGGAGGGTTCACCCCAGAGGAACACAGACGAAAAGCAGAGAAAGGCGAAAACAGAGAAACGAATCATCGCTTCTTCTCCGCCAGCGATCTGTAGTAGCGGTCTACGAGTTCCTGGAATTCGGCGGGGACACGCTCCTGCTGCCCTTCGCGGAGGGTGCGTTGGGCGCGCGGCGGCAGCGCGCCGAAGCCGCGTCCTTCCCGGCTCTCCGGCGCGGAGATCGCGCCGCGCTGCACGCCTTGCAGCCGCGTGATGGCTCTGGTGGGAGGCTGGCTGCCGCGCTGGCCGGGCCGGGGCGCGCCCTGCTGGGCCTGCTGCTGGGCCTGCTGCTGCTGTTGCTGCTGCTGCATGGCCTGCTGCGCCTGGTTCGCCGCCTGATCGAGGCGGCGCGCGGCTTCGTCCTGGTGGGCCTGCGTCGGCCTGCCGGTCTGCTGGAGGAGCAGTTTCTGCGCCGCCTGGCTCATCTGCTGCGTCGCCGCCTTGATGTTGTCGCCGACGCCGGGGATGTTGTTCAGCATCTCGCCCGCGTGTTCGGCGATGCTCTGCGCGTCGCGCTGGCCCTGCGTGAGCTGGTTGACCTCGCGCTGCTGCGGAACGGTCAGCTTCTCGTCCTTGTTGCGAGCGCGGGCCTGGTCGAGCGCGCCCGTATCCTGCCGCAGTTGTTGTTGCAGGCCGCGCGCCAGCAGCAGTTCGCCGAGGGCTTCCGCCTCCTGCGCCTCCTGCGCCGACATATTGCCGCCGCTCTGACCGCCCTGCTGCGGGTCGCCCTGCTGCGATCCCTGCGCCTGCTGCCGGAGCGCCTGCGCGATGGTGTCCAGCGTGCGCGCCGCCTTGCCCTGCGCCTGAACCGTCTCCTCGTTGGGAAGCGGCGGGTTATGGTTCAGGTTCATCGTGGCCGGGTGCATCTGCCGCGAGGCCATGCGAAGCGCCTGCTTGAAGGCCGGGGAGGGGAACCGATCCGCCAGATCGCGCGCCTCATACTCGACCCGTTCCTGCCGCGCCGCCATCTGATCCAGTTCCCGCCGCTCGTTACGGTCGAGTTCCTTGCGCTGGCCGAGGCGCTGGGTCGCCTGTTGCAGGCCGTGCTGTATCTGCGCCAGCCGCTCGATGCGCTCCCGCATCTCGTTGGCGGCCTGCTGCTGCCGCAACTGCTGCGCGGCGCGGGCCGCCTGCTGCGCGGCGCGCTGTAGCTGCTGCTGCGCGTTCTGGGAGGGTGAGCGGGCCGACTGCGAGTTGTTCCGGCTGAGCTGCTGCGCGGACTGGCTGAGGCTCTGCTGCGCATTTTGCAGGCTCTGCTGCGCGCCCTCTGCGTTGCGGAGGTTCTGCTGCACCTGCTCGGCCTGGTTCTGGATGCTGCGCTCCTGCTGCGCCAGTTGGCGGCTCTGCTGCGCGTTCGGATTCTGGGCGACCTGCCCGGCGACCTCCCGCTGCTTGTCGGCCAGCGCGCGCAGACGCTCTGCCGCCTGTTCGAGCCGGTCTGCCGCCGCCTGGGGCGAGTCGCTGGCGACCTGGGACGCGGCCTGCTGCGCGGCCTCTGCCGCCTTTTGCAGGGCGGAAGCGGCCCGATCCTGCGAGGGAGCCGCCGCCCCCGGACGGTTCTGCTGGAGAGCCTTCTGCGCCTGCTGCTGGTTGCCTGCGGCGTTGCCCTTTTGCAGCGCCTTGAGGGCGCGCTGCAGCGCCTGCGCCTCTTTCGTGTCGCCGCGCTCCTGGGCGGCTTTTGCCGCCTGTGTCAACTGCTGCTGAAGGCGTTTCGTGTCCGCCGTCGCCTCGGCCTGCTGCTTGCGCTCCGTCTCCATGCCGATGCGCTGCTCCGGCGAGAGGCGGGCGTTCGGCCCCTCCTTCTGGCGCGCGGCGTGGATGTCCTCGGAGAGGGAGCGGGCGCTGTCGCCGAGACGCTGCTGCTCCTGCGCCAGCCGGGACGCCTCCGCCGCCAACTGGTCGAGCGGGGGCGTGCGGGAGAGCAACTGCTGCGCCTTCTCGATCTCGTGCCGTATCTCGCTCTCCTGCCGCTCCGCCTGCGTCCGACTGCGCGCGATGGCGTCGGCTGCGGCGGGCATCTTCTGCTGTGCCAGGCGCTGCAAGGTCTGCTGCGCAGCGTCCCGGCGCTGCATCTCGGAGGGCGTGGCGAGGTTGTTGTTCTCCAGTTGCGCGCTCAGTTCGTTGATCCGCTGCGCGGCCACGCGGGTCTCCTGCGCGACGGAACGCTGCGCCTCCTGCGCGCGGGAGACCGCCTCTTGGTTTGGCTTCCTCTGCGCCTGTGCCAGCGCCTGCTGCGCCTCGATCTGCCGCTGCCGCAGTTGCGCGATGGCCCGCGCCTCCTCGTCCAACTGCTGCTTGAGGCGCAACTGCATCTCGGTCAGGCTGACGACGTGGATGCGATAGGAGAGCGAGCGTCCGGTGTTCGGGCCGCGAATGGTATCGCCGTCGGTGGCCTGGACTTCATAGCGCAGGATGTCGCCGGGCTTGGCCTTGACGCTGCCGATGTTCCAGCGCACGGCAACGTTGGCCTGCGGCGTTCCGTTCGGGCCGGGGAGGGCAAACGCGCCGCGCGCCGTTCGTATCGGCTTTTTGTCTTCCTCTCCGCGCAGGCCGTCGTAGGCCAGCCGCATACTGGCGACGCCGTAATCGTCGGTGGCGCGCGCGACGAGCGGCAGGCTGCCGTTGGGAACCAGGTCTATGTCGGTGGCCGGACGGGTGATCTGTACGGAGGGAGCCTGGTCTTTCAGAGCGCGGATAGTATAGCGCGGCGCGGAGGGATTGCCGAAGCCGTGCCGGTCGGTCAGCGCCAGGGTATAGGAGCCGTCTTTCCAGACCGACAGGCTGCCGGACGCCTTCTCGCCCTCCACTTTCCAGTCGCCGCCCGGCCCGTTCTCCTGCTGGAAATGCGCGCGGCGGAGCGGCTTGTTCGCGATGGCCTGCGCCTCGACCGTCGTTCCAGCGGGCGCGGCGATGTTGCCGGTGGATTCGGCCAGGACCTGCGTGCCGCGATGCGTGTAGGCCGGGAAGTGCAGCGTCAGGCGCATATTGAGCAGGGTGGGGCGGTCTTCGACCGTCACCAGGCGCGCGTTGGAGCGTCCGTCGCGGGCGGTGGCGTAGAGTTCGAGGCTCTGCGTGACGTTCGGGAAGCGGTAGCGGAACTCGCGCACGCTGCCGCGTTGCTGCGGCTGCACATCGGGCAGGGTGCGCAGCGAGGCGTCCTGCGCGGAGAGCGTCTTGGGCTGGCGCAGGTCTATCGTCTTCCAGGCGTTCGCGCCGTCGCCGGTCGCGCGATAGCGCAGGGTGGAGAGTTCGACGGGCGCGCCCTGCGTAATGACCCGGACGGTCAGGCTTTCGCCGCGCGGCAGCACCTCGGCGTCGGGCAGCGCCCAGAGGCGCGTGCTGGCGAAGGGGGCGATGTCGGCATAAGGCGAGGCCATGCGGCGCAGCCAGACGGCGAACGCCTCCGGCGCGAGGGCAAGATGCAGCGCGAGCAGAATCAGCGTGAAGAGGGCGGTCAGAGCGGCGACGCGCAGGGGGCGCAGGCTGACGGCGCGGCGGAAATCGAGGTCGGCGGCGTCGCGTTCCGTCTCGGCGGCCAGGGAGGAGACCATCGGCACGGAGAAGGAGGCGGCGTGCGCGCCGGAGGCGGCCAGCGCCGGGGCCAGGTCTATGAGAGTCAGCAGACGCTCGCGCAGCAGGGGATAGCGCCGCTCCACGGCGACAGCCACCGTCTTGTCCGGCAGGGGACGCAGGACGAAGCGCAGCAGGACGAGCAGCAGCGTTCCCAGCCCGGCCAGACCGATGCCGATGCGCCATGCCTGCCGCGCGCCCGCCGATAGCACGAGCGCCCGATCCAGATGGAAACAGACCAGGCCCAGCGCCACGACGACGCAGACCATCCAGGCCAGCCCGCCCAGAAGGCGCGTGGCACGCCACCACCGCCGCGTCGCCGCCAGCTTCTGCTGAAGCGGCTCGCCCAACTCTTTCATCTTCGCTTTTTTCTCCCTCCGACCGAATGCGCGTGCCTCCCGTAGCGTAGCAGAGACGTAACAGCCTTGTCTTGAGGGGCCACCCGGTCATTCCGAAGGAACGCAAAGCTGGGGAACGACGGAGCGGGCGTCTCTATCCAATTATCGGTAAATCGCATGGCCGCGCGAGCAGGCCGTTTGCAGGTTAGACGGCAGACCCTTCCAAAAGTTACGCGCGCCGTCCTGAACTGTTTGCATCCCTGGGCAGTTGAAACCGCTGCCGGAAAAGCGGCCCCCTCCCTAACCCACTGCAAGAGCCGTCTGTTCCAACACGAGTTGGGACGGCTAAGAACAGGGGGAGGGAGTAGGGGCGCAACAAGTTGCGCCCTCTGGGGAGTCGGCGCAGGCCGACTCCGTGCTTTTCCAGCCGCGAATTCATTCGCCGGGCAAAGGTCTCTTCGATATTACTATTCGCGCCTGGCCGCCGGACTCCTCTTTGTGCATTAGGATGGGCGGGAGGGCGGAAAGCGAAACCGCCCCGGAACCTGTAGCGGTTCCGGGGCGGTTCCTGTCGTCTGCACGCAGCGAAGAAAGGGAAAAAGAGCCAATTCTACGGATCGGACAAGTCTCGATGAAAGTAGGATTGCATTATTGCGCGTGCGTGTCGCCGCCAGGATGACGCGGGCCATGAGACGCGGCGGACGGGGTATAAAGGTCTGACGGTTGCTGCTTGTGATCGGAACGAAGCGATTCCACGTATCTCGCAACGTGGGGTGGAACGTTAACGAACACTTGCTGCCCGCTTCGTGGAAACACGAGGCTCACGCGAACGGGCTGATTCATGCCTATCCCTCCTTTCGGTATGTAGTTATCAATGTCCACTCAAATCTACGGGCAGGTAGAGTACAAAAGTTCCCGTCATTTATTGTAGCACAATCCGGGCGCGGACGCCAGGCCAAATTCGCTCTGTTTCTGAAATGGCGGCGTTGGCCGGAAACGCTTCGGCGGACGAAGCCCCGGACAGCGCGAACCGAGGGCTAAAGATTGCCGTAGTCTGTCACGGAACGCTGACGCGGATTGACATGGATGCCGGTCGTGTGCAGATAGGCGATGGCGCGCTGCACCTCCGTCAGCGGCCCGGAGAGCGTGATCTCGATCCAGCCGCCCTCCTCGTCGTCGAAGGCGGCGCGCTCGATATTGACGACCACGTTGAAGTCTTTGCCGACCCGATGGAGCAGCGGCGCGTGCGCCTGCTCCGGAGTGACGGTCGTCAGGCGCACATAGATGGTGTTCGGCTGCG